>NZ_NERM01000003.1:0-336714 GCF_002215235.1 Rhodococcus sp. BUPNP1
TCGCCGCGGGCCAGGGCGTCGACCATGCGGGCGTGCGAGTTGATCCACGCCTCGTGCGCCGACCGGGCGGCCTCCACCGCTTCGGCGCCGGCCTCGAGGGCAGAATCGCGTCCGTACTCCTCGAGGATGCCGCCGAGTCGCGACATGTTGGTCCCGAAGGTGTCGTCGTACGCGCCGGTCGTGTCGCGCCGGGCGATCAGCAGGGTCTCGGCGGTACGCGACTGCTGGGCGAGGATCCGTCCCTCGGTGAGATCGGCGAGCGGTGCCGCGCCGCGGTCGATGGCGCGTTCGGTTGCGCTCGACGAGGCGAGGCCGGCGACGAGCAACCAGCACAGCAGCGCCCCGGTGGCACCGATCGCGACGAGGAGCCCGGGATTGAGGGTGCGACGACAGAGGCGGCTCACGACGACGTGCGCCACGCACAGTGCGGCGACCGTGACGAGGAGCAGTCCGATCGCGAGCCAGGGCGGCCGCACCGCGTCGCGCTGGGTGTCCTCGACCGCGGCGACACCGCGCGTGTGCAGTTCCTGCGCGGCGGGGAGCAGTTCGGTCTGCATCAGGTGCGAGGCCTCGCCGAGATATGCGGCGCCGACCGGATGCCCGGTGCGGTTGTTGGTGCGGGCCGTCTCGATGAGACCCGTGTAGACGGGCAGCAGCCGCCCGATCTCCGTCAGGTTGTGTGCGGTCTCGCGGTCGGCGTCGGTCAGACCGGTCGCCGCGATGACGAGATATTCCGCGGCCTCGTTGGTCGCCTGGACGTAGCGACTGCGCACCGCCTCCGGTTCGAGTCCGCCCGAGATGAAGCCCGTGACGGCGGCGGCGTCGGCCACCGACAGCGCGCTGTAGAGATTTTGCGCCGCGCTGGCGAGAGGCTCGATGGACGAGAGGAGACGGTCGTGGGTGGCCTGCCTGCCGGAGACGGTGGTCGCGGAGACCACCGCCGAGGCGACGAGCAGCACGGTGAGCACCACCCCGAGGACCACCAACCGGACCGGCGTGGATCGCAACAGCGCGCGGGCGTCGTCGAACCGGGCGTCCGGAGTGTCCGTGTCGGCGTCGTCGCGGATGTGGCTCTCGACGGGCGCGAAGGGAGGGGTGATCCGTACGTCCACCGGGCACTCCCTTCCTCGTGTCGAGCGGTCTGAGGGGAGCATATAAGCAGCCCGGCGGTATTGTTGCCGTCCACGGACGGCGGGATCCGGTACCGGGCACAGGTCCGGGCGAGGGCGGATCGGAGAGGCGGACGCAATGCGTGGAGACGGTGACGGCTGGGCGGTCGGACCGGACGGTGAGAAGCGTTGGGGACGACACGGCGCCGCAGGTCTGCTGCTGCGCGCTCCGCTCGCGGACGGTCGCCCCGCGGTTCTCCTGCAGCACCGGGCGGCGTGGTCGCACCAGGGTGGGACGTGGGCTCTTCCCGGTGGAGCGCGCGACTCGCACGAGAGCACCGTCGACGCCGCCGTGCGGGAGGCCCACGAGGAGGCCGGTATCGACGTCGCGGCCGTGACGGTGCGCGCCGAACGCGTCACCTCCGGTCTCGCGGGCGGATGGACCTACACCACCGTCGTCGCCGACGCCACCGAAACGCTCGTGACCAGCCTCAACCAGGAGAGCACCGAACTACGCTGGGTGCCCGAACCGGAGGTGGAGACGATGCCGCTGCACAGCGGCTTCGCCGAGGCGTGGCCGTCGCTGCGCACCTCACCGGTGCGCATGCTGCTCGACACCGCGAACGTGCTCGGAGCGAGCGGCCCCACCGGATGGTGGCGCGACCGCCCCGGCGCGACGAGCGCCCTGCTCGCCGACCTCGCCGCGGTCCTGCCCCGCACCGTCGAATTTCCCGACGGGACGTTCGGCTGGGTCCCCCGCGTCGAAGCGGTCCTCGCAGGGCACGCCCGCGACGCGACGATCGACGACGTCCGGATCCCGGTGCACAGCGCGGACGGCAGCGGCGACGACGAACTGGCCCGGCTGGCCTCCACCGCGACGGCCGTGGTGGATCCGGGGGTGACGGTCGTGGTCACCGCGGATCGTGGCCTGCGCGCGCGGTTGCCCGAGGGCACGATCGCGATGTCGCCCTCGGCCGTGCTGGGCTGGTTGTAACGCCTCAGGCCGGCAGCAGCCCTCAGGCCGGCAGTGCGGCCTTCAGTGCTGCCGCGGCTGCCCGCGGATCGGAGGCCTTCGTGATCGCCCGCACCACCGCGACCCGCGTGGCCCCGGCGTCGAGCACCTCGGGGAGCCGCTCGAGATCGATCCCGCCGATCGCGAACCACGGCCGCGCCGGCTGCGACTGCGCGACCTCGCGCGTCACCTCCAGCCCCGCCGCGGTCCGTCCGGGCTTGGTCGGGGTGTCCCACACCGGCCCGGACGCGAAGTAGTCGACGCCCTCTTCGATGTCGGCGAGCGCGGCCTGCGCCCGGCTCGACGTCGAGCGGCCGATGACGATCTCGTCGCCGAGGATCTGCCGCGCGTGCCGCACCGGCAGGTCGCCCTGACCGAGGTGCAGGATGTCGGCGCCCGCCGCGAGCGCGATGTCGGCTCGGTCGTTCACTGCGAGGAGCGCACCGTGGCGTGCACAGGCCTCGCCGATGATCTCGAGGGCGGCGAGTTCCTCGCGTGCCTCGAGGCGTCCGAACTTCTTCTCGCCGGCCGAGTCCTTGTCGCGCAACTGGACGATGTCGACCCCGCCGGCGAGGGCTTCCTCGACGAACCGTGCGAGGTCGCCGGTGTCCCGGCGAGCGTCGGTGCACAGGTACAACCGGGCGGTCGCGAGGCGGCCGCGCGGGTCGGGATGGTTGCCGCGATAGGTGGTCACGACCAAGACGGTAGCCTCTAGGCAGAAAGTGTGACGACACGGGAGTCCCGAGGTTCGCGGGGCTGAGAGGGGGCCTGCCGGCCCCGACCGTTATGACCTGACCCGGATCATGCCGGCGCAGGGAGTGAGGTGGACCAATGACAACTGTGGCCGTCGTGGGTGGCGGAGTGATCGGGCTGTCGATCGCATGGCGCGCGGCCCGCTCGGGGCACATCGTGACCGTGCACGACCCGAATCCCGGCAGCGGCGCCTCGTGGGTGGCCGGGGGAATGCTGGCCCCGCTGTCCGAGGGCTGGCCCGGTGAGGACCACGTGCTCTCGCTGGGCGCGTCCTCGCTCGACCGCTGGCCCGGATTCGCGGAGGCACTGCGCGCGGAGACCGGTGTCGACGTGTTCACCGCCGAGGCGTCGCTGACCGTCGCACTCGACGCCGCGGACGCGGCCGACCTGCGGACCGTCGCCGAATGGGTCGGGGAGCGGGGGCACGAGATGCGACTGCTCTCCCGCGCGGAGATCCGCGAGTTCGAACCGTCGCTCGGCCCGAAGGTGCGCCTCGGACTGCTCGCGCCGACCGAGTCGTCGGTCGACAACCGCGCGCTCGTCGACGCCCTGCGTGTCGCGGCCACCGGGGCCGGGGTGCGTTTCTCCGATGCCGCCGTGCACGACCTCGCCGACCTGCCGGACGATCAGGTGGTGCTCGCCGCCGGTTCGGCGTCGGTGCGACTGTGGCCAGGCCTTCCGGTCCGTCCGGTCAAGGGCGAGATCCTGCGCCTGCGGGTGCGGCCCGGCGCGACCCCGCCGCCGCAGCGCATCGTGCGCGCGAGTGTCCACGGCCGCCCCGCCTATCTGGTGCCCCGCCACGACGGTCTCGTCGTGGGCGCGACGCAGTACGAGGCGTCCGACACGCAGGTCACGGTGGCGGGCGTGCGCGATCTGATCGCCGACGCCGAGAGGATCTTCCCGGCGCTCGGCGAGTACGAGCTGTTCGAGGCGAGCGCGGGCCTGCGCCCGATGACCCCCGACAACCTGCCGCTGATCGGGCGGCTCTCCGATCGTGTCGTCGCCGCGACCGGCCACGGCCGCAACGGTGTGCTGCTCACGCCGCTCACCGTCGACGCGGTGCTCGCCGAACTCGGCGGGCGGTCGCTGGCCGACGCGCAACACGCCTGTCCTGGACGAATTACGGAAGCGAGTGTGGGATGACGAACGTGTCCGTGGGCATCACCGTCAACGGTGAGGACAAGTACTACGACGCGGCCCCGACCGTGTCGCAGCTGCTGAACGAGCTCGGTCTGCCCGAGAAGGGAATCGCGGTCGCCGTCGACGGTGTCGTGTGCCCTCGCGGTCGCTGGTCGGAGCCGGTCACGCGCGGAGCGAGCATCGAGATCCTCACGGCGGTCCAGGGTGGCTGACACACAGGACCCCGGCGCCGACCTGCCGCAGCTGACCATCGCCGGCCGCACCTTCGGGTCGCGGCTGATCACCGGAACCGGTGGCGCGGCGAACCTGGCCGTGCTCGAGGAGGCGCTCGTCGCGTCGGGCACCGAACTGACCACCGTCGCGATGCGCCGCGTCGACGCGGCTTCCGGAACCGGTGTTCTCGACCTGCTGCGCCGCCTCGGCATCGAACCGCTGCCGAACACCGCCGGGTGCCGCGGTGCGAAGGAGGCCGTGCTGACCGCGCAGCTCGGGCGGGAGGCGCTGGAGACCGACTGGGTGAAACTCGAGGTCATCGCCGACGAACGGACGTTGCTGCCCGACGCCATCGAACTCGTCTCCGCGGCCGAACAACTCGTCGACGACGGCTTCGTCGTCCTGCCGTACACGACCGACGATCCCGTCCTCGCGCGACGCCTCGAGGACGTCGGCTGTGCCGCGGTGATGCCGCTCGGCTCGCCGATCGGGACCGGCCTCGGCATCTCGAACCCGCACCACATCGAGATGATCGTCGAGGCCGCGGGTGTGCCGGTGATCCTCGACGCGGGCATCGGGACCGCCTCCGACGCGGCGCTCGCGATGGAACTCGGTTGCGACGCCGTGCTGCTCGCGACCGCCGTCACCCGCGCGAAGGATCCGGCGCTGATGGCGTCGGCCATGCGCCACGCCGTCGAAGCGGGATTCCGTGCCCGGCACGCAGGCCGGATCCCGAAACGCTTCTGGGCCCAGGCATCTTCGCCGCTGGAGCCGTGACCGTCACGGGAAACCCCTGAGCACCTTGGTGTTCAGGGGTTTTCCGATTATCGGGCGACGGGATACCGATCGGTATGTACGATCCCCGGGCATGACAATTGCACACAGAATTCTCTCTGCCGCCGCTGCCGGGCTCATGGGTGTTGCCGTCGCCGTCGCGGCGCCGGGTGTCGCGGGCGCCCAGGAACCGTGTCAGATGGGCTGGTCGAACACCGGACCGAGGTCGTGCGCGACGACGGAGTTGTCCACACCTCCGGTGCTGACATTGGGCGACGGCATCTGCGCCGGCATCGTGCGCGCCGGTGGAACCGCCTTCGACGGCCCGCTCTACGAGTACTCCTCGGCGCCGGGTGCCACCCACGGGATCGAACTGCGGATCACGCAGGGCTACTCGCTCCTCGGCGAGTGGACGCCGAGCATCCTGAACTGCGATGTCACCGTCGCTTTCGACTGGCACAACCTCGACACCGGCGCCCGCGGTACGGAGACCCGATTCGTGCCGGCCTTCCACACGAGCACCCGGCCGATGGTCATGCACGTGTTCCCCGGGCCCGGCCGCGTCGCCCTGACGATGCGTACCGAACGACCGAGCATCCCGGTCACCACCGAGGTCTTCGTCCCCTGATGCACCGCGTGCGGCTCCGGGGTGCGTGATCGGATGCGCTCGCCGGAGCCGCACGTAGGGTGGTGCGCATGATCGAAGTGACCGGCTTGACCAAGACCTTCGGGTCCACGACCGCGGTCGACGACCTGACGTTCACGGTCCGTCCCGGCATCGTCACCGGCTTCCTCGGCCCCAACGGGGCGGGGAAGTCCACCACGATGCGCATGATCCTGGGGCTGGACCGGCCGACCTCGGGAACCGCACTGATCGAAGGGAAGCCGTACAGCGAGCTGACACGGCCGCTCACCACCGTCGGGGCGCTGCTCGACGCGAAGTGGGTGCATCCCAACCGGTCGGCGCGGTCGCATCTCGCCTGGCTGGCCGCGTCGAACGGTCTGCCCGCCTCGCGCGTCGACGAGGTGCTGCGCCAGGTGGGTCTGACGGAGGTCGCGGGCAAGCGCGCCGGCGGCTTCTCGCTCGGCATGTCGCAGCGGCTCGGTCTCGCCGCCGCACTGCTCGGCAACCCGCGCGTGCTGCTGTTCGACGAACCGGTCAACGGCCTCGACCCCGAGGGCATCGTGTGGATCCGGCGGTTCATGCAGGCGCTCGCCGCGGAGGGCCGCACGGTGCTCGTGTCCAGCCACCTGCTCTCGGAGATGGCGCAGACCGCAGAACATCTCATCGTCATCGGCCGTGGACGGCTCATCGCCGACACCTCGGTGAAGGAGTTCGTCGACCGCGCCTCCGACTCGTTCGTCGTCGTGCGCAGCCCGCAGCTCGACGAGCTGCGCACCGCGCTCGCCGAGCGCGGGCACACCGTGCGGGAGGACGACGGCGCCCTGCACGTCTCGGGCGCTCCGGCCGCGGAGATCGGCGAACTCGCCGCGACCCGGTCGATCGTGTTGCACGAACTCGCGGGACGCAACGCGTCGCTCGAGGAAGCGTTCATGAAACTCACCGGCGGCGAGGTCGAATACCACGGATCCGGAGTCGACGACGTCATGAAGGGTGGACTGTGATGAGTACGGCGCTCGACACTCTGCGGGCCGAACGGATCAAGCTCACGTCGGTGCAGTCACCGCTGTGGTGCACCGTCGTCATCGTCGCCCTCGGCCTGGGGTTGGCCGCGATCCTCGGGTCGGTCTCCCGCGCGTCGGCCGGAATGGACGACGAGCTGGGACGCTTCTATCCGACCGTGGACGTCGCGGTCAGCGGCGTCACCGGCTTCGGCGTGCTGGTGCTCATGATCCTCGCGGCACTGTCGGTCACCAGCGAGTACCGCTTCGGGGTCATCCGCACGACCTTCCAGGCCACCCCGAACCGCACCCTGCTCCTGACGATGAAAGCCCTGCTCATCGGTGTGCTCGGCGCGGTGCTGACGCTCGCGGTCTCGTTCGGTGCCTTCTACCTCGCGAAGGCGCTGGCCGGGCCGGACGCCGGTCGCGAACTCGTCCTCAGCGGTGAGACGGCGTGGCGCGCGGTCTACGGCACCGCGATCTACGCCTTCCTGTGTGTCTTCCTCGCGATCGGTGTCGGCACGCTGCTGCGGCAGTCGGCCGGCACGATCGCACTGCTGATGCTGTGGCCGCTGCTGCTCGAGTCGTTGTTCGCGTTGTTCGGTTCGGTGGGCCGCGAGATCCAGCCGTTCCTGCCGTTCGCGAACGCGAACAACTTCCTGGGCATCGGGCAGGGAATCGAATTCCACTGGGGTCCATGGGGTTCGCTCGTGTACTTCGCGGCCTTCTCGTTCCTGGTGTTCGCGGCCTCGCTCGTGGTGGTCAACCGCCGCGACGCCTGAGGTACTACCTCGACACGCTGCAGGTTCTGCCTCCACACACTGCGCCGCACGGTTTCCCCGTGCGGCGCAGTGCTTTTTTGTACGCTCGGGCGATGGCGCGGGCGCAGACGAGATACGGCATGCGGGGAGCGGCGCTGATCGCCGCCGGTGTACTCCTGACGGCGGGATGCTCGGAGGCGGAGGTGGAGGCGCCGCCCGTCGACCCGACGGCGCTCGCCGACGCCGTGCAGCTCGATGCCGTCACGGCGCACCTGACGGAACTCGAACGGATCGCCGGCGAGAACGACGGCAACCGTTCGCTCGGGACCCCCGGTTACGATGCGAGCGTCGACTACGTCGCCGGAGCCCTGCGCGACGCCGGATTCGACGTGCAGACACCGGAGTTCGACACGACCCTGTTCGCCGTCGAGAACGAGCAGCTCACCGTCGACGGGGAGCCGATGGGCGTGAGCGCACTCGGCATGTCGCCGTCGACGGGACCGGAGGGGCTCACCGCGCGTGTCGTGCGCATCGCCCCCGACGACACCCCCGGCTGCGAGGCCACCGATTACGACGGTGTCGACGCGGCCGGTGCGGTGGTGATCGTCGATCGCGGCGTGTGCACCTTCGCCGTCAAGGAGCAGGTCGCCGCCGAACGGGGAGCGGCCGCGCTGCTCGTCGCCAACAACGAGGACGGCCCGCTCGAGGCCGCCGGTCTCGGCGCGGAATCGAACCCCCGCATCCCGGTCGGGGGTGTGGCGGGGGTCGACGCCGAGCGTCTGTCCGCCGCGACCTCGGTGACGGTGACGCTCCAGACCCGCACCGAGGACCGGAAGTCGCGCAACGTGATCGCACAGACCCGCACCGGCTCGACCGACGACGTGGTCGTCGTCGGCGCGCACCTCGACAGCGTCCCCGAAGGACCGGGGATCAACGACAACGGAACCGGTGTCGCCGCAGTCCTCGAGACCGCGCTGCAACTCGGCAGCGAACCGGGCGTCACCAACGCGGTGCGGTTCGCGTTCTGGGGCGCCGAGGAGGTCGGACTGGTCGGTTCCACGAGGTACGTCGAGTCGCTGTCCGACGAGGAACGACTCGACATCGCCCTGTACCTGAACTTCGACATGCTCGGCTCACCCAACGCCGGATATCTGGTGTTCGACGGCGACGATTCCGACTCCGTCGGCGAAGGACCCGGACCGGAGGGTTCGGCGGGTATCGAACGGACCTTCGCGCAGTTCTTCGACGAACGCGGAATCGAGGTCGGCGGAACGGATTTCGACGGTCGCTCCGACTACGGCCCGTTCGTCGCCTTCGGCATCCCCGCGGGCGGGGTGTTCACCGGCGCCGACGACGTCAAGACCCCCGAGCAGGCCGACCTGTGGGGTGGCACCGCCGACCAGCCCTTCGACCCGAACTACCACACCCCCGAGGACACCCTGGCCGGCATCGACCGCGACGCGTTCGCTGCAGCGGCCGCCGCCGTCGCCTACGGCACGGCCGTCTACGCGAATTCGATCGACGGACCCGACGGGGTGCCGATAGGCGACCAGCGGGCCGAGGTGCGCGCCGAGTTCACCGAGTGAGGGCGGGCGCGGTCAGCGCTCGTGCAGTCGCCACAACGGGTTGACCGGGCCGTGGCCGTGACCGAGGTCGTAGGACCACTCGAGGCACTTCGTGATCCATTCCTTCGCGAACTCGACGGCCTCGGGCACCGACCGGCCGTGCGCGAGGGCCGACGCGATCGCGGCTGCGAGCGTGTCGCCGCCGCCGTGGTCGTTGCCGGTCTCGATGCGCGGCGTGCTGAACTCGAGGAAACGGTCGCCGTCGAACAGCAGGTCGGTGCTCTTCTCCGAGCTGCGCAGGTGGCCGCCCTTGACGATCACCCATTGGGCGCCGAGCGCATGGAGCGCTTCGGCGGCGCGCCGGGCGGATGCGTCGTCGACGACGTCGATGCTCGTGATCAGCCGTACCTCGTCGAGATTCGGGGTGACGACGGTGGCGAGGGGGATGAGCACCCCGCGGATCGCGTCGAGTGCGTCGGAGTGCAGCAGCGGATCGCCGTGCATCGACGCGCACACCGGGTCGACGACGAGCGGCACCTCGTTGTCGCGGCCGATGCCCACCTCGCAGCACACCTGCGCGACGGCCTCGATGATCTGCGTGGAGGCGAGCATGCCCGTCTTCGCTGCGGACACCCCGATGTCCTCGACCACGCACCGCACCTGGTCGGCCACGGTCTCGGCGGGGATCTCGTGGAACCCGCGGACGCCGACGGAGTTCTGGACGGTCACGGCGGCCACCGCGACGCACGCGTGCACACCGCACATCGCCATCGTGCGGGAATCGGCCTGGATGCCGGCTCCGCCTCCGGAGTCGGTGCCGGCGATGGTGAGGGCTCGAACCGGGGTCTCGCCTCGAGGCGACAGGGGCAGAAGGTCCACGCGGACACCCTACCGAGGGTGTGTTCGATCACGGCCGGGCGGCGCTGAGGCGGGTGCACTTTTCGAAACACCACAGCGTTGCCGTCGGTGGTCGCCCCGTTGCTCTATAGTGGCATAGGTCACAGTTCGATCACGCACCACCCCTATTGGAGGCGCTCATGAACACGAGTTCGCCGGACCTCGCCGTGTCGGACAACGCCGACCAGAACCGGTTCGAACTGCGCCTCAACGGCGATCTCGTCGGCATCCTGGGGTACTACGACTTCGAACGCGTTCCGGCGCCGAACCCGCCGGTCGTCGACTTCATGCACACCGTGATCGTCGAGGATTTCGGCCATCGGGGTCTCGCGGCCGTCCTCGTCGGTGGTTCGCTCGATCTCGCCCGCAGACGGGGTTGGCGGGTGCGACCGGTGTGCACCTATGTGCAGCGGTTCCTGTCGTCGCACGAGAACTACCGTGACGTCGTCGTGCCTCTCGAGCCGCCACGCACGGAACCCCACCGCAAGGAGACCCGGCGCAAGCAGCCGCAGCGCAAGGTGCCCGCCCGCAAGGCCTGATGCCTGCGCGGGCGGTTCACCCGATGCGGGACCTGCTCAGAGGTCGAGGTCGACGATGACCGGTGCGTGGTCGCTCGCGCCCTTGCCCTTGCGTTCGTTGCGGTCGATCTCGGCGCCCGTCACCCGTGCCGCGAAGGCCGGCGATCCGAGGACGAAGTCGATCCGCATGCCCTGCTTCTTGGGGAAGCGCAGCTGGGTGTAGTCCCAGTAGGTGTAGACCCCGGGGCCGGGCGCGTACGGACGGACGACGTCGGTGTAGCCGACCTCGGCGAACGCGTGGAAGGCGTCGCGCTCGGGCTGCGAGGTGTGCGTCTTGCCCTCGAAGAACGCCGGATCCCACACGTCGTCGTCGGTGGGGGCGACGTTCCAGTCGCCGACCAGCGCGATGGGCTGCTCGGGCGTTGCGGTGGCCCAGGCGTGCGCGTCGGCGCGCAGCTTGGCGAGCCAATCGAGCTTGTAGGTGTAGTGCGGGTCGTTCAGGTCGCGGCCGTTGGGGACGTACAGGCTCCACACACGCACACCCGCGCACGTCGCGCCGATGGCACGCGCCTCGAGCGCCGGATCGACCTCCGGGTCCTTCGAGAAACCGGGCTGGTCCTCGAAGCCGATCTGTACGTCGTCGAGGCCCACGCGCGACGCGATGGCCACACCGTTCCACTGGCTCAGGCCGACGTGCGCGACGCGGTAGCCGAGTTCCTCGAAGCGTTCGTACGGGAACTGCTCGTCCTTGCACTTGGTTTCCTGCATCGCGAGCACATCCGTGTCGGTTCGCTGCAACCAGTCGAGGATGCGGTCGGTACGGGCACGGACGGAGTTCACATTCCAGGTAGCAAGGCGCACACGCCCACTGTAGGCGACCTATCCGACGGGTTCGGAGGCGTACCGGTAGCGGTGGTGATCGACGAAGCCGAGTTCGCGGTACAGGGCGCGGGCCGCCGTGTTCGACTCCTCGACCTGCAGATATGCGTGGGTCGCGCCCTGCTCGCGGGCCCAGCGCAGCAGGGCACCGCACACGAGGGTGCCGAGTCCGCGACGCCGGTGCTCGGGCGCGACCTCCACGGTCGACAGACCCACCCAGCGGCGTCCGTCCGGTGCGTCGGTGATCGCCGCGCGGCAGATCGCCAGGGGCGGCTGCCCGGGTGCACCGATGCGGCCGAACCCGAGGATCCCCGCGGCCACCGAGCCGAGCACGTCCTGCGCGAGCAACGGGCCGGCGTCGGCGCGGTGGAGCGACATCCAGTCGGCGTCCGGCCGGTCGGTGATCGTGACCGGGGTGGGCTCCGGAGGCAACGGCACGTTCGCGAGGTCGGCGCCCATCACGAGCACCGGCTCGGAGGTCGGCCACCCCTCGGGGATCCGGGCGAGTCGATCGGGCACCAGCAGCCGCAGCGGCAGTCCGCGCGCCGCGAACCATTCACGGAGCCGGGCGCGGACGGCCGGATCGGTGGGGTCGGCGACGGTGCCGCGTTCGCCCAGCGGCGTCGCCGAATTGGCGCGCCGGGTGAAACCGTGCCCGGCGCGCACGAGCCAGCCGTCCACCCAGGCCGATTCGAGACCGGGCCACCCCGCGGCGGCGGCGTGCTCGAGCGCGCGGATCTCCGACGCTCGGATCGGCCGCGCCGCGATCGGCTTGAGCGCGACGACCGAGGTGGGGGACACCTGGACGACGCGACCGTCGGCGGTGCGCACCGCGACCACCGGTTCGACGGAGACGAGTTCACCGATGACGTCGGTCATCGGATGGCTGTAGCCGGCGGGCAGGCGGTACCGCAGCACCACCCGGGTGCCGAGGGGTACGGACGGGGCCGGACGGTCGGTCGTCATCGACGGTTCGTCGGTCGCCTCGTCACTCCTCCTCGTCGTCGTGGCCGAACGGGTCCTCCACCGAACCGGGGAGCCAGGTCAGGCCCGGGACACCCCATCCGGCGCGCTTGATGGTCTTCTTCGCGGCGCGGGCGTTGCGTCCGATCAGGACGTCGACGTACAGGAAGCCGTCGAGGTGCCCGACCTCGTGCTGCAGCATGCGGGCGAAGAATCCGTGGCCCTCGATCTCGACGGGCTCACCGTTCTCGTCGGTACCGGTGACCTTCGCCCAGTCGGCGCGACCGGTGGGGAAGTTCTCGCCGGGCACGGACAGGCAGCCCTCGAGATCGTCCTCGGGGTCGGGCATCGTCTCGGGGATCTCCGAGGTCTCGAGGATCGGGTTGACGACGACACCGCGGCGGCGCGCGACCTTGCCGGACTCGTCGCGGTCGGGGCAGTCGTAGACGAACAGTCGCTTGTCGACACCGACCTGATTGGCGGCGAGACCGACCCCGTTGGCCGCGTCCATCGTCTCGAACATGTCGGCGATCAGCTGAGCGAGTTCGGCGGGTGACTCGGTCACCGGCCGGGTCGGGTTGTGCAGGACGGGGTCGCCGACGATGACGATGGGAAGAATGGCCATGGTGACACAGGATAATGGGATCGACTCGCGGCGTTCTCGAACCGGTATGTGTCCCCACCCCGTGATTGAATGACTTCCGCCGGGACGCAAGGACTCTTCGTCACGGTGTGATCCAGTCAGTCGAGGAGGGAAATGGACGGCGCAGCAGCGCACGGCAACGACCGGTCCGATCTCGTGTCCCCGCAGGGCGACGGTGCATCCGCGCAGGAGCCCACCGGCGACGAGGCGAACGGCCTGAGCCGTCGCGATCTCGACATCCTGGCGTTCGAGCGGCAGTGGTGGAAGTACGCCGGTGCCAAGGAGGACGCCATCAAGGAACTCTTCGGTCTCTCCGCCACCCGCTACTACCAGGTGCTCAACGCTCTGGTGGATCGTCCCGAGGCGCTCGCGGCCGATCCGATGCTGGTCAAGCGGCTGCGGCGGTTGCGTGCGAGTCGTCAGAAGGCCCGCGCGGCCCGTCGGCTCGGTTTCGACACCCGTTAGACGGGCGGCCCGAGGGCCGGATACTGCGATGTCGACACGCGCGGCCGGTCGGCAGCGCTGCGTGTGCTCGGGCAACTATGGTCGAGGTCGTGAGCAGAACCCCCGAGATCCCCAGCCGCGCGCCCGCACCCTCGGGACCGCCTCTGCGTGCGTTCGCGATGGTCCTGATCTCCCTGGGCATCCTGTTCGCCGGTCTCGGCTTCGCCTCGCTCGGTGATTCCGACGACGAACCCGCTCCCGCGGCGGCACCCACGACGACGACCGCTGCCGCGCCGTCGACGCGCTCGGCCGCGGTGCCCTCTGCGCCGGCCCCCGCCGCCGCGAACGGTGGCACGTCCGCCCCCGCCGCCGCGAACGGTGGCACATCCGCCGCCGGGACCGGCGCGACCACCACCACTGCGGCCGCGTCCTCGGCTCCCTTGCCGGTGGCGAGCGGAACCTCGTTCGCCTCCGACACCTCGGCCGCCGCGGCGGCGCCGGTCCGCGTGTTCAACAACTCCGAGATCGCGGGCCTGGCCGCGCAGACCGCCACCTACCTCGAGGACGAGGGCTTCACCATCTCCGAGACCGGCAACTACAGCGAGGGCCTGCTGACGCAGACCTCGGTGTTCTACGGGTCGTCGCCCGGCGAGCAGCAGACCGCGACGGCCGTCGCGGAGTCGCTCGGTGTCACCGCGCAACCGCGCTTCGAGGGCATCCGCGATGCCGCCCCCGGAGTGATCGTCATCGTCACTTCGCCGTAGTACCGGAAGCGTGTCGGTCCGCCACTGGGTGAGCGCCGGAGACGCCCGGTTATGATCGGGTGACTTTTCGGCACTTCGAAGGAGCGGTTTGATGGTCTCCAGTTCCACCCGTCGCATGTCCTGGCGTGCTCTGGCCCCGATCGTCGCGATCGCTGCGGTGGGCCTGACTGCGTGCTCGAACGGCCAGGAGCCGACCACCGAGCCGGGGACGACGCCGCCGGTGTGGACGGGATCCGCCGCACCCGCTTCCGAAGCTCACGGCGACGATCACGGCACCGAGGGCGGAAGCGAGTCGCACGCCGGTGGTTCCGCCTCCGCTGCTGCGCTCACCGCAGAGCTCACCACGGTCGACGGTGAGTCGGCCGGCACCGTGTCGTTCGCCGAGAGCGGCGGCAACGTCGAGGTGACCGTCGAGGTCGAGGGTCTCGAGCCCGGATACCACGGTGTCCACATCCACGAGTTCGGTCGTTGCGAGGCCGAGTCCACCGCTCCGAACGGCGGCGAGCCCGGCGCGTTCCTGTCCGCCGGTGCCCACCTGCAGGCCGGCGGCAACACCTCCGTCCCGGAGAGCGGCGACCTGGTCTCGCTCGTCGTCCGTGAGGACGGCACTGCCACCGCCACCGTCACCACCTCGGCCTTCGGCCTCGAGGACCTCGAGGGTGAGGACGGCGCCTCGGTGGTCGTGCACCAGGACAACCTCGGCGCACGCCTCGCGTGCGGCGTCATCGAGTGACCGGAGACCTCATCTCCTGAGACTCGATCTCGCAGGTAATTCCCGACACAGGGCCCCGCAGACGGACATCCGTCGGCGGGGCCCTGTGGTTGGATCGAGACGTGGCAGTTGCGTTTCCGGGATCACCCCGTCCCACGATCGGCGTGGAATGGGAGATCGCTCTGGTGGACAAGACCACCCGCGATCTCTCGAACAGCGCGGCGGTCGTCTTCGACAGGGTGAAGGAGATCGCGGGGGAGACCCCGCGGTTGACCAAGGAGTTCCTGCGCAACACCGTCGAACTCGTCACCGGCGTCCATGACACCGTCGCCGAGGCGGTCGACGACCTGTCCGAGTCGCTCTCGCTGCTACGACGTGCCGCCGACCCGAACGGCGTGGACCTGATGTGCGCAGGTACCCACCCGTTCGCGCAGTGGACCGACCAGACCGTCACGCCCTCCCCGGACTACGACGAGATGATCAACCGCACCCGCTGGTGGGGACGGCAGATGCTCATCTGGGGAGTGCACGTCCACGTGGGGATCTCCTCCGCGGAGAAGGTCATCCCGATCCTCAACGCCATGCTCGTGAAGTATCCCCACATGCTCGCCTTGTCGGCCTCGTCGCCGATCTGGGCGGGCTACGACACGGGCTACGCGAGCAACCGGGCGTTGATGTTCCAGCAGTTGCCGACCGCCGGCCTGCCCTACCACTTCGCCGACTGGCCGCAGTACGCGGAGTTCATCGCCGACCAGCTCAAGTCCGGCGTCATCAGCCATCCCGGGGGCATGCACTGGGACATCCGGCCGGCGCCGAAATGGGGCACCCTCGAGGTCCGGGTCTTCGACGGCATCACCAACCGCGCCGAACTGGCCGCCCTCGTCGCGTTCGTGCATTCGCTCGTCGTCTACTTCGACGAATGTCTCGAACGGGGTGAGGAACTGCCCGTGCTGCAGCCGTGGCACGTCAAGGAGAATAAATGGCGTGCGGCGCGCTACGGACTCGAGGCGGAGGTGATCCTCGACCCGGTGTGCACCGAGCGGCTGGTCACCGACGACCTGAACGACCTGCTCGAGCAGATCATGCCCACCGCGGTGCGGCTCGGCTGCGCCGACGAACTCGCGCGGGTCGCGGACATTCCGGTGCGGGGCGCGTCCTACCAGCGTCAGCGCCGGCTCGCAGAGCAGACCGAGGGCGATCTCGTCGCGGTGGTGGACTCGCTCGTGCAGGAACTGAAGGAGTGATCGGCCGAGAACGCCCCTGCCTTCAGGTCCTCGTCGGTTGTCAGGCCCCGCCGGGAGCGTCCTCGTCGAGCAGGCCGTCGCGACCGAGCTGCTCCCGGTAGGCGATGCGGCCGACCCGGTGGGCGATCACGGGTGCGGTGAGCACCATGAACATGCCGGCCAGGGCCATCATCCAGATGTCGATCGAGCTGCGCAGCATGATCATGGCACCGCCCAGCACGAACAACAGGCCGACCACTTGGGGCTTGGTGGCGGGGTGCATGCGCGACAGGGTGTCGCGGAAACGCACGACGCCGATTGCGGCGGTCAGCGAGATGACCGACCCGATGAGGATCAGGATGTGGGCGAAGGTGTCGATGATCGTCGTCATCCTTCGTCACGCACCCGGAATCGAGCCACGGACACCGACCCGATGAAGCCGACCAGGGCCAGGGCCACGGTGGCGGGCAGCACCGAGGTGTCGCGCGTGTACACCGCCCAGATCGCGATGCCGCAGATGCCGAGCGCGAGCAGGGCGTCGACGCCGACGAGCCGGTCGAGGGAGTTGGGGCCCGCGATCACGCGGTAGGTGATCAGGACCGCGGAGACGAACAGCAGTGCCCCCGCGATCACCAGTGTCACGGTCACGTCAGTTCCTCCGTTCCGCTGCGCCAGGGGCTGGCCTGCCATTCCGACTCGCGTTCGAACGTCTGGATGAGAAGACGCTCGATGAGGCGGGCGGAACGGTAGAAGTCGGCCACGGCCTTGTCGGTACTCACGTCGAGGACGTGCACGTACATGATCCGCCGCACCTGGTCGATCTCGAGCACCATGGTGCCCGGGATGTTGTTCATGATGTCCGTCCACAGTGTCAGCACCAGGTCGGACTTGATGGTGAGCCGGCAGCGCAGCACGCCGGTGACGGGCGGCGGGGACGGCCGGATCGCGAGCCACGCCACGTTGATCGTCGAGCGGATGGTCTCGCCGAAGATCACCGCGCCGAGTCGCATCGCGGACCACACGTGCACGCGCCCTTCGACGGGCACACGCGGCAGCGGCAGCACGAACATGATGACGAGCGAGACGACCACGCCGCCGAGGATGTTGGCGATGCTGAAGGTGCCCCACAGCAGGACCCAGACCAGCGTCGTCCATCCCACGACGAACATGCGCAGGACGTTGGCGCGTTTCATCATTGCTGCTCACCACCCAGCACGGCCTCGATGTACACGGTGCGGTCGCGCAGGTTCTCCGCGGCACGGTTGCTGATGTCGAGCAACGGACCGGCGAAGACCGTCAACGACACACCGATCGCCACGAGCCAGACCGTGGGGACGAGCATCGCGGGCGGCATCCGGCCGACGTCCGGGCGTTCCTCGAAGGAGATGTCGGTGGCGGATTCGTCGATCAGCGCCGACGGGCCGATGTCGGCGAGATCGCCCTCGGGAGCGTCGGCGCGTGCCCGCCAGAACGCCTTCGTCCAGATACGCGCCACGACGTACAGGGTCAGCAGGCTCGTCACGACACCGCCGGCGACGAGGACCCAGGCGAGGACCGAACCGTCCTCCGCGCCGGCCTGCAGCAGGGCGACCTTCCCGATGAACCCGGAGAACGGCGGGATACCGCCCAGGTTGAGCGCCGGGACGAGGAACAGGACCGCCAGCAGCGGGGACATGAGCGCGAGGCTGCCGAGGCGTCGCAGCGACGCCGACCCGGCCTGGCGTTCGATCAGACCCACCACGAGGAACAGGGTGGTCTGCACGAGGATGTGGTGGCCGACGTAGTAGACGGCGCCCGCGAGGCCTGTCTGCGACGACAGGGCGACGCCGAAGATCATGTAGCCGATGTGGCTGACGAGCGTGAACGACAGCAGACGCTTGATGTCGTTCTGCGCGATCGCACCGAGGATGCCGACGATCATCGTGAGCAGACCCGCGACGAGCAGGACGTCGTCGAGTTCGCCACCCGGGAACAGCAGGGTGTGCGCCCGGATGATCGCGTACACACCGACCTTGGTCAGCAACCCGGCGAAGACGGCGGTGACCGGTGCGGGTGCGGTGGGGTAGGAGTCGGGCAGCCACGACGACAGCGGGAAGACCGCGGCCTTGATGCCGAAGGCCACGAGCAGCACACCGAAGATCGCGGCCCGGGTGCCCGGTGAGACCTCGTCCATCCGCAGGGCCATCTGGGCGAGGTTCAGGGTGCCGGTGGCGGCGTAGGCGAAGGCGATGCCCACGAGGAAGACCAGCGAGGACACCATCGAGACCATGACGTACGAGACGCCCGCGCGGACGCGGTCGGCGCTCGCGCCCAGGGTCAGCAGGACGAACGAGGCGGCGAGGAGCACTTCGAAGCCGACGAAGAGGTTGAACAGGTCGCCCGCGAGGAAGGCGATGTTGACGCCCGCGGTGAGCGCGAGATAGGTCGGCAGGAAGATCGAGACGGGCTGTTGCTCGTTGCCGTCGTGGATACCCTGACCGACCGCGTACAGCATCACCGACAGCAGCACGATCCCGGAGACGACCAGCATCAACGCCGACAATCGGTCGACGACCAGCGAGATGCCGATCGGCGCCTCCCACCCGCCGATCTGCAGTACGGCGATGCCGTCGGCGTCGGCGTAGTACAGCAGCGCCACGCACACGGCGAGCGAGGCGACCAGCGCGAAGACGGTGATCCACCGCTGGGCGCGGGGACGACGGCCGACGATCAGGGTCGCGGCCGCGGCGAGCAGCGGGATGAGGACGGGGAGGGGAACGAGGTTCGCGACGCTCAGGTTCATCGGCGATCCTCCTTCCCGTTCTTGTCGTCGTCTCCGGTCCGCTCGCCCTCGGCGGGATCGGGGGCCTCGGGGTCGGGGTCGTCCGCACGGACGGCCTCGTCGACTTCACCGGCACGCACGGCTTCGTCGGCGTCCTCGGCAGCGTCGGCACTACCGGGCTCGTCCGTCCCGCCCTGGTTCTGCGTGTAGGCCGAGTCGGTCGGGTCGTCGAAGTCGCCGTCGTGCAGGTCCTCGTACGCCTCGAGGTCCTCGATGTTCTTGAGCTGGTCGAGCGGGATCGGGTTGCCCGCGGCGTCGAAGGCATCGCCGCTCTTGCTCGGGATACCGGTGAGCGGGTCGTCGGAGCGGTCTCGCGACGGCAGGTCGGCGAGACTGCGCCGCTGCGACACGAGGGTGTCCTCGGGGTCGTTCTCGATCTCGTCCCGTGCGCGGTAGGTGTAGGAGCGGTAGGTCAGTGCCAGCACGAACGCCGCCACACCCATCGTGATGACGATCGCGGTGAGGATCATCGCCTGCGCGAGGGGATCGGCCATGTCCGGCTCGACGTCGCTCTCCACACCGACGATGGGTGCATGACCTGCGGGACCGCCGAGGGTCAGCAGCAACAGGTTGATGCCGTTGCCGGCCAGCAACAGCCCCAGCAGCATCTTGATGATGCTGCGTTCGAGCAACAGGTACACACCGGCCGCGACGAGCACGCCGACGACGGCGAGGAGCGTGATGTTCGCGGTCATCGGCCCTCACCCACGGTCTCGGCGTCGAGGCGAGCACCGAGGCTGCGCAGCACGTCCAGGATCAGGCCGACCACGATGAGGTACACACCGAGGTCGAAGAACAGTGCGGTCACGAGCTTGATGTCGCCGAGCAGCGGCAGCGTGAGCTCGAGGGTCGCCGACGACAGGGCCGGGGCGCCGAGGAACATCGACACCAGTGCGGTGCCCGCGGCGAAGGTGAGTCCGAGGCCGAGGATCTTGCCGGCGTCGATGGGAACCGCCTCTCCGAGCTCGTAGCGTCCGCCGGCCAGGTACCTCAACACCAGCGCGAGACCGGCGACGAGACCGCCCGCGAAGCCGCCACCGGGCGCGTTGTGCCCGGAGAAGAAGAAGTACACCGACAGGATCATCAGGGTGGGGAAGACCAGCCGGGTGGTGACCTCGAGGACCAGCGAGCGGTAGCGCGGATCGATGAGATCGCCGCCGAGCAGCCAGGTCGTCTCGTTGCTGGCGGAGACCGCGTCGAGCTGCGCCGCGGGTGCGTCCGCCACACGTGGGGCGGTGCCGAAGCGGCGGGTGCGGAAGACCAGGCTGGCCACGCCGGTCGCAGCGACCAGCAGTACCGAGATCTCGCCCATCGTGTCCCAGGCGCGGATGTCGACGAGCAGGACGTTGACGATGTTCTTGCCGTCACCGCCGTAGTAGGCGGCGTCGGGCAGTAGCAGCGAGATCGGATCGGTGGTGCGTGCCGCGACGGCGTAGGCGCCGATCCCGACGACCACCGCGCCCACGGCGATGCCGAGCATCGCGCGGGCGAACTTGCTGCCCATCACCGCGGCCGGGTCGGTCTCGGCGGGCAGCTTGCGCAGGACCAGCACGAACATCACGAGGGTGACGGTCTCGACGAGGAACTGGGTGAGCGCGAGGTCGGGAGCTCCCTGGAGGGCGAACAGCACACCGAGCCCGTAACCCGTCACGCCCACGACCAGCACACCGCCGAGGCGATTGCGCAGGACCGTCGCGGTGACCGCGGCGGCCATCATGATCAGCCCCACCCCGAGCTGCCAGATCGAGTCCCATGCGCGCGTCGACGGCATCGTGCTCAGCCCGAAGAAGAACATCAGCACCGTCGGGAGCGCCACCAGGGTGATGAGGATCGTCGCCTGGGTCAGGGGGAGCGAACCGCGCTGCAGAAAACCGGTCAGGCGCAGGGACAGGGTGTCCATGCCCTGGAGGGTCGCGTCGTACATCCGGTCGGCGTTGCCGAGCGGCGGGTGCTCGAAGCGCAGGCGCGCGATGGTGCGGTGCGCGAGGAACAGGGCCGTGCCGCCCACGATCACCACGCCGGTCAGAGCGAGCGGCAGAGTGAATCCGTGCCACAACGCCAGGTGGTAGGGCTTGTCGAGTTCGGTGGGCAGCTCGTCGGCGTAGGGGGCGATCAGGTGATCGATCCACGAGCTCGCGAAGCCCGCGGCGAGACCGGCGAACGCGAGAACGCTCGGGGCGGTGAGCAGCAGCGGGCCGGGCGCGTGCAGGTTCTGCACCGCGGGGCTCGGACGTTTGAGCTGCTTGCGACCGAACGCACCCCAGATGAACCGGATGCTGTACGCGAGGGTGAGGATCGACCCCACCACGATGCCCGCGGTCATGGCGATCCGCGCCCATTCGGGCAGCACTTCGGCCACCAGCGACGATTCGAGTGCGGCTTCCTTCGCGACGAACCCGATGAACGGCGGCAGACCTGCCATGCTCGCCGCCGCGAGTATCGCGATCACCATCAGGTAGGGCGCGGCGGTGCCGAGATGTGCGAGCTTGCGAATGTCGCGGGTGCCGGTGGAGTGGTCGATGATGCCGACCACCATGAACAGGCACGCCTTGAACAGGGCGTGGGCGATCACCATCGCCAGGCCCGCCAGGGCTGCTTCCCGGCTGCCCGTGCCGACGAGGGCCGTGAGGAAACCGAGCTGGCTGACGGTGCCGAAGGCCAGGATGAGCTTGAGGTCGAAGGCGCGGAACGCTCGCCAGCCGGCGAGGATCATCGACGCGAGACCGAGCCCGATGACGATCGGCCGCCACGCGGCGCTGTCCGCGAAGCCGGGTGCGAGCCGGGCCACGAGGTAGATACCGGCCTTGACCATCGCCGCGGCGTGAAGATATCCGGAGACCGGGGTGGGGGCGGCCATCGCACCGGGCAGCCAGAAGTGCAGCGGGACCACGGCGGACTTCGACAGTGCACCGACGAGCACGAGCACCACGGCCACACCGGCGAGCCAGCCGTGGGGTGCCGCCGCGACGACGTCGGACAGGTTGTAGCTGCCGACCATCTCGCCGAGGACGATGATGCCGACCAGCATCGCCAGACCACCGGCCGTGGTGACGAGCAGCGCCTGGGTGGCGGCACGACGACTCGAAGCGCGTTCGGCGTAATGCCCGACGAGCAGGAACGACAGGACGGTCGTCAGTTCCCAGAAGATGTAGAGCAGCAACATGTTGTCGCTGACCACCAGGCCGAACATGGCGCCGGCGAAGGCGACCATCTCGGCGGCGAACAGGCCCAGGCGGGGCTCGTCGTCCTCGAAATAACGCGAACAGTAGAGCAGGATCAGCGAGCCGATGCCCAGGACGAGCACGCACATGATCGCCGAGAGCGTGTCGAAGCGCAGATCGACATTCATCGACAGCGTCGGGGCCCACGCGATCTGTAATTTCTGATCGGTTCCCCAATTGGTGATCACCCAGCCGAGACTTGCGAGGGGCACCAGCGCGAGCGGCAGGAATGCATTTCTCCCCATGACTCTGACCAGAAGCGGCGCCAGAAGAGCAGCGACCGCATGGGCAACGAGTATGGCGATCAAAAGGCACTCCGTCGGGGTCGGGCCTGTCGGCGGGGTGAAACTGACTGCGGGCCGTGGGACTCGCTGTCGTCACAGCGGACGGCACACCGCCGAAACGGGGATCGCCCCGACATGCACGCCGCTCGCCGTCATCGGGCAAAACGGATTGTGCCCATCCTAACGGTTGTCTTCGCACGCTTGCGAATCGGGGAGGTGAGAGCTCTAGCGCACCTGCCACGCGCAGATCACGGCGGCGGCGAACAATGCGAGCGCCGACCATTGCGTATCAGCCGGAAGCATCCACACCGCCCCCACGACGGCCGTCGCCGGCACCGGCAGCGCCAGGCCGAGAGCCGCCACGGACGCCGAACCCGGCAGCGATGCGCCGAGCGCGAGACCGGTGCCGAGCGCGACGAGCGCGACCCGCACCGCGAGAGGAATGCCCTCGCCGATCTCCGCCGGCCACCACACCGTCGCCGCCGAGATCGACGCGGCGAGCACCAGCCCGGGAAGCGCGTACGGCATGTAGGGGGAGAGCCGCACCCCGGCGACCACGGCGGCCACCGCGACGAGCAGCACCCACCACGGCACGGTCGCCGACTGCATACCCGACCACAACTCCACGAGGACGGGGTACGCCGCGGCCACGGCTCCGGTGACCGCGAGGACGAACCGGTCGTCGCCGGGTGGAACGAGGCGCGCGACGATCTCGGCGCCGACGACCGCCACCGCGAGCGCTCCACCGGCGACCAGCCACAGGAGCACCCCCGTGTCGTTCGCGCGGGAACCCACGAACTCACCGAGCAGCCGATAGCCCACCGAGAGTACCACCGCGGCGGACACCATGATCGCGAGCAATCGCGGATCGGCCCGCTGCACGCGCATCCCGGCAGGAACCGTCAGCGCGGCGGCGACCGTTGCCACGAGTGCGAAGGCCAGCGCCCACTGCGGCACCGTCCAGCGCAGGGCGTCGACGGGGACCTCCGAGCCGACGGCCGCGGCGGTGAGGAAGGCCGCCCACCCACCGGCGATCAGGGCCCACTGACCGGTCGCCGAACCCCACGAGCCCGCGGTCGCCGCCCCGAGCAGCACACCGGTGATCGCGGCGATCACCCATCCGACGACCGTCAGGCTGTCGGCCGAGATGCCTGCGGGAACGAGATAGCGGATCGAGCCGAGCACCACGATCGACGCGGCGGCCAGCATCCACGCCGTGCGGCGGGAGCCGGTCCGCTGCAGCCCGGCCGCCGAGAGGACGGCGAGCGCGGCGGTGACCACGGGCGCCCATTCGCTGCGCGCGCCCTCCGGAAGGACGGATTGGCCCGCGGCCGGGACGAGGATCGCGACCGCGGCGGCGAGGAAGGCCGCGAGAACGGCTGCCGGTCCGGCGACGCGGACCGCGGTGGTCACGGCCATCTCAACGGCCCTCCGCGTAGGCCTGCAGATGGGCGACCTGCGCGGGATCGAGCGAGGGCCGCACCTTCTCCCGGGCCACCGCGACGTCCTCCGCGGTCACCACGGCGGCGTCGACGTTGCGCCGCATCGCCGCGAGCGCGGCCTCGCGCAGCAGCGCCGAGCAGTCGGCGGCCGAGTAGCCGTCGAGCCCGGCGGCCAGCTCGTCGAGGTCGACGTCGTCGTCGAGCGGCACCGACCGGCCCGCGGTCTTCAGGATCGCGGCCCGGGCGTCGGCGTCCGGCGGCGGCACGAACACGAGACGTTCGAGCCGGCCGGGACGCAGCAGCGCCGGATCGATGAGGTCGGGCCGGTTCGTCGCCCCGACCACCACGACGTCGCGCAGCGGCTCGACACCGTCGAGTTCGGTGAGCAGCGACGCGACGACCCGGTCGGACACCCCCGAATCGGAGCTCTGCCCGCGGCGCGGCGCGAGCGCATCGATCTCGTCGAGGAACACCAGCGCCGGTGCCGAGTTGCGGGCACGCTCGAACAGTTCGCGCACCGCCTTCTCCGACGCACCGACCCACTTGTCCATCAGTTCGGCGCCCTTGACGGCGTGGACGCTCAACCGACCGGTACCGGCGAGGGCGCGGACGAGATAGGTCTTGCCGCAACCGGGCGGGCCGTACAACAGCACACCGCGCGGCGGGTCGACGCCGAGACGCTCGAACGAATCGGGATGTTGCAGCGGCCACAGGACGGCCTCGGTCAGGGCCTGTTTCGTCTCGACCATGTCGCCGACGTCGTCGAGGCTCACACTGCCGATCGCCAGTTCCTCGGTGCCCGACCGCGACAGGGGACGGATCACCTCGAGCGCGCCGAGCAGATCGTCCTGGACGAGCGACGGTTCGTCGTCGTCGCGGTTCGCCCGGGACGCCGCGCGCAGTGCCGCCTCGCGACACAGCGCCGCGAGATCGGCGACGACGAAGCCGGGGGTGCGACCCGCGACGGCGGCGAGGTCGAGACCGGTGGACGGCACCGAGCGCAGCAGCACGTCGAGCAGGGCGCGGCGGGTCGCGCCGTCGGGCAGCGGCAGGGACAGTTCGCGGTCGCAGATCTCCGGGGCGCGCAGCCGGGAGTCGACGTCGTCGGGATGCGCGGTGGTCGCGATCAGCACCGCGCCCTCGGTGTCGACGACCCGCCGCAGCTCGTCGAGGATCAACGTCGCGACGGGTTCGGTGTCGGCGGGCAGCACGGCGTCGACGTCGGTGAGCAGCAGGACGCCACCGCCGCGCACCGCGTCGGCCGCCGCGGAGATCCGGCGCAGCCGCTCGTCGGCGGCGAGTGCACCCACGCCCGGCCCGTCGACCTCCACCAGACGCCGGTCCGCGACGACCGAGCGCACGAAGGTCGCCTTGCCGACCCCGGCGGGACCGGTGACGAGCACCCCGAGATGCGGCGACGCGCCGAGGGTGCGCAGCAGTTCGGGTTCGTCGAGCGAGAGGGTGAGCCATTCGGAGAGCTTTGCGACCTGGGCCTGCACACCCACGAGATCCTCGACCGGCGGTGCCGGAGGCGTGGCGGGGGCCGATTCGGGACGGTCGGTCGCGGGGGAGGAGGCGACGAACCCCGACGAGACGAATCCGGAGGCGGACGGCACGGAGGACGGCAGGGCACCCGGCCCACCCCACACGACGGCGGTGTTCGGCTGCACGCTCACCGGTCCGGCCGGATCGACCGACGAGACGGTGAGCAGTTCGGTGGTCCACGCGATCGCGAACGTCCGCGACAGTGCCCGCGTCGTCTCGGCGTTGCTCGTGCCCGGCCCGAGATCGCGCGGGAGCAGCGACACCGCGTCGCCGACGGTGAGGACCTTCCCGAGCAGCGCTTGACGCAGGGTGGTCTCCGGGATCGACTGCCGCGCGAGCGTGGAGCCGGTGACCGTCACCGTGCGCGCGCCGTAGACCGTCACCGGTGCGACGACGACCGTCGCGTCCTCCTTCAGGCCCGTGTTCGAGAGCACCACGTCGTCGAGCAGGATCGTGCCGGTCGGGGTGCCGGCTGGGGCGAGACCCGCCACGACCGCCGTGCGGCGCGCTCCCACCAGTGCGATCGCGTCCCATTCCCGCAGGCCCAGCGCGGCCAGCGCCTCGGGGTGCAGACGCACGACACCGCGCCGCGAGTCGGCGGCGGAGGTGTTGAGCCGGACGGTGAGTGAGAGTTGTGGGGTCGTCACCCCGCCGAGCCTAGAACGTGACTAGCGTCCTCGCGGGTCGTGCATGTCATCGCCCTCGCGGACGGCGCAGCCCGAGTCGCGCCTGAGATCTCGCCGACGTGGCGACACGCCGGGCCGCGACACGACGCGGACGCTGCGCGCGGTTGCGGGCACGCAGTGCGCGTCGCTCCGAGGGCTTGATGTCCCAGGTCTCGGGCCGGGCCGCGACCCAGCGCCGCGAACGCACCGCGAAGGGGATGTGCGCGAGGTAGACCGCGACCAGCACGAGCATGAGGATGAACGGATAGGTGACCAGCGCGGCCGCCGCCACCGCGACCAGCACGAGCAGCACCGCGGCGAGTCGCGCGGGCACGGACGCCGACTTCATCGCGAAGGTCGGGATGCGGCTGATCGCGAGCCCGGCCGTCCCGAGGATCCACACCGCGACCAGCCCGTAGGCGGTCCACCAGCCGTCGCCCCACTGGATGTGGGCGGCGACGGGTGCGAGCGCGATGAGGGCGGCCGCCGGTGCGGGCACACCGACGAAGTACTCGCGTGCGTAGGCGGGGACGCTGTCGTCCTCGAGGAGGGTGTTGAAGCGTGCGAGTCGCAGCACGAGGCTCACCGCGTAGAGCAGGGCGACGATCCAGCCGAAGGGGCTGCCGTCGAGCAACGTCACATACAGCACGAGCGCCGGGGCGACACCGAACGCGACGGCGTCCGACAGCGAGTCGAGTTCGGCGCCGATCTTGCTGGTCGCGTCGAGCATGCGGGCGATGCGACCGTCGAGCGAGTCGAGGACGGCCGCGGCGCCGATCATGCCGAGCGCAGTGCCGAGTTGTCCGTCGAGCGCGAACTTCACCGCCGACAGTCCGGCGGAGAACGCCAGGATCGTGATGACGCTCGGCAGCAGGCGGACGACGTTGGGCCGATTGCGGGACCGCCCGGTCGCGACCGCACGCGAACCCTGCGTGTGCGGACTCACGACACCGTGGGCAGCTGAGCGAGGACGGTCTCGGCACCGATGGTGCGCTGACCGCGTTCGACCAGCAGGGTGCTCCCGACCGGCAGGTAGGTGTCGACCCGGGATCCGAAGCGGATCAGGCCGTAGGTGTCGCCGATCGGCAGGGTGTCGCCGATCTGCGCGTCGTTGACGATGCGCCGTGCCAGCAGGCCGGCGATCTGGACGACGGCGACCTCGGCGCCGTCGCGCGTCTCGATCAGCATGCTGGTGCGCTCGTTGACCTCGCTCGCGTCGGCGAGATCGGCGGAGAGGAACTTGCCCGGGGTGTGGACCACCGAGCGGACGGTGCCGCCGACGGGGCTGCGCTGCACGTGCACGTCGAGGACGGACAGGAAGATGCTGACCCGGGGGCGCTCCTCGCTGCCGAGCCCGAGTTCGGCGGGCGGCACGGCGTGGTCGACGAGAGCGATCTCACCGTCGGCAGGAGCGACGACCACCCCGACGCGGTTCGGCGGCACGCGGTGCGGGTGCCGGAAGAAGGTGGCGCACGCCAGTGCCGATGCGAGACCGGCGCGGCGCAGCCAGGGCTTGCGGCGGCCGAGGGTCGCCACGGCAAGCGGAGCTGCGACGAAGGGGATGCCGCCCGGATGCATGGGCGGCACGACATGCCTGACCAGGTCGACCATGTGGGCTACCCCGCTGGTGGGGGGTGTTCCGGCGGGCGTCGGCTTACGTGCCACGGGCTCCTCTTATCGCTGACGATCGGTGATCCGGGACCGCAGTGGACCCGCCCGTCGCGCGGGCGGGTCCTGTCGGTCCGCAGGCACTCCAGCGTACGTGAGCGGAGGAGGGAAGGTCAGACCCGCGCGCCCGCCTCGATCTCGTTCTTGAGACGGGCGAGAGTCGCGTTCATCCCCATCGTCAGTTCGTCGTCGAACGCCTCGGTGCCGCCGAGAACATACTTGACCAGGGTCTGCGAGACCTTGCTGGTCCCGGTGGGCGCCTCGCGCCGCTGGGTGACCCGCGTGCCGGTGGCGGTGGGTTCGAGGGTGAACGACCAGATGGACCGGTTCTCGTTGATCCGGAAGCTCAGGCGACGGCCGGGTTCGAAGTCGATCACCTTCGACGTCGTGGGCCACACCAGCAGGCCCTTCTTGTTGATGTTGATCGTGGTGGTGCCGGCCGACACCGGCCCGCCGCGCACGATCATCCGACGGCACTGCGGGCTCCACTCGCCCATCCGCTTCAGATCGGACACCACGCGCCACACCTGCTCGGGGGAGGCGGTGATCTCGATCGTGGCCTCGAGGGTCTTCGACACGTGTACTCCTGTGCTCGGGGGACCGGGTCTTCTCGGGGGACCGGGTCCCGTGTATCTGATACCTGAGGTAACAGGATCGTCATCGATCCTATCGGACTATGTGAGTGCGGTCACGCCTCGGTCGGGTCGGCTCCGGTCAGCCGCATGAACGCCCCGAGTTCGATCAGGCCGTCCGGGGTCGGCGGGAGGTGATCGGTCAGGGCGCCGGACCGGACGATCACCGCCGACCACTTGCCACGTGAGAGGGCCACGTTCGACCGGTTGCGGGACAACAGGAACGACATGCCCCGCGGCACGTCCTCGACGGCGGAGGCCGTCATCGACACGAACACCATCGCCGCCTGGCGGCCCTGGAACTTGTCGACGGTGCCCACCTGGACGCGGTGCAGACCTGCGGCGGCGAGATCCTGCCGTAGGCGGGTGACCTGAGCGTTGTACGGCGCGACCACCAGGACGTCCTCCTCGCCGAGGGGGCGCGGCGGGGAGCCGGCGTCGTCCGTCCACGCCGAGCCGAGCACGGCCGCGATGGCGCGCACGATCTCGGCGCTCTCCTCGGGCGAGCAGGTCGCGTTGCCCTCGTGCGCGACCTCCACGAGCCGGACGCCGGGCGGGACGCCGTCGAGCGCGCGGCGCGTGGTGATCTCGGACTTCGACCGCAGTCGTCCCTCGTAGGACAGCTCGGACACCCGCGCACACAGATCCGGATGCATCCGCCAGGTCACCGGAAGGAAGTAGCCGCGATCGGCGGGCAACGCACCGTGCCCTTCGGCGAGCCATCCGAGGGCGGACTCGTCCACCGGTTCGGGGTGGGTGCCCTGCGAGACCTGCGGCAGTTGGCGGGGATCGCCGAGCAGCAGCAGATTCGACGCGGCCGTGGCCACGGCGATGGTGTTGGCGAGACAGAACTGACCGGCCTCGTCCACCACCAGCAGGTCGAGACTGCCGGGCTCGATGCAGTTCGGATTCGTGAAGTCCCAGGCCGTTCCGCCCACCGCATAGCCGGTGGTGGATGTACCGATATGGGCCGCAAGGGACTTCGCGTCAGGGAAGGCGGTCCACGTCGGTTCGGGGCTCTGGCATTTCGCCTTGGCGACCCGTTCCGGCGACACTCCCGCGGCGACGATGCCGGCCAGCATGTTCTCGACCACCGAATGCGACTGCGCGACCACGCCGACGCGCCAGCCGTGCTCGTTCACGAGCGCCGCCACCACCCGGGCCCCGGTGTATGTCTTGCCGGTGCCGGGTGGGCCCTGCACCGCCAGGTACGAATTCTCCAGGGTGAGAACGGCTGTGACGATCGTGCCGGCCGCGTCGTCGCCGAGCGGCGGCAGCGCGGCACCGGAGCGCAGGCGGGGCGGGATGCGGCGCAGCACGTCCACCGCCGCGGTCGACGGCAGAGCCGGCAACTCGCTGCACATCGCCTCGGCGGCGGAGGCGATCGCCGCTTCGATGTTCTTCGACGAGATCGGCGCGCCGGGTGTGACGGCCACCGGCAGCACGGAGTACTCCTCGTCCGTCCGCAGCGACTCGTCCACGACGAGCACGTCGGGATGGTCCGTCCCCGTGGTGCGTTCGACGACCACGGCGCGCGACCACGCGCGCGTCCCGGTGCCGCCGTCGGGCAGTCCGTCCGGTCCCGGAGCGTCGTACAACAGGAAGACGTCCTGCCCGGCGCGCAACGTGCTGCCCGGCTCGAACTCGCCCGCGAGGCGCAGCCGGCGCCGGAGCAGTCGCTGGCGGGGAGTGGCCTTGTGCCAGTCGGTCTCGAGCGTGCACGTCGCCGCGACCAGCGTGTCTCGGGCGTCCGCCCACTCGTCCGGAGACGTGGACAGACGATCGAAGTGCCCCCACCAGAATGGTTTCCGCTCGCGCCGGTGATAGCCCATGGCCGCGGCGACGAGTGCGGCCGCCTGCTGTTCCGGGGTGCGGTCGCCCGCAAGTGCACCGCCGACGTAGTCGAGGAGTTTCGTCTCGACGGGGTCCGCCTCCGAGTCGGGAGCGGCCTCGTCGTGGGTCGTCTCGGTGGGGGAGATGCCGCGGTCGCGGGCGTGGGTGAGCAGCCAGTCGCGCAGACGCAGGGTGGAGATGCAGTCGGCCTCGTTGTAGGAGGCGATCGACGCGAGTTCGCGTTCCGCCTCCTCGAGGTGCCCGGCGTCGCGCAGTGTGCAGTAGTCGGCGTACGCGACGATCGAGGCGCCCGCGTCGACGACATCGCCGTCGCGTGCCTCGCTCTCCTCGGTGTAGAGCGGTTCGAGCTTCTTCAGTCCGTACGCCCGGGCACCCACCCGGATCGAGTTGCGCACCACGGGATACAGGTCGACGAGCACACCTTCGCGCAGCAGGTCGTCGACGATCTCCTCGCCGACGCCGTAGCGCCCGGCCAGCCGCAGCAACGCCGTCTTCTCGTACGGGGCGTAGTGGTAGACGTGCATCCTCGGGTGGCGACGCCGGCGGTCGGTGACGTAGTCGAGGAAGTCCAGCAGCGCCTGCCGCTCCTGCTCGCGGTCGTGTGCCCAGAAGGGCCGGAAGACCGGTGCGTCCGCCGGTCCCTCCACGACGCCGAACAGGTACTCGAGTCCCCACTCGGAACTGCCGCCCTCGGACCACAGTGGGTCGCCCTCGAAGTCGAAGAAGATGTCGCCCTCGTCGGGCGCGGGCAGGATGCCGAGCGGGGTGGCGTCGTAGACCTCCGCGTAGGGACTGCCCCGCCTCTCCTCCTCGAGCTGCGCCCGTGCCTGGGCGCGCAGGACCTCGAAGGTGCGGCGGGCCATCCCGTCGACGGGTGCTGCGCATGCGGCGAGGTCGTCGATGGTCGACACGCCCGCTTCGATCAGCCGCAGCCGCTGGGTACTGCGCATCCCCGCGACCAGCAGCAGGTCGCGGTGACGTTCGAGTTCCGGGGTGCAGTCGTCGCAGCGACCGCAGGCGGTGTGCCCACCCGCTCCCCACCGCACCGGCCCGGGGGCAGCGCGGTGCGACGCCAGAAGGGTTTCGAGGCAGGCGCGTCGGTGCCGATAGACCGGCATGATCTCCGCGAGCGGGTAGGAGGCGATCGAGCCGTCCCCGAGGACGAGATGCGCGTGCGAGGACACCGTCGTCCCGGTGCGCGCGAGTGCGTCCGCGTAGGCGGCGAGCTGCAGCAGGGCCTCGACCTTCGCGTGCCGGGAGAGTTTGCTGTCGTAGACGGCGTAACCGTCGTCGTCGAGGACGAGGAAGTCGGAGAAGCCGATCATGCCGAGCGGATCGGGGGCGGTGTCGAAGAAAGCGCCCTGATAGACGACGGGCGCGCCGGCCCGGACGGCGTCGAGGGTTGCCTGCGCCGCCTCGGTGAGCGCCTGCGCGGTGTACTCGGGCCGGGCGATCTCGACGACCTTCTCCGCACCCACCTGCGCGCGGAAGTGGTCGAGGACGCGCTGCTCGTGACGACCGCCGAGCGCGGCGACACGGTCGAGCATCGCATCGGGTTCGGTGTCGGCGCGCGGGAGGCGACCGAGCGTCGAGTCGAGGTTGCGGAGCAGTGCGAACTCGCACGAGGCGGCGCGGGTGAGATCTCCGGCGCCGAAGACCAGCCTGTCGTCGAGAAGAAACATCGGCAGCTCCGTCTCCGGCGTGCGGGATGCCCGGGATGGGCACGGCTGGTCCCGACTATCGCAGACCGGTCGGACCCATCGGACTGTTGTGTTCGCACTCGCCGGATGAGAACATCTCTCTCACGAAAAAGAATAAAATTCTTGACGAGGATTCGTGCAGGTAGGAGGACTGATGAGTGGAAACGGCACGCTGCGCACGCGCGGCGCCGGGATCTCGATGACGAAGGAGGAGATCGATCTCTTCCTCTCCGCCGAGCGGACGTGCCGCGTCGCCACGATCGGCGGTGACGGAAGCCCTCACGTCGCTCCGTTGTGGTTCGTCTGGGACGGCGCCTTCCTGTGGCTCAACTCCGTCGTCCGCAGCCGCCGGTGGACCGACCTGCAGAAGGATCCGCGCATCGCGGTCGTCGTCGACGGTGGGGAACAGTTCACGGATCTGCGCGGTGTCGAGGTGCGCGGCACCGCGGTGAGCGTCGGCGACGTGCCGCGCGGTTCCCGTCCCGAGGTCGTGGCGCGCACCGTCGAGGACGAACTGCTGCGCGGCGTCGAACTGTCCTTCGCCCGCAAGTACGCCGGTCGCGACGAGTTCACGACGGACGGCCGTCATGCGTGGCTGCGGGTCACTCCGCACAGTGTGCGCAGCTGGGACTTCGGAAAGATCCGCCGGTCGCGCTGATTCGACGAATCCACGCTCGCCGACCGGACGGGAGTCTTCCGGCTCTTCCGCGGAGCCGTCCTCGACGTACGCGACCGGGAGGGCTGGCGCAGCGTCAAACAGGAGGCGGAGAACGCCTTCGGCCCGGTCGACATCCTCGTCAACAACGCCGGGATCGGTTTCAACGGAACCGATTTCGCCGACCTCGATCCTCAGGTCTTCGACACCGTCATCGACATCGACGTCACCGGGGTGTTCAACGGCGTCTCGACCTTCGCGGGTGACCTGCGGGCGCGCGGGCGCGGACACATCGTCAACACCGCCTCGGTCATGGGACTGACCGCGGGTGTGCCGGGCCGCGGTGTGTACAGCGCAGCGAAGGCCGCCGTCGTCGCGATGTCCGAAGCGCTACGCGCCGAACTCGCCCCGCACGGTGTCGGGGTCTCGGTCCTGTGCCCGGGGCTCGTGCGTTCGGGACTCGACGACAGCACCGCCCGGCTCGACGGCGAGGTTCGGCGCGTGGACCACATCAAGGGCGGGAACGCCGGTATGGCACCGGAGACGGCGGGGGAGATCGTCGTCCGCGGCATCTCGATCGACGCCCCCTACATCCTCACGCACCCGCACTATCTCGGGAACATCAGTACCAGGTACGACTCGATCGCCCGCAGTGCGGATTCAGTCCACGCCGGTGCATGACGGCACGCCGGTGGACGACGGCCGCGCGGCGCATGTGTTCGCGGTGCAGTCGCCGGGCGTTGCGGATGTGGTCGTCGGTCCTGCGGTGGTCCGGACCGCCCTCGAGTCCGAGTGCGGTGCGTCCCGCCAGGACGAGACCCCAGGGGACGATGACCCAGATCGGCCAGAAGTAGATCAGCGAGGCCGTTCCGAGCGAGACCAGTGCCCACACCACGAGATTGATCGATCCCACGGTGGCCCAGGCTCCCCACTCGATGCGCTGGTGGAGCGGCAGGCGCAGACGGGGGAACGGTTTGCCGGCCGGCGGGGACGGGGTGGGAACGGGTGCCGACGGCAGGTCGGCGAGAACGGCGCCGGCGTCGTCCTGCGTCACGGCGCGGTAGACCCGGGCCACACGTTCGTCGAACTCGCCGATCGTCAACCGTCCGGCGGTGAGATGGCGCCCGAGCTCCTCCACGATCGTTTCGCGCTCGGCATCGGAGATGCGCAGCGGCGATGTCGCAGTACCGGGGCCGGTGGTGGATGTGTGTTCCATGGTGCCCTCCGGGATCTTCCACAATGGAATGTCACCTGATTCCAGGGTGGATATGCCACAGTGGAATGTCAAGTCTTTTCCGTACCCGGATCGAGAAAGGAACCGGCAATGACCGGACGACCGCTCAACGCCACCGCCGCGTCACTGCTCGGATTCCTCCACGAAGGCCCCAAAACGGGCTGGGACCTGGTGTCCACCGCCCAGACGCGCATCGGCAAGTTCTGGTCACTGACGACGAGCCAGGTCTACCGGGAATTGGCGGCGATGGAGCGGCAGGGACTGATCGAGGCAGGGGAGAAGGGCCCGCGCGACCGCAAGCCCTACGTGCTGACCGAGGCCGGACGCACGGCCTTCGCCGAATGGATCGACCGCGAACCGGGCGACGAGAACATCCGCCATCCGCTGCTGCTGACCGTCGCCTTCGGCGATCACCTCCCGCCCGAGCGCCTCGCCGAGATGCTCACCGACCATCGCCGCAGACACGAGGAGCAGCTCGCCGCCTACGAACAGCAGGCGGCGGCCGACATCCTTCCGCCGCACGCCGCGGCGACCCTCGACTTCGGCATCCTCTACGAACGGGCCGTCCTCGAATGGTTCGACCGCGTGCGCGACCGTCTCGAACCCGGACCGGTCAGCGCAGCGGATCGAACGACCTGAGCAACGGATCCGGCTCGCCGGTCATCGACCCGGCGAGCAGCCGTCCGGTGAGGGGACCGAGCGCCACACCCCACATCCCGTGCCCGCCGGCGACGTACACCCGCTCCGAACGGGTGCGGCCGATCAGCGGGAGCCCGTCCGCCGTGCACGGCCGCGAGCCCACCCACTCCTCGCTGCGCCCGTCCCAATCGACATCGCGCAACAGCGGACGGGTCGCGTCGACGATCGCCCGGATGCGTCGCGGATCGAGCGGGGCGTCGGGGCTGCGGAACTCCATCATTCCCGCGACCCGGAAACGGTCCTGGAGAGGTGTGCACGCCACCCGCTGGGCCGGGAAGTAGACCGGGTTCTTCGGCAGACTCGGCGGCCGCACGCTGAAGCTGTAGCCGCGACCGGCCTGGACCTGCGTGCGCACCCCGAACGGCCGGGCGAGCGACCCGAGCCACGCTCCGTTCGCGAGTACCACCGCATCCGCCGACCGCGAGTCCCCACCGGCGACGACGACATCCACCCCGCGACCGGTGTCGCGCACCTCCTCGACGTCGACGTCGGTGACGATCTCCGCACCCCGGGCGCGGACCGCGTGCGCCAGCGAGGCGACGAACCGCGGCGGATCGATGAACCGCTGCCCCCGGATCCGGAGACCCACCCGCACCGAGTCCCCGAGCAGCGGTTCGAGCGAATGCAGCGTGTCGGTGTCGAGCAGGTCGAAGTCGATCTCGCTGCCGGCGGCACGCGCGTGCTCGACCTCCTCGACCAGCAGCCGACGGTCGTCGTCCGAGGTGAACGCCGCGAGGAACGGATCGGCGACCCGCGTCGGTTCGGTGACGATCGTGTCGCCCGACCCGCGGGCGAGATCGTCGTAGGCATCGAGGGCGAGGCGGTTGGCGCGCGCGAAGACCTCCATCGACGACGTCCACTGCCGTCTCGTGCAGTGCCGGGCGAAGTCGGCGAGGAAGCGCAGCAACCGCACATCCGTCGTGGGCGGCACGTACACCGGCGAGGACGGGCGGAACATCGAGCGCAAGCCGTAACGCAGCACCCCCGGCTCGGGTAGCGGCAGGGTCAGTGCCGGCGCGAGCCAACCGGCGTTGCCCCACGAGGCATCACCCGCCACGCCGACCCGATCGAGCACCGTGACCTCGATGCCTCGATCCTGCAGAAACCACGCGGTGGACAGACCCACGATGCCCGCACCGACGACCACCGTCCGACGAACCGTCATCGCAACCTCCTGTGAACGACGAAGCCTGCACCTCCATCATGGACCCGGAAGCGCGAACGGGCCGGACTCGCGGACGGCTTACTATTTCCGGGGAAGTTCTGCTTGTGGAAAGGGAACCCGGAATGAGTACGAACGTCGAACAGCGTGAATTCCAGGCCGAGACGCGGCAGTTGCTGGATCTGATGATCCACTCGATCTACTCGAACAAGGACACCTTCCTGCGCGAGTTGATCTCCAACGCGTCGGACGCCCTGGACAAGCTCCGGCTGGAGTCGTTCCGAAACAAGGATCTCGACGTCGACACCTCCGACCTGCACGTCGAGCTCGAGGTGGACAAGGACGCGCGCACCCTGACCGTGCGCGACAACGGCATCGGCATGAACCGCGACGAGGTCGTCGATCTCATCGGCACCCTCGCGAAGTCCGGCACGGGCGAACTCCGGCAGAAGCTGCGGGAGGCGAAGGACGCCGCCGCTTCCGAGGAGTTGATCGGCCAGTTCGGTATCGGCTTCTATTCGTCGTTCATGGTCGCCGACAAGGTCACGCTCGTCACCCGCAAGGCCGGGGAGAAGACCGGTACGCGCTGGGAGTCCAGCGGCGAATCCACCTACACGATCGCCGAGGTCGACGACGCGCCCCAGGGCACCTCGGTGATCCTGCACCTCAAGCCCGAGGATGCCGAGGACCACCTGTTCGACTACACCTCGCAGTGGAAGCTCGAGGAGATCGTCAAGAAGTACTCGGATTTCATCGCGTGGCCGATCCGCATGGAGGTCTCGCGCACCACGAAGTCGGAGGACGGCACCGACGAGGTGACCTTCGAGACCAAGACCCTCAACTCGCAGAAGGCGTTGTGGGCGCGTTCGAAGGACGAGGTCTCCGAGGACGAGTACAAGGACTTCTACAAGCACATCGCCCACGCCTGGGACGAGCCGCTCGAGATCATCCCGCTCAAGGCCGAGGGCACCTTCGAATACCAGGCGCTGCTGTTCATCCCGGAGCACGCGCCCTTCGACCTGTTCGCCCGTGAGCGGCGCACCGGCGTGCAGCTGTACGTCAAGCGCGTGTTCATCATGGACGACTGCGAGGATCTCGTCCCCGAGTACCTGCGTTTCGTCAAGGGTGTGGTCGACGCACAGGACCTGTCGCTCAACGTCTCTCGTGAGATCCTGCAGCAGGACCGGCAGATCCGGGCCATCCGCCGCCGCCTGACGAAGAAGGTCCTCGCGACCGTCAAGGACATGGCCGCGAAGGAACCCGAGAAGTACACGAAGTTCTGGCGCGAGTTCGGCCGGGTCGTCAAGGAAGGCCTGATCTCCGACACCGACAACCGCGACACGCTGCTGGCGATCTCGTCGTTCGACTCGACGGCGAACGAGGAGGAGCAGACCACGCTCGCCGGTTACGTCGAACGGATGAAGGACGGCCAGGACGCGATCTACTACCTGACCGGCGAGTCGCGGCAGCTGCTCGAGAGCTCCCCGCACATGGAGGCGTTCCGAGACAAGGGCATCGAGGTGCTGCTCCTGACAGACCCCGTCGACGAGATGTGGGTGACCTCCGTTCCGGAGTTCGAGGGCAAGCGCTTCCAGTCGATCGCCAAGGGCGATGTCGACCTCGGTACCGAGGACGAGAAGAAGGCCGCCGAAGCCGAACGCGAGGAGAAGGAGAAGGAGTTCGGCGACCTGCTGTCGTGGATGAAGGAGATCCTCGACGAGCAGGTCAAGGACGTGCGGCTCTCGTCGCGCCTGACGTCCTCCCCGGCGTGCATCGTCGGCGACACCTTCAGCATGTCGCCCGCACTCGAGCGGATGTACAAGGCCTCCGGTCAGCCGGTGCCGCGGGTCAAGCGGATCCTCGAACTCAACCCCGGTCACCCGCTCGTGTCGGGTCTGCGCACGGCCCGGGAACAGCGTCCGGACGACGCCTCGCTCGCCGACGTCGCCGAGCTGCTCCACGGCATGGCGCTGATCGCCGAGGGTGGCGAGGTGGAGGATCCGGCGCGGTTCACCCGCCTGCTCGCCGAGCGTCTCGCCGGAAGCGTGTGAGCCGAGCCTGTCGCCGTAGGCACGCACGCGGATAGGCTCGATGCATGACGCGTGTGGACGGGGTGTTGTTCGATATCGAGGGCGTGCTCGTCACCGAGTGGCAGCCCGTCCCGGGCGCGGCGGACGTCCTGGCACGACTGCGTGCCGACGGCGTCCGCCGCGCCTTCCTCACCAACACCACCTCCCGGACGTGCGCCGAGATCGCGCAGCGGCTCACCGATCTCGGGATGGAGGTGTCGCCGGACGAGATCGTCACCGCGGTGTCCCTCACCGTCGACCACGTCCGGCAGACCTATCCGGGTCTGCGCTGCTGGGTCCTCAACGAGGGTGACATCGCCGCGGATCTCGACGGTCTCGTGCTGGACGAGGACGATCCGGAAGTGGTGATCCTCGGCGGCGCGGGGGATGCCTTCACGCACCGGGCGATGAGTCGCGTCGCCGAACTGATGCTCGAGGACGTCCCGGTGGTCGCGATGCACCGGGCGCTCGCGTGGCAGGCCGCCGACGGGTTGCGCATCGACACCGGCGTCTACCTGGCCGGACTCGAGGAGCTCACCGGCCGGTCGGTGGTGGCGGTGGGCAAGCCGTCGCTGCGCGGCTTCCTCGTCGCGTCGGAGCGGATGGGTGTCGAACCGGATCGGATGGTGGTCGTCGGCGACGACATCGCTGGCGAGGTCGTCCCGGGGCAACGCCTCGGTATGACGGGAATCCTGGTGCGTACCGGAAAGTTTCGGCAATCCGTCCTGGACCTGGCGGTCGATCGTCCCGACCACGTCATCGACTCCGTCGCCGATCTCCCCGGGCTCCTCGACAGTCTGTGACACGTGGTCTCGCGTGAGACGCATGTGATCGGTACCCTACCGCCGGGGCGCCGGCCCCCCGTTCGCGCGGGGCGCTCGTTCCCCAGTTCGCGCAGACGCAGCCTTTCGCGAAGAGGCACTCCAGTGCAGAGGAGCCCGTTCTTGTCCATTCGTTCCTTCCGGTCCGTTCTCACCGCGCGCCGTTCGTTCCGGGCCGGTGTGCTCGTCGCCGTCGGTGTGGCCTCGGCTGCGCTGTTCGGTGGGGGTACCGCCGCAGCGGCGCCGGTGACCTGTGTGTCGCCTCCTTCTGCCAACGACATCCTGGTGTCCGATACCGCCAGCTGCGGTGCCACCGCCGAGGACGCCTTCGCTCGCGCGTATGCGGCCGACAGCGGCACCGCGGTGTCGGTCGCCGAGTCGGCCGGTGCCGCCGAAGCCCACGCGACGGGCTTCGGCACGGCGCTCAGTGCAGCCCGTGACGGCGGCCGTTCGTTCGCCTACGCGCTCGGCGGCGGACTGAGCCACTCGTGGGCGCAGGGTCCGGCGACGACCCTGTCGGTGGCCGGCTACGGGTCGGGCGCCACGGCCGACACCACCGGCGTCACGTGCGTCGGAGCCCAGTCGTTCGCGGTCAACACCGCGACGGGGCAGTGGTGCGCCGTGGGGGTCGGTTCGACGCCGCGCTGAGCGAGCGCCGCACCGATGATCCGGACGACCGGGTAGTCGGTCTTTCGCGGATTTCGTGACGGGGGTGGCAGGTGCCGGTAATCTTGCACTCGCCACCCCCGAGTGCTAAGAATGCACTTAGCACTCGCAACACGTGAGTGCCAGGTCGGTAGGGTGAGACCGGGTTTTCGACACCCCTGGTCGTCCGTCGCGGGCACTGCTTCCGGCCGAAGGCGTACATGGAGCGATCCGACGAGCGATCGCTCCGGTGTCACCCCCATACCCGGAGGATCACTTCGCAATGGCCAAGATCATCGCGTTCGACGAAGAGGCCCGTCGCGGCCTCGAGCGGGGCCTCAACAGCCTCGCCGACGCAGTCAAGGTGACGTTGGGCCCCAAGGGTCGCAACGTCGTTCTCGAGAAGAAGTGGGGCGCCCCCACGATCACCAACGATGGTGTGTCCATCGCCAAGGAGATCGAGCTCGAGGATCCGTACGAGAAGATCGGCGCCGAGCTGGTCAAGGAAGTTGCCAAGAAGACCGACGACGTCGCGGGTGACGGCACCACCACCGCTACCGTGCTCGCCCAGGCGCTCGTCCGCGAGGGTCTGCGCAACGTTGCTGCGGGCGCCAACCCCCTCGGCCTGAAGCGCGGCATCGAGAAGGCCGTCGAGGCCGTCACCGCCAAGCTGCTCGACACCGCCAAGGAGGTCGAGACCAAGGAGCAGATCGCCGCCACCGCAGGCATCTCCGCCGGCGACCCCGCGATCGGTGAGCTCATCGCCGAGGCCATCGACAAGGTGGGCAAGGAAGGCGTCATCACCGTCGAGGAGTCCAACACCTTCGGCCTCCAGCTCGAGCTGACCGAGGGCATGCGCTTCGACAAGGGCTACATCTCCCTCTACTTCGCCACCGACGCAGAGCGTCAGGAGGCCGTGCTCGAGGATCCCTACATCCTGCTCGTCAGCTCCAAGATCTCCACGGTCAAGGACCTGCTGCCGCTGCTCGAGAAGGTCATCCAGTCGGGCAAGCCGCTGCTGATCATCGCCGAGGACGTCGAGGGTGAGGCTCTGTCCACCCTGGTCCTCAACAAGATCCGCGGCACCTTCAAGTCGGTTGCCGTCAAGGCTCCGGGCTTCGGCGACCGCCGCAAGGCCCAGCTCGCCGACATCGCCATCCTCACCGGTGGCGAGGTCGTCAGCGAAGAGGTCGGCCTCTCCCTCGAGACCGCCGGCATCGAGCTGCTCGGCCAGGCCCGCAAGGTCGTCGTCACCAAGGACGAGACCACCATCGTCGAGGGCGCGGGCGATCCCGACGCCATCGCCGGTCGCGTCAACCAGATCCGCGCCGAGATCGAGGCGTCGGATTCGGACTACGACCGTGAGAAGCTGCAGGAGCGCCTCGCGAAGCTGGCCGGCGGCGTCGCCGTCATCAAGGCCGGTGCCGCGACCGAGGTCGAGCTCAAGGAGCGCAAGCACCGCATCGAGGACGCCGTCCGCAACGCGAAGGCTGCCGTCGAAGAGGGCATCGTCGCCGGTGGTGGCGTGGCCCTGCTGCAGGCCGCTCCGGTTCTCGACGACCTCAAGCTCGAGGGCGACGAGGCCACGGGTGCCAACATCGTCAAGGTCGCTCTCGAGGCGCCGCTGAAGCAGATCGCCTTCAACGCCGGCCTCGAGCCCGGCGTCGTCGCCGAGAAGGTCCGCAACCTCGAGGCCGGCCACGGCCTCAACGCTGCGACCGGCGACTACGAGGACCTGCTCGAAGCGGGCATCAACGACCCGGTCAAGGTCACCCGCTCGGCGCTGCAGAACGCTGCGTCGATCGCGGCTCTGTTCCTGACGACCGAGGCCGTCGTCGCCGACAAGCCGGAGAAGGCCGCCGCTCCCGCGGGCGACCCGACCGGCGGCATGGGCGGCATGGACTTCTGATCCAGCGCCCCTGAGTCACACGAGGCCCGATCCCACTCCGGTGGGGTCGGGCCTCGTGCTCTTCCCCGATCGTTCCGGCCTCCCGTACCGAACGATCACATATTCGTTACGAAACGCGCTCCGCGGACGATGAATGTCACGAAAGTGTCACTTCATCCGGTTCCGGAGGTTCGTACCGATCCGCAACCGGTCCGAGGTGCGCAGACAGACGGATCGACGAGGGGAAGAGAATATGCGGTCGTCCTGGTTACGGCGGGTACTGCTCACGGTGGCGGTGGGAACGTCGATGGTCCTCGCAGCCCCCGGGGGCGCTCTCGCGCAGCCGACAGAGGCGGACGACCAGCGACCGGTGGGGGAGCTGACCTCCGTCGAGCGCGAGAGCGACCGCACCGTCATCGCGAACGTCTACTCGCCGTCGATGGACAAGGTGATCCCCCTCCGGGTCCGGACGCCCGCCGACACGAGCGAACCGCGCCCCACCCTCTACCTGCTCAACGGTTCGGGAGGCGGGCAGGGAATCGCCACCTGGGAGAAGCAGACCGACGTCGAGAACTTCTTCTCGGACAAGAACGTCAACGTCGTCACGCCTCTCCTCGGCGGCTACAGCTACTACACCGACTGGCGCAACGACGATCCCGCGCTCGGCCGCAACATGTGGACGACCTTCCTGACGCACGAACTCCCGCCGGTCATCGACACCGAGTTCGGGACCTCGGGGCGCAACGCCATTGCGGGCCTGTCGATGTCGGGGACATCGGTGCTCGGCCTCGCCACCGCGGCTCCCGAGCTGTACGAGGCGGTGGGGGCCTACAGCGGATGCGCCGAGACGAGCACGCCGCTGGGGCAGTCCTATGTGCAGGCCGTCGTACGCGTCAAGGGCGGCGACCCCGAGAACATGTGGGGCCCGGTCGGTGATCCGGCCTGGATCGAGAACGATCCCTATCTCCAGGCCGAGAAGCTCCGCGGTATCGACCTGTACATCTCGTCGGGTTCGGGTCTGCCCGGGCAGTACGAGCGGCTCGGGTCGCGGTCGGTGAACAACGACCCGATCGGGCTCGTCGGTCAGGTGGTCGTCGGCGGCAGCATCGAGGCGGCGGTCCACCACTGCACGCAGCGGATGGCCCAGCGGCTCGAGGAACTGGACATCCCCGCCCAGATCGACCTGCGGCCGGCGGGTACGCACTCCTGGGACTATTGGGAGGACGATCTGCGCAACTCGTGGCCGCTTCTGTCGCAGGCGGTCGGACTGTAGCGGTCCCGGATCCACCGGAAATGCCCGATTCGATTGCGGTCGAATCGGGCATCTTCTTTCGGTCGATATTTCTTCGCCGGATCGGTCGATTCGCCGTAAACGGTCACCGAACAGGATGAATCGGGTCGAACGGAAATATCGAATTCAAACGAAAATAAATGGGTACGGACGTTCCGTTTTCTTTCCTTGACGCCGTGAACTGGGCATTTGTGAGCCCGTACAGCCTTCGCCGCGAGTGTGAATGTCATCACATCCGATTTGCGTATTCTCGGCTCGCGCGGGCGCGTCGAATGTGTTGAAAATTGATGCGAGCCCGACGGAATTCCGATCGGAATTCCGGGTAGGCGAACAGCAATCGGACGAGACCCGTCCGGTATGTGATCGGACGAAGGAGATACACATGGACGTCATCGAACTCATCGGCTCGGCCCTCGACCTGCTCGGCGGCACGGAGCTCCTGAAGACTCTGCTCGATACCGGCAGTGCTCTGCTGGGCAGCGTCCAGCAGTAGTTCGCAATCGCCGCTGCCACCCGCAGCGAAGCACGCAACCCTCGGTGGATGTCCACCGAGGGTTGCGTGTTCTCTGCAGCCGGGGGCCGATCAGTGCTCGGGGATGATCATCCACAGTGCGAGGTAGAGCAACACGGCGGTGCCACCCGTGACGAAGGCTGTGAGGACTGCGCCTGCACGCACGAGGTTGAGGTCGACGTTGAAGTACTCGGCCAGTCCGGCGCACACACCACCGAGCATGCGCTGGGACGAGGAGCGAGTGAAGGGGCGGGGAGCCTGGTTCTCGAAGTTCATGCATTCATCCTGTCGCCGAGACGATCCCGGCACATCGGGGAACGGCCCGGATCTTCACCCTGATCTTCGTCTCGGGGTCGGTCGAGTGAACCGGCCCGGGCGCCGCTGGAATCATGCTGAGGACAATGCTCGGCGACCGGGGTGCGAGGAGGCAGACTCGACCGTCGGTACTGCCGATCAGAAGGAGATCTCCCGTCATGACCGACGTCGTCCTCGACGAACAGCTCGCCGCATTGCGCCGCAGGTACGGCACCCGGGCCGCCGAGCAGGTGGCCGGACACGGTGGTTCCGGCGCGTGGAACGACGTCATCGCTCTCCAGCTGGCGCATCGCTCCGTGCGGAAGTTCCTTCCCGAAGCCGTCTCCGAGGACGATCTGCGCGCGATCGTGGCCGCGGCCTCGTCCGCCGCGAGCTCGAGCAACCTGCAGTTGTGGAGCGTCGTGGCCGTCACCGACCGCGACCGGCTCGCCCGGATCGCGACGCTCGCCGGCAACCAGCCGGCGGTGTGTGACGCTCCGCTGCTGCTCGTATGGGTGGCCGACCTCGCCCGTGCGGCGCGAGTCGCCGAGCAGCACGACAAGGACCTTGTCAACGTCGACTACGTGGAGTCGGCGCTGCTCGGGGTGGTCGATGCCGCCCTCGCCGCACAGAACGCGGTGCTCGCCGCGGAATCGCTCGGCCTCGGCACCGTCTACATCGGGGCCATCCGCAACCATCCGCGTGACGTGGCCGCAGAACTGGCTCTGCCCGACCACAGTTTCGCTGTGGTCGGGCTGGTGGTGGGCCGTCCCGATCCCGAGGTGGAGTCGGAGGTCAAGCCGCGGTTGGGTCAGGATGTGGTGCTGCATCGCGAGCAGTACTCGACCGAGGAGCGGGATGCCGGCCTCGCCGCGTACGAGGAGGAGATCGCCGGCTTCTACCGCGATCAGGGTCTGGCGGAGAGCTGGGTCGAACGTGTACTCGGGCGCTTCGCGTCGCCCGGTGCGCTCGGGAGCAGGGAACAGATGCGAGAAGCTCTGCGGGAGCGCGGTTTCGGTCTGGACTGACCGCAGGGACGCGTCAGCGGCACACGACCGTCAGGCCGACCCCGCGCCACACCTGGCGTTCGACACGGTCGAACTCGTTGTCGTCGCTGTCGTATTCGTACTCGACCTCGGTCCGGTATCCCCGGTCGCGCTGAGCGGTCACGGTGCAGTCGCCGCCGGCGGAACCGGACCGGTTGACGATCGAGAACGGCACACCCTCCGCGGTGAGCACGCCGACCGCGGCCTGCTCGCTCATGCCCACGACACCGGGCGCGGGTTGTGCTGCGGCAGTTCCTGTTCCGAGAAGTACTGCGGCGGTGCCGAGCGACAGGACGGTGGCGGTCGCGAGACGGGAGCGGATGGCAAGGGTACGCATGGGTTCCTCCGAAAGGATGCTGGACCGGACATTTCGATCGTCCGCCGCGACCGGGCCCGAGCACATCCGGGCACGACCCCCATCCCGACCCTGAATTCCGGGCTCGGGGTGGCAGGGAGACTCACAGGCAAACCGGCACCCGCCGCGTCCGGATCGGCCTAGTCTGGGCCGGTGGAGACCGTACCGATCCAGCTTCCCGGGGGCACCACGACCCCGGTGCGCCTCTTCGCGGGACCCGACCACGAACACGAGACCCGCCGCGATGCTTCCCGCGCCGTCGTGGTGATCGTGCCGGGGCTCGGTATCCCGGCCGGTTACTACGAGCCGTTCGCGCAGGCGATCACCGAGCACGGATTCGACGCGGCGATCTGTGAACTGGCCGGCCAGGGCGACAGCCGTCCGAGGCCCGGACCCGACAGCACCTACGGCTATCACGAGATCGTCGCGACGCATTTCCCCGCCGTCGCCGAGGTGGTGCGGGAGCGCTTCCCCGACTCGACGCCCTACCTGCTCGGCCACTCCATGGGTGGGCAACTCGGCGTGCTCTACGCCGCGCGCATCCGCGGCCGCCTCGGCGGGCTGATCCTCGTCGCCTCGGGCACGCCCTACTACCGCCACCACGGCGGCATCCGCGGACCGGGGCTGTGGCTCGGGTCGACCGCGATGTCGCTGACCGCGGCGGTGGCCGGTTTCTGGCCCGGCGACCGCATCGACGTCGCCGGTTTCGGCCGGCAGTCGCGCGTGCTGATCTCCGACTGGGCGCGACTGGCCCGCACCGGCCGGTTCGAACCGGCCGGTGCGGACATCGACTACGAGGAACGGGTCGGTCGTCTCACGCTGCCCGTCCTGTCGATCACGATCGAGGGCGACGACCTCACCCCGGTCGCGTCGGCGCAGCACCTGCTCGAGAAACTGCCCGCCGCCGACGTCGCCCGGTGGCACAACCCGCGGGCACTGGGCCACAACGGATGGATCCGCGACAACGACGACACCGTCGCGAAGATCGTGGCCTGGCTACGCGACCGCTGATCCCGCGCGGGCGGCCGCGGCGAGCCGGACGTGGGCGTTGGGGGAGCCGTATCCGGTGTAGCCGCCGCGCCGTTCGAGGAGTTCGACCTGGAAGCCGCCCTGCACCGGGAGCGTGTAGGCGTGCAGGAACTCGCCGCCGTCGTCGTTACGGTCGTAGAGCAGCCCGTTGTCCTGCAGGACTGCGAGCAGGCCGGGGTCGAGCACGAACCGCGCGTCGAGATCGGCGTAGTAGTTCGCGGGCGGTCGGAGGAACTCCACACCGCGCGCACGCGCATGCCGTACCGAGTCGACGACATCGGCCGTGGCGAAGGCCAACTGGGTCACGCCGTGCGGTTGGGGCGCAGCACCGGTGTCGGAGACGTTCAGCGCGACCCGCAGGTCACCCTTCTCCGCGCGCAGTGCGCGAATACGCAGGCGGCCCTGCGGCTGGATGTACTCCTCCGGGTCCTCCGGCCGCAGTCCGAACAAGGTGCGGAAGAACGACAATTCCTGGTTCAGGTCGTCCGCCGCGACCGTCACATCGACGTGGTCGAGACCGAGCCATCCCTCGTCGGCCATGGAAGTGGCTGCGGCGTCGTCGGACACGAAAGTGCCCGGGGCGTCGTCGGACACGAAAGTGCCCGGGGCGTCGTCGGTGACGAAGTCGTTGTGCCAGTCGTCGGTCTGTCCCGCCTCGGCGCTGACGAAGACGTGCAGACCGGAGGGGGAGGTGATGCCCGGCAGACCCGCCTCGCCCTCCCCGCGCGTGCGGTCGACCGCGGGCCACAGCAGGCTCGCGGCACGTTCGGCCACCGCGGCGACGTCGGGGGCGACGAGACCCAGCGCGGTCGCGGCGGGGCCCGGCGCGGGCTCTTCGTTGAGGACGACGTTCGCACCGCCGTTGCGCCACCACACGACGGGCTTGCTGCGGTGCCGGCCGGCGATGTGGAATCCGAGTCCGGTGAGCAGCGCCGGGTAGTCGGTGCGGTCGGGGTCGGCGAGTTCGACGAACGCCGCGTCGGTCCGCGCCGGAAGCGGCGGTGCGACCGTCACCTTCTCGCGTGCGGGGCCGGTGACCCGCGCACCGAGCCGGTCCTCGAGGAACAGCAGCGACCGCATCGCGTCGCGCGCGGTCACATGCGGATCCGCTTCGCGCACCACGTCGCTGAAGACCTCGAGCGAGAGCGGACCGTCGTAGCCGGCGTCGAGCACGGCCGCGACCACCCCGGAGACGTCGAGCATGCCCTGCCCCGGGAAGCACCGGAAGTGGCGGCTCCATTCGAGGACGTTCATGTCGAGCACCGGGGCGTCGGCGACCTGGAGGAAGCCGATGCGCTCGCCGGGGATGCCGGCCAGGGCGCGTCCGTCGTCACCGCGCGCGAGCATGTGGAAGGTGTCCACGGCCAGCGTCACGGCCGGGTGGTCGGCGCGTTCGACGAGATTCCACGCTTGCCCGACCCGGTTGACGTGACGTCCCCAGGCGAGGGCCTCGTAGGCGAAGGTGACCCCGTGCGAGGCGGCGAGATCGCCGACGGCGCGCAGCTGTTCGGCGGACAGCTCCGGGTCGTCGATCGCGGTCGGCAGCGCGTTCGAGCACGCCAGAAAGGTCGTTGCGCCGAGCTCGTTCATCACCTCGAGCTTGCGGCGGACGCGGTGCAGGACGTCGGGGAACCGCCGTGGGTCGACGCCCTCGATGTCGCGGATCGGCTGGAACAGGTCGATCGACAGACCGAGATCGGCGCAGCGCCGGGCCACCTCGGCGGGTGAGAGCGGCGACGCGATCAGGTCGTTGTCGAAGATCTCGATCCCGTCGAATCCTGCAGCGGCGATCGCGTCGAGTTTGTCGGCGAGAACACCGGAGAGCGAGACGGTGGCGATTCCGCGGCGCATCAGCTGGTCAGCTCCTCGAAGTGTCGGACCATTCGTTCGGCGTCGGGTTCGACGCCCGTGAAGTACTCGAAGGCACCCACGGCCTGGAAGACGGCCATGCCCCCACCGGGCACCACGCGGCATCCGCGGGAGCGGGCGAGGTGGATCAGCTCGGTCTCGAGCGGGAAGTACACGACGTCGGAGACCCACAGGTCCTCGCGGACGAGTTCGGCGGGGACGGGCAGCCCGGGGTGGCCGGTCATGCCCGTGGGGGTCGCGTTGACCAGACCCTGCGCCGAGGCCAGCGCCCCGGCGAGATCGGTGGTCGCGCGGACCCGGTCGTCGCCGAACCGCTTGGCCAGGCGGGTCGCGCAGGCCTGCGCCTTCTCGGTATCGACGTCGACGATGGACACGTGCGCGGAGCCCTGTTCGAGCAGTGCGTACCCGACGGCCGAACCGGCACCACCGGCCCCGACCAGCACGGCGCGGTCGGAGACGGCCTCGGGCAGCCGGCGGCGGAACGCGCGTCCCCAGCCGGACCAGTCGGTGTTGCGGCCGATCGCACGACCGTCCCGGAACACCACCGTATTGACCGCGCCGAGATCGTGGGCGTCGTCGGACAACTCGTCGAGCAGGGGGATGACGACCTGCTTGAAGGGGTGCGTGATGTTGAGCCCGTCGAAACCGAAACGCTGTGCCCAGTCGAGCATCTCGGCCAGGTTCTCGGCGCCGTAGCCGAGGCGCTCGGCGTCGACGAGGCGGTAGGTCAGGTTCAGTCCCGAGGCGAAGCCCTCCCGTTCCTGCATGGCCGGGGTGAGCGAACCGCCGATCCCGGCGCCGAACAGGCCCAGCAGGAAGGACGTACGTGCGGGCGCTGCGGAGGTCATCGGGAACTTTCCTTCTTCTCGGTGTCGAGTGCGAGTGCGGCCAGGTGACGGACGGCGAAGCCGTATCCGTCGGGGCCGCATCCGGCGATCACGGCCGTCGCGACGGGAGCGACGAACGAGCGGTGCCGGAACTCCTCGCGGGCGTGGACGTTGGTCAGGTGCACTTCCACGATCGGTGCCGCGACGGTGACCAGCGCGTCGTGCAGTGCGACCGAGGTGTGCGTGTAGGCCGCGGCGTTGACCACGAAACCGGCGGCCGATTCGCGGAGTTCGTGGACGGTGTCGATGAGTGCGCCCTCGTGGTTGCTCTGCCGGAAGTCGATGTCGAAGCCCAGGTCGTCGGCGGTGCGACGGCACGACTTCTCGATGTCCGCCAGCGTCGTGGTGCCGTAGAGATGGGGTTCGCGCGTGCCGAGCAGGTTGAGATTGGGCCCGTTGAGGACGGCGATCGTCGGACGGGCGGTCACGATGCGGCTCCGGCGGGGACCGGCGCGGTGTTCCGGTCGTGGGGGCGCAGGCCGATCTCACGGGTGGGGACCTTGTGGGTTCCGGAGGGTCCGGTGGCCACCGCGATCAGCGAGATGGCGACCGCGCCGACGCAGAACAGGGCCACGCGGTACCAGTTGTCGGCGTTGCCGTCCATGAGCGAGCCGGCGATGGCCGGGGTGAAACCGGCGAGCGCGAAGCCGAACTGGGTGCCGATCGCCATGCCCGACAGGCGGACGCTGGTGGGGAAGTACTCGGCATAGGTGGCGGGCCACACCGCGTTCGGCATGCTGTAGACCACGCCGGCGAGCAGGATGCCGGTGACGAGCACGAGCGGCACGTCGCCCCGGGAGATCGACCACAGGAAGGCCGTCACCATGACGGCGCTGCCGATCAGGCCGGTGACGAAGACCGGCTTGCGGCCGATGCGGTCGGACAGCAGGGCCCACATGGGGATGGTGCCTACGGCGATGACGTTGGCGACGATCGCCAGCCACAGCATCGTGGTGTCGCTGATGCCGATGCCGTACTCGTCGGCGGTGGCGAAGTTGAGGGCGAACACCTGGAATGCGGTGTTGACCATGGCGATGAAGGCCGCGAAGAAGACGCGCAGGACGCCGGTCCAGTGGTGGCGGAAGAGCACGGCCAGCGGTGCCTTGGGTGCTTCGTCGTGCGCCTTCTCGGCGTGGAACTCGGGGGTCTCGTCGAGGCTGCGGCGGATGAGGAAGCCGATCAGCACGATCACGGCGCTGATCCAGAACGGCACGCGCCAGCCCCACGACTGCAACTGCTCCTCGGAGAGCAGGGCGATCACCGGCAGGAACATCAGCGGTGCGAGCACCTGCCCGCCCTGTGTGCCGCTCAGCGTCCAGCTGGTGAAGAAACCGCGCTTGTCGTCGGGGGCGTGTTCGAACGACATCGAGTTCGCGCCGGCCTGTTCACCCGCGGCCGACAGGCCCTGGAGGAGTCTCAAGGTGACCAGCAGGATCGGCGCGAGCATGCCGACCTGTCCGTAGGTCGGCAGGCAGCCGATGAGGAAGGTCGAGACACCCATGAGCAGCAGCGTGCCCACGAGGATCAGCTTGCGGCCGAAACGGTCGCCGATGTGTCCCATCAGGACGGAACCGAAGGGGCGCGCGACGTAGGCGACGCCGAAGGTGGCGAGCGACGCGACGGTCGCAACCGCCTGGTTGCCCTCGGGGAAGAAGATCTTCGGGAAGACGAGCGCGGCGGCGGTGCCGTAGATCGCCAGGTCGTAGTACTCCAGTGCGCTGCCGCTCCACGCGGCGAGGGCCGCCTTGCGGGGCGTGCGCTGCACCGTGGTGTTTTCAGTCATCGGATGCCTCGGGGGTGGGTCTTCAGTATCGGATACACGGACGTTATGGGTGTGGCGCAGCCCACGGCAATCGTTTGCCATTTTTTGCCATACTGTCCGCATGTCGGCCTCTCCGCGTTCACGCAAACGCGCCACCATCACCGATGTGGCCCGCGAGGCAGGGGTGGCGGCGTCCACGGTCTCGCGCACCTTCACCAACCCCGGCCGCGTCAACGCCGCCACCCGCGACCACGTCCTCGAGGTCGCCGACCGGCTCGGCTACGCCCCCAACCCCGCGGCCCGCGCCCTCGAATCGGGACGCACCAACACCCTGGCGCTGCTCGTCCCCGACATCACGAACCCCTTCTTCTCCGGCGTGATCAAAGGAGCCGAGCGCGCCGCCGTCGCCTCCGGGCGGACCCTCGTCCTCGCCGACACGCAGGAGAGCGCGGCCACCGAAGCGCACATCATCCGGCGGTTGGGGCCGGCCGTCGACGGCTTCGTCCTGGCGGCCGCGCGCATGCCCGACGACGAGCTCCGCCGCGTCGCGGAACTCGACGCCGTAACCCTCGTGAATCGCGCGATCCGCGGAATATCCTGCGTCGTCGCCGATTACGAGACGGGCACGCGGCAGATCGTCGACCACCTCGCGTCGCTCGGACACCGCTCCTTGCTGTTCCTCGGCGGTCCGCCCGAGTCGTGGTCGGGAGCGCGGCGCTGGGCCGGTCTGCAGGTCGCGGCGCAGGCCCACGACATCGCGGTACGTCGCTTCGGTCCCTACTCGCCGACACTCGGTGGCGGTGCCGCCGCGGCCGACGCCGCCGTGGCCGCCGGTGCCACCGCGGTGGTGTGCCACAACGACATGCTCGCCATCGGGGTGCTGCGCCGGATGCGGGAACGCGGGGTGTCCGTGCCGGAACACGTGAGCGTGGTCGGATTCGACAACATCTTCGGCTCCGACCTGTGCCAGCCTTCGCTCACGACGCTCGCCGAACGCACCGAGGACGCCGGGGCGCGCGCCATCGAGATGCTCGCCCGGCAGGCCTACGAGCGGGTCGCGGTGGCCGACGAACTCGTGCTCCCGACGCAGCTCGTCGTCCGCGAGTCCACCGGACCGGCGAGATGAGGGAGGTTGTGTGCGTCTTTCTCGACGAGAACGCACACAGCCTCCCCGAAGTTCACCGGTTCGCGAGCTTGTCGGCCAGGAAGGTGAACGTCAGCGCCGACTTGAACGCCGCCTGGGCGTTGTCGGCCGCGCCGCCGTGGCCGCCCTCGATGTTCTCGTAGTACCGGACTTCGTGACCCTGCTCCTCGAGCCGCGCCACCATCTTCCGTGCATGGCCGGGATGCACCCGGTCGTCGCGCGTCGACGTGGTGACGAGGATCGGCGGGTAGTCGGCGTCCGGGTCGGTGTTCTGGTAGGGCGAGTACTTCGACAGGAACTCCCACTCCGCGGGGTTGTCGGGGTCGCCGTACTCGGCCATCCACGACGCGCCGGCGAGCAGCAGGTGGTAGCGCTTCATGTCGAGCAGCGGCACCTGGCACACGATCGCCCCGAACAGTTCGGGATAGCGGGTGAGCATCACGCCCATGAGCAGACCGCCGTTGCTGCCGCCCTGGGTGCCGAGCTGCTCGGCCGTCGTGATCCCGCGCGCGACGAGATCCTTCGCGACCGCGGCGAAGTCCTCGAAGACCTTGTGCCGGTTCTCCTTCAGCGCCTGCGTGTGCCAGGTGGGTCCGTACTCGCCGCCGCCGCGGATGTTGGCGATGACGTAGGTGTAGCCCTTCTCGAGCCACGCCCGCCCGACTCCGCCGCTGTAGGCGGGCACCATCGAGTTCTCGAACCCGCCGTATCCGTACAGCAGTGTGGGCGAAGGGGTTTCGGTGTTGCGGCCGACCACGAAATAGGGCACCTGCGTGCCGTCGTCGGAGGTCGCGAAGAACTGTTCGACGGTGATGCCCTCGGCGTCGAAGAACGACGGGGCCTGCTTGATCGCCTCCACCGGGCCGCCGACCGTCCCCGACAGCAGGGTCGCTGGGATGGTGAAACCGCTGGAGTTGAGGAAGAAGTCGTCGCTGTTGAGCGGATCGACGTCGATGATCGAGGTCGACGTGGCATCGGGGACGCCGGGCAGCTCCTCGTCCGACCAGCCGTCCTCACCCGGCGTGAGCACCCGCACGCGTGTCTGCACGTCCTGCAACGTGACGACGAGCAGGTGGTTCTGCGTCCACGCGTACTGTTCGAGCGAGGTGTGCTCGTCGGGGCCGAACAGCACCGTCACCTCGCGCGACCCGGCGAGGAAGGCCGGATAGTTCGCGGCCAGCAGGGTGCCGGCGGGATGGCCGAGCCATTCGGAGCGGGTGCGCACGAGCAGATGGTCGCGGTAGACGCTCACCCGTGCGTCGTCGGGAACATCCAGTTCGACGAGTTCGCCGTCCGCGGTGAGTTCGAAACGCTGCGCCCGGTAGAAGTCGATCGCGCGGTCGACGAAGCTGCGTTCGTAGCCGGGGGTGTTGTCGTACCAGGCGGAGACGGCGACATCGGTGCGCTCACCTTCGAAGACCGTCTCGGCCTCCTCGATCGGGGTGCCGCGCCGCCATTTCTTCGCGAGTCGCGGATAACCCGAGTCGGTGAGCGATCCGTCGCCGAAATCGCTTCCCACGTAGACGGTGTCGGCGTCGATCCACCCGATGTCCGTCTTCGCCTCGGGCAGTTCGAAACTGTCCGGGCCCGAGACGAACCGTCGCTCGACGAGATCGAACTCGCGGATCACGCTCGCGTCGGCACCACCGCGCGACAGGCTGATGAGCGCGCGCGTCTGATCGGGCCGCAACACCTGGGCACCCGACCACACCCAGTTCTCGCCCTCCTCCTCGGCGACGGCGTCGAGGTCGACGAGGACGTCCCATTCGGGTTCGTCGCGCAGGTACTGCTCCATCGTCGTGCGACGCCACAGGCCGCGTACGTGCTCGGCGTCCCGCCAGTAGTTGTAGAGGTACTCGCCGCGCCGACGCGCATAGGGGATGCGGGCGTCGGTGTCGAGGATCTCGCGGATGCGGGACTCGAGGTCGGTGAAGCTCTCGGTGCGGGTGTACTCCTCGACCGTTCGGTCGTTCCGGGCACGCACCCAGCCGAGTTGTTCCTCGCCGGTGACGTCCTCGAGCCACAGGTACGGATCGGTCGTGTCGTCGCTCATGATCCATTCATACCCGCCCCGCACGTGCCGGGGGCGGCAGGCAGACTGTGACCTCGTGCAGATGCATCCGTCGGACGCGCGCCGGGAATGGCTCGGCGACCGCATCCCGGGCGACCTGTTCGCCCTCTACTGTTTCGACGCCCCCGTGGCTCCCGTCGCCGATGTGCTCGACGAGCTGCGGTCGCGGGCGGCGGTGATGGGGGAGTTGCAGGTGCGGATGGTCGAGGTCCCCGCGGGTCTCGACTATCCCTACTGGTCGGCACACGCCCCTACCGAGGATCCGTTCGTCGTCCACGTATCCGATAGCTACGACGACCTGCTCGACACACTGTCCGGGCTCGTCGCGACTCGCGTCGACGTCACCGTCTCGCCGTGGCGACTGCACGTCTTCCCACAGGTCACCGGTGCTCCGCGCGGGGACGGTCCCGCGCTCGTCGTCGTCCTGCAGATGTCGCACGCCTTCGCCGACGGGGTGCGCACCTCCGCGCTCGCCCGCGACCTGCTGGCGGGCACCGCGACACCCACGACACCACCGCGTGCCCCCTCGCCGGCCGGGATGCTCACGCGTGCCGCACTGCGACTGCCGTTCTCGATCCCGCGGGTCATCGCCGACGGGCGACGGGCGGTGGAGGCGCAGCGGCAGCTCGCCGATCCGTCGGTGCCGCAGCCCGCTCCGGGCCGACCTCTGGTCGCCGTGAACACCGCGCCCGGGCCGCGCCGGACGGTCCGCACCCTCGTGTTCGACGCAGCCGACCTGCGTCGCGTCGGCACGGTCACGATCGGCGCGCTCACGGCGATCGGCGCTGCCCTGTCGGAGTTCCTCGGCGTCGACGAACTGTCCGCAGAGGTGCCGGTCGCGGTGGCGCCGGGCACGGCCCGCAACAGCTACCGCAATGTCGGCGTCGACCTGCACTGCGCGATCCGCGACCCGCACGAACGTGCCGCGGCGATCACCGCCGACCTGGCGTTGCAGCGGATCCGCGCGCGGCACCCCGCCATGGCGATCCGGGCCCGCACCGACGACCACGTCCCCGCGCCGCTGCTGCGGTTCGGCACCGGCCGACTCGACCTGTCGGTCGTCCCGCCCACCGTCACCGGCAACACCGTCGTGTCGAGCGTCGACCGGGGACCGGCAGACCTCGAACTCGGCGGTGGACGGGTGCGGTTCACTTCAGGCTTCCCCGGCCTGTCGCCCGTGCAGGCGCTCACCCACGGCGTACACGGGATCGGTGGCACCGTGACCCTGTCGGTGACGACCTCCCCGGACGTCCTCGACGCGGCAGGTCTCGCTCGGTACGTCGCCCTGCTGCACGCGGCGGTCGCCTCGCTGTAACGTGCCCCGAATCCAACGATGGAGGGGCACATGGCGGTATATGCGGTGACGGGTGCCGCGTCGGGAATGGGCCGGGCGAGCGCGGAGCGGTTGCGGGCCGCCGGGCACACGGTGATCGGCATCGACCTGAAGGACACCGAGGTCACGGCGGACCTGTCCACTCCGGAGGGTCGATCCCACGCCGTCCGGGCGACGCTCGAGCTGGCAGGCAGCCGTCTCGACGGTGCCGTGCTCGCCGCGGGTCTGGGCCCCACCCCGGGCAAGGAGAAGATCATCGCGCAGGTCAACGTACGGGGCGTGATCGACCTGCTCGTCGGCTGGCGACCGGCTCTGGCCGCGTCCGCGAACAGCAAGGTGGTGGTCTTCGGGTCCAATTCGACGACCACGACTCCCGGCGTGCCGAACTCGGCGGTGAAGGCCTTCCTCGCCGGGGACATGGACAAGGGCGTCGCGCGCACCACCCGCATCCCGCAGGCGGGTCCGCCGTTCACCTACGCGGCGTCGAAGATCGCCGTGACCCGATGGGCACGGCGCGCGGCAGTCACCCCCGAATGGGCGGGTGCCGGCATCCGCCTCAACATCCTCGCGCCCGGAGCGATCTCCACCCCGCTGCTCGACGCGCAACTCGAGAGCCCCCTCAAGAAGGCGGTGGAGAGCTTTCCCGTTCCGCTCGGGGGTTTCGGGAAGCCCGACGAGATCGCGCAGTGGGTCGAATTCATGCTGTCCCCGGCGGCGGACTTCATGACGGGCAGCGTCGTGGTGGTCGACGGCGGGACCGAGGCGTACTTCCGTCCCGACGACTGGCCGGTGCGGGTCCCGTTCCGGTCGATCCCGCGCTACCTGCTCGGCATGCGGAGATTCGGGCGGCGGAAGTGACGTGAGGGTCCGCGCAGGGCGGACCCTCACCGGCCCGTCACCTCAGGCGAAGTAGTCGCCGAAGCCGTAGATCGCGTCGAACGCGCTGGTGGGCAACACGTCCACCGCGTTCACGCGGTACGACGGGTACGAGTCCTGCATCAGGTCGCGCACGAACCGCAGGGCGTGGATCGCGTCGACGGCATCGACGGTGATGATGAGCTGGGCGCGGCCGTTGTCGCTGCGCCCCACCGCCCCGTGGTGCGGGACGATCGGTTCGATGAGGTCGACGGTCTCGTCGTCGGTCAGGAGATCGAGGTCGGCGTCGATTTCGATCATTGCGTTGTATTCCATGTGGGTTCTCCCGTGTCGAACACCCGAGCGGCCTCGCGCCGCGCGGGTTGATCTCGACGGGGAACACGCACGGCGACATCATGCCCGAACCGGATGACACACGCCATCATCCGATCGGAGGACGGTCGGGCCGGCCGAACACCGCGCGCTCGCGGCGTCGCTGCCGGCGGGAGAAGACCGCGACCATCACCCGCACCGGAAGGGGCAGTTCGCGGCGGACCCGCTCGGTCTCGTCCTCGGTCATCACGGCGAAGAAGCGGGTGAGGTCGAAGTCGGCCCGGCCACCGCGCTGGGCGTCCTTCTCGAACCGCTGCCACGCGTCGGCGGAGACATGCCCGGTGATGAGCGGGAAGACCGTCCGTTCCTCGTCCGCGATGTGCTCGTGGAGGTGCTCGCTCAGTGTTCGGAGTGTGCGCGCGAAGCCGGCCACCGCTGCGGGGTCGGGGAGCGCACGGGTGAACTCGCCGAGCTCGTCGAGGAGCGGGTCGAGTTCGTCGTGGTCGTCGGTGAGTTCGGTGAAGTCGACGTGGGGGCCGGCCGACGCGGTGATCAGCGGCCAGAGCGCGAGGTCCTCCACGTTGTGATGGTGGTGGAGACTCGCGACGAACATTCCGACGTAGTCGGCGGTCGCCGCGTAGCGGGCCCTGTCGAAGCTCGACGGATCTGTGAGCATCCGGTCGGCCAGTTCGCGGAGCCAGGTGACGTCGCGGAGGATCACGCGGTGCGCGAGACGCATTCCGAGCAGGTCGTCGTCGGTGGTGAGGCGCGGGGTGAGGGATGCGGAAGTCATGCCGGTAGCGTGCGCGGCCGGACTTGGAACCCACTTGGTGCCGAGCGGACGCCGAGATCGTCGCGCACCAAGTGGTCACCAAGAATGTCTCCACACGCTCGGTCCACGATCATCACTCCGGCGCTCGCAGAGAGCCGGCAGGCGATGTCAGCGGGTCGGCGCGATGCCGAACAGGAGCGCGTCGATGCCGGCGCGGAACGCACGGTCGTTCGCATCGGATCCGTCGTCCGCACCGCTGCCGCCGCCCGCAGGCCCTCCGGCCGACGCGCCGGTCATCAGGGCGGTGAGATGCGGGTAGTCGCCGTGCTCGAGCATCGCGGCGATGTGCGCGGCTCCGCCACCGGCCGCCCCTGCCGTCATCCCGGCCGCCTCCTGCGCGGCGAAGTTGGTGATCCACCCCGACAGCAGGGCGACCCCGGTCATCGTCGCGGTCGGGTCGAGTCCGGCAGGGGCGAGGGCGCCGACGAGGTGGTCGAGATACCGCATCGAGTTCGGGCCGAGCGTCGTGGCCGTGACCTGGCTCAGCCAGGGGTGTCGGCGGTGGATGGCGCGGGACTGTTCGGCGATGTCGAGTACGTCGGCGCGCACGTCGCCGGTCAGCGGAGCGAACCGGTATTCGGCGCCGGCCCGGTCGACCATGAGGTCCACGAGATCCGTCTTGCCCGAGACGTAGCGGTAGAGCGACGCGGGGGCGGTGCCGAGGGCGTCGGCGAGCCTGCGCATGGACAGGGCGCGGATGCCGTCCTCGTCGGCGATCCGCACGCACGCGTCCGCGAGCTGGTCGAGCGTGTAGGCCGGTCGCGGGCCGGGGCGCCCGGTGCCGGACCGCAGCCAGATCGAGTCGGAGACCGTCATGCAGGACAGCATGCCTCCTCGAACGGGTTGCGAACGATGTTCGCAGATGCGTACCCTCGAACTGCGAACGTTGTTCCCAGTCGAGAGGTGGATCGTGACCGAGATGGCACTCGAGGCGGAAGGCCTCACCCGGGCGTTCGGCGATCGCACCGTCGTCGACGACGTCCACCTGCGCGTCCCACGGGGGCGCGTCCATGCGCTCCTCGGTCCGAACGGATCGGGGAAGACCACCACCGTGCGGATGCTCGCCACCCTGCTGCGGCCCACGGCCGGTCGGGCCCGCGTACGCGGCTTCGACGTGGTGCGCGACGCGGCCCGCGTGAAGCGCTGCATCGGCTTCGTCGGCCAGTACCACGCGGTGGATCTGCGACTGACCGGTGTCGAGAACCTGATGATCGTCGCTCGCCTGCACGGTCTGGGCGGCCGCGCCGCCCACGCCCGCGCGGTCGAACTGCTCGACCGCTTCGGCCTCGCCGATGCTGCGAACCGGCAGGCGAGCACCTACTCCGGCGGGATGCGCCGGCGGCTCGATCTGCTCGCCGGGATGCTCGTGCGACCCGATGTGCTCTTCCTCGACGAACCGACCACCGGTCTCGACCCGAGCAGCCGCAACGAGATCTACGGGATGGTCGGCGAACTGGTCGCCGAGGGCACCGCGGTCCTGCTCACCACGCAGTATCTCGACGAGGCCGATCGGCTCGCCGACGACATCACCATCCTCGACGCGGGCCGGACGATCGCGACCGGCACTCCCGCCGAGATCAAGGAAGCGGTCGGCTCCGGACTCGACCTCGTCCTGCCCGGTGCCGCCCACCTCGACGAGGCCGTCGCCGTCATCGGCGCATTCGGCCTGCGCCACACCGGCATCCAGGTGCCGGGCGAGAACGGCTCGGTCCGGCTGTCCTTCACGACCGACGCCCACTCGGTGCCGCTACTGCCGGTGCTGCGCGCCCTCGACGACGCGGGCGTCCCCGTCGACGACATCGGCCGTCGCCGCGTCGGTCTCGACGAGGCATTCCTGACCCTGACCGGACGCGAGCGAATCGAGGAGTCCGCATGACCACCATCCACGAGTCCGGTCACGGCAGTTCTGCCCTCACCGGCACCCGGACGTTGCTGCATCGCGTCCTGCTGACCTACCGGCACTCGCCGGCCCTGCTGTTCGTCACCCTCGCCGCACCGCTGGGCATGATGCTGCTCTTCGGGTTCGTCTTCGCCGGCGCCCTGTCCGGTGGCGAGGGTGCCGCCTACCGCGCGTATCTGATGCCGGGTGTGCTCGTCCTCGTGGCGGCCATGGGCCTCGCGACCACCGCCGCCACCGCGAACGCCGACATGCGCAGCGGACTGTCGGATCGATTCCGGACCCTGCCCACCTCGCCGGTGGCCGCACCTGCCGGGCTCGCCTTCGCGGAGACGCTGACGTGTGCGGTCACGCTGGCGCCGATGGTCGGCATCGGGTATCTCGTCGGCTGGCGGATCGAAGCGGGCGCCGTGGAGATCGCGCTCGCCGCACTGGTGCTGCTGCTGTTCCGGTTCGCGCTCTCGTGGATGGGCGTGTGGCTCGGGGTCTCGATCCGCGACGAGCAGGTCCTGCAGCAGTGCGCACCGATGATCTTCGGCACGATCATGTTCTCGAACATCTTCGTGCCCACCGACACGATGCCGGTGGTGGTCCGGCAGATCGCCGAGTGGAATCCCGTCAGTGCCGTCGTGGGTGCGCTGCGCGAGCTGCTCTCGGCGTCCGCGCCGGTACCCGCCGATGCGGCGTGGCCGCTGCACCATCCGGTGTGGTCGGCGTTCGGCTGGTGCGTCGTACTGCTCGCCGTGACGGTCCCGCTCGCGGTGCGCCGATACACGGCCGATCACCGGATCCGGTAGCTACCGGCCGGTAACCGGACCATCGGCAGACACCGGAATCGGGCGGGACTACCCTGTATATCCGTGACCTCACACTATGACGTCGTTGTCCTCGGAGCCGGTCCCGGTGGGTACGTCGCTGCTATCCGCGCGGCACAGCTGGGACTGAGCACCGCCATCATCGAGCAGAAGTACTGGGGTGGTGTCTGCCTGAACGTCGGCTGCATCCCCTCGAAGGCACTTCTCCGCAACGCCGAGCTGGCACATCTCTTCAACAAAGAGGCCAAGACCTTCGGCATCTCGGGAGACGTGTCCTTCGACTTCGGTGCCGCCTACGACCGCAGCCGCAAGGTCGCGGACGGGCGCACCAAGGGCGTGCACTTCCTCATGAAGAAGAACAAGATCACCGAATACGACGGTAAGGGCTCGTTCGTCGACGCCAAGACCATCGAGGTGGCCCTCACCAAGGGCGGCACCGAACAGGTGACCTTCGACAACGTCATCATCGCCACCGGCTCCGTCACCAAGCTGCTGCCGGGCACCGAGCTCAGCGACAATGTCGTCACCTACGAGGAGCAGATCCTCACCCGCGACCTCCCCGAGTCCATCGTCATCGTCGGTGCCGGCGCCATCGGCATGGAGTTCGGCTACGTCCTGAAGAACTACGGGGTCGACGTCACCATCGTCGAGTTCCTCGACCGCGCACTGCCCAACGAGGACGCCGACGTCTCCAAGGAGATCGCCAAGGCGTACAAGAAGCTCGGCATCACCATCAAGACCGGTGCCGCCGTGCAGAAGATCTCCGACGACGGCTCGAAGGTGACCGTCGAGATCAAGGACAACAAGTCCGGCAACGTCGAGACCGTCACGGTCGACAAGGTGCTGCAGTCGGTCGGCTTCGCGCCGCGCGTCGAGGGCTACGGCCTCGAGAACACCGGCGTCGAGCTCACCGACCGCGGCGCCATCGCGATCGACGAGCGCATGCGCACCAACGTCAAGGGCATCTACGCCATCGGCGACGTCACCGCGAAGCTGCAGCTCGCGCACGTCGCGGAGGCGCAGGCCGTGGTCGCGGCCGAGACCATCGGCGGTGCCGAGACCCTCGAGCTCGGCGACTACCGCATGATGCCGCGCGCGACCTTCTGCCAGCCGCAGGTCGCCTCCTTCGGTCTCACCGAGGAGCAGGCGAAGGCCGAGGGCTACGACGTGAAGGTCGCGACCTTCCCGTTCACCGCCAACGGCAAGGCGCACGGTCTGGGCGATCCCAACGGCTTCGTCAAGCTCATCGCCGACAAGACCCACGGTGAGCTCATCGGCGGCCACCTCATCGGCCCCGACGTCTCGGAGCTGCTGCCCGAGCTGACCCTGGCCCAGAAGTGGGACCTCACGGTCAACGAGCTCGCGCGCAACGTCCACACGCACCCGACTCTGAGCGAGGCGCTGCAGGAGGCCATCCACGGTCTCGCAGGACACATGATCAACTTTTGAGGATGCGGGGCCGACCCGAGGCCCCGCGTTCACCCTTCTTCCGTGTGGGCGGATCCCCGCTCGGATGTACCGGCTCAGCCCGTGACGACTCGACCGTCGTCGCGGGCTGACGTCGTTCCGCCCTTCTCCGGGCGCAGCACCAGTTGGACGAGACAGTTGCCGTCCTGCGGGTCGGGCCGGACATCGACGGCGTAGCGGCTGCGCAGCAGGTCGGCGTGGTCGTCGAGGACGCGCTGGATCAATCCGCGTTGGATGCCGCGCACCACTTCGGGATTCGTGCGGGCGATCTCCGCGAGCGGGCACGTGCACAACGTGAGGCTGTGGGTGCCGAAGGCGTTCGTCGCGGTCTGTGTCTCGAACCCCAACTGCTGCAGGGCGTCGATGACGAGCGTGCCGGCGTCGACGGTCGGTGCGGGTGCCAGGGCGAGCATGCCCGCCCAGTCCGAGCCCACCTCGAACGCCTTGTCCTCGCGCTCGGTGGGGGTGCCCCCGATCCGCGCGGCGAGCAGCGCGACGAGATCGGTGTAGGACGGTTCCTTCACCGCGACGTAGCCGAGACGCGGGCGCCCGACCCGCTCGGCCGGAAGTTGCCGGGTGCGGACGAGACCTTCCTCCTCGAGGCCTGTGAGGTGGAAGCGGACGGTCGTGACGTGCAGGTCGAGCGTGGCGGCGAGGTGATGGGCGTCGACCGGCCCCGGGGACTCCCGCAGCAGTCCCAGAATCCGCTCGCGTTGCTTCACCCGCCGTGCCAAGTCCGCTCTCCCGTCGCGCCCGCGGTGACTCTTAGGTGAGGGTCACCTTATTAAAAGGAGGAAAATCCTCTATAGTCGGCGTCATGGAGGCGACGACCGGCTCACCGTCCACGTTACGACCGGTCCGGAAGGCCTCGGAACTGTGGCTACCCTTGGCCTCGCGAGAAAGAGTGCAGAACATGACGAATGAGCGCGCATCGGAAGATGCTCTGCCCCTTGCCGGTAGGGACACCGCCCACCTGCCGGGACACTGGCTGCTCGCCCGCCTCGGCAAGCGTGTGCTCCGGCCCGGCGGCAAGGAACTGACGGCACGCGTGCTCGCCGACGCGCGGTTGCGCGGCGCGGACGTCGTCGAGTTCGCGCCCGGCCTCGGCCGTACGGCGCAGGAGATCCTCGCGTACTCGCCCGGCAGCTACACCGGCGTCGAATCCGACGAGACGGCAGCCGAACTGACGCGCAAGGCCATCGCCGGTGGCGGCAGGGTGGTCAGCGGCGAGGCGTCGAAGACCGGACTCGACGACGAGGTCGCCGACGTCGTGGTCGGCGAAGCGATGCTCACCATGCAGACCGACAGGCACAAGGCGGAGATCGTGCAGGAGGCCCGCCGGGTGCTCCGCGCCGGCGGCCGGTACGCCATCCACGAACTCGCGATCGAACCCGACGAGGTCGACGACGATGTCAAGACCGAGATCCGCAAGTCGCTCGCGCGCTCGATCAAGGTCAACGCCCGCCCGCTCACCGCGGCAGAATGGCGGAGCCTGTTCGAGGAGAACGGATTCGAGGTCGAGAAGGTCGGCTTCGCCCCCATGGCGCTGCTCGAACCCAAGCGCATCCTCGCCGACGAGGGCCTGCCCGGCACCCTGAAATTCGTCCGCAACGTCCTTCGCGACTCCGAGGCCCGCAACCGGGTGTTGCAGATGCGGTCGACGTTCACGAAGTACAAGAAGCACCTGGTCGCGATCGAGATCGTCGCCACGAAGAAGGAAGCGTGATGAGTACACAGCAGGTCGAGGGCAAGCTCACCCGTATCGAGGGGCTCGCGGAGCTCCACCCGGGGGAGGGGAGCGGGCCGCGCATCGAGAAGCTCGCGGCGGTCACCGGCGCCACCGTGGTGCGGCTGTCCTTCATCGCCGGGCAGACGATGGACGACCACAAGGCCGGCGCTCCGATCCTCGTGCAGACCGTCACCGGCGACATCTCGTTCGGCACCGCCGACGAGACCGTCTCGCTCGTGCCGGGTACCGCCGTCCACGTCGACGCCGGCATCGTGCACCGCCTCGTCGCGAACGCCGATTCGGTGGTGCAACTGACGATCCTGCGCTGACCTGTCACCGATCCCACATCGGCGACGAATTCGCACGTGAGCTGTGCGCGCCCGCGTACTGTTGCGCCATGGCGGAACGCGGCGCTCGCCCACACGTGCACCCGATTCGGAGATGGTTGCTGCGCACGGTGCGGCACCTGTTCACACCTCTGCGGCCCGACGACTATCTCGAGATGATCAACCCGCTCTGGACGACCCGCGAACTGCGCGGCCGTGTGGAGCGGATTGTCCCCGAGGGTGGCGACGCCGCGTCGGTGCTCATCCGCCCGGCCTACGAGTGGCGCGGGCACGAGCCGGGCCAGTACGTGCGGCTCGGGGTGATCATCGACGGGGTCTACCACTGGCGCGCGTACTCGCTCACCTCCGATCCCGATCCGGTCGACGGGCTCATCAGCGTCACGCCCAAACTCGTCGAGAACGGGGTGGTCTCGCCGTACCTGGTCCGCAAACTCGAGCCCGGCGACATCGTCCGGCTCGGCGAGGTCGAGGGCGTGTTCACCCTGCCCGACCCGCTGCCCGCGAAGATGCTGTTCATCAGCGCGGGCAGCGGGATCACGCCGATCATGAGCATGCTGCGCAGCCTCGATCACCGCGACCGCATCGACGACGTCGTCGTCGTGCATTCCGCCCACACCGAGGACGAGGTGATCTTCGGTTCGACCCTGCGCGACCTCGACGAACGTCATCCCGGACTGCGCCTCGAACTGTGGCTCAGCGGCGACCGCGGCCGCATCACCCCCGACGACCTCGACGCTCTGTGCCCCGACTGGCGCGAACGCGACGCCTTCTGCTCGGGCCCGCGCGACCTGCTCGACGCCCTCGAAGAACACTGGGACGAACACGGCGATCCCGAAAGATTCCATCTCGAACGTTTCCAGCCGATCATCGGTGGGAATGCCGGGAGCGGCGAGGGCGGCACCATCCACTTCCTCGACAGTGAGAAAGAGGTGGAGTGCGACGGGGGAACACCCATCCTGGTCGCAGGCGAGAACGCCGGCCTGAAGTTGCCGTACGGCTGCCGTATCGGCATCTGCCACACGTGCGTCGGAACGCTGAAATCCGGGCAACTCCGGGACCTGCGGACCGACGAGGTGAGCGAGCCCACCGGGGCTGCGGTGCGTACCTGCATCCACACCGCGGAGGGTGACATCGAAATAGAACTGTGAAGCAACCGGCTTCGAAGCAGGGGGCGTCGTGACGAGAAGCATCGACAGGACCGACACCGGAACGCGGGAACCACAGAGTCCGCTCGCGCATCTGAGCGACGACGATCTCGAGCAGATCGCCAAGGAATTCGACGCCATCCACGACGAGGTGTACTCGAGTCTCGGCGACAAGGACCGGCAGTACATCAAGAACGTCATCGCCGCACAGCGGCAGCTGGTCGTGGCGGGGCGGGTACTGCTCTTCGCGTCGTCGTACAAGCCCGCATGGGTGGCCGGGACGGCCTGTCTCGGAGTGGCGAAGATCCTCGAGAACATGGAGATCGGCCACAACGTCATGCACGGCCAGTGGGACTGGATGAACGATCCGGACATCCACTCGTCGGTGTGGGACTGGGACACCGCCTCCACCGCAGAGGCGTGGAAGCACTCGCACAACTACATCCACCACACGTTCACGAACATCCGCGGCCTCGACAAGGATCTCGGCTACGAGATCATGCGGATCGACCCGCACCAGAAGTGGCACCCCGTCTACCTGGCGCAACCGCTCTACAACGCGCTGCTGACCGTGCTCTTCGAATGGGGTGTGGCGCTGCACGACCTCGACCTCGAGGCGTTGTGGGCCGGCGAGAAGTCGACCGGGCAGGTGATCGAGGAGCTGAAGGGCATCTTCGGCAAGGCCCGCGCGCAGTTCGTCAAGGACTATGTCGGTTGGCCGCTGGTGAGTGCCGCGCTGTTCGGTCTCGCGCAGGTCGCGCTGCAGGGCCGGTTGCCCCAGCCGAAGACGTCGCGTCTGGGCCGGCGACTGCGGTCGATGAGTAAGGGACCGATGGGCAAGGGGCGGTCCGGAAAGTTCCGCACCGCAGCCCATCTCGCCGACCGGTATCTGCCCGGCGTCGAGAAGACCTTCCTCGCGACGGTTCTCGCCGACATCACGGCCAACATCATCCGCAACGTGTGGGCGCACGCGATCATCTTCTGCGGGCACTTCCCCGACCAGACCTACACCTTCTCCAAGAAGGAGGTCGAGAACGAGTCGCGCGGCGGGTGGTACGTGCGGCAGCTCGTCGGAGCCGCGAACATCGAAGGCACCCCGCTGTTCCACATCCTCAGCGGCAATCTCGGCTACCAGGTGGAGCACCACCTGTTCCCCGACATGCCGAGTACTCGTTACGCGGAGGTCGCGCCGAAGGTCAAGGACATCTGCGAGCGCTACGAACTTCCCTACAACTCGGGCAGATTGGGCAAGCAATGGTTCATGGTGCACCGCACCATCGCCCGGCTCGCCTTCCCGGGCGGCAAGCCCCGGCCGAAGCCCGGACCGTACCGTCGCTCCCAGGACCCCACCGGTGGTCCCGTCCCCAGCGAGGCCGCACGGTTCCGCGACCGCCTGCCGGCCGACCATCCCGACGCCGGACCGGAACACGCCGGTGGCGGCGTGAAGGTCGATCCGCCGCCCCGCTGATCAGTTCGTCCGGTGCGCAGTTCTCGTCGACGATGCGTGAATTCGCCGACGAGAACTGCACTCCGGAGCCCGGGGTCAGGACGCCCGGTAAGCCTTCCAGCCGCCGAACTCGGTGATGTCCACCGCGTCGGCGGCTGCGTCCTGCGTGCACCCGAAACCGACGACCCACCGCCCGTCCGCCAGTTCGACACTCGTCAACGTCATCGGGGCGGGCAGCGCGGCGAGGAACCGCCCCAGAGCGGCCTCCGACAACCGGAACAGTTCACCCACGATCGCGGCGCCCTCACCCGGTGCGTGACGTACCAGTCCCGGCTTCGGCGGCGTCGTGTTCAGTGCGGCGAGACGGTACGCGTCGGAGGTGTGCACCTCCTCGACGAAACGCGCCCCGAGTTCCTCGAGCTGGAAGTGCAGCGGCTGACCGCGCAGGTGTGCTCCGAAGACCGCGAGTTCGACGCCGGATTCGACGACGCGCGGTGCATCCACACCGTTCAGCGCGGCCGCGACGTCGACGGCCACCTGGTCGCCGAACGCCGGGACCACGACCATGACCCCGAACGGCTCACCGGCCGCCGTGGGCGCGCCGGGCACCGCCACCGCTGCCATGTCCAGCAGGTTGCAGAAGTTCGTGTAGGTGCCCATCCGTCGATTGATCGCGATCGGATCGGCCTGCACCGCGGCGATCGTCGGGTGTTCCGTCGTCGTCGGGAGCAGCAACCCGTCGAACCCGGCGAGCAGTTCAGCGGCGAACGCCTTCACGTGGGTGAGGGTGTCGAGGTCCTCGACGAGTTCGTGGGCAGCGGGCTTCTTCGCGCCGGCGACGATCGCGGCGACGGTGGGATCGGCTCCCTCCGGTGCGGTCGACAGGAATTCGCCGACGGCCGCGTAGCGCTGGGCCACGACGGCACCGTCGTACAGGAGCAGGGCAGCGTCGAGCAGCGGTGAGACATCCACCTCCGCGATCTCGATGCCGGACTCGCGTGCCGCGGTCACCGTGCGGGTGAAGGCGTCGCGGTATTCCTCACACAGCGCCTCGAGGTCCTCGGCGCGCGGCACGGCGACGCGCAGGGTGTTCGGCGCGGCGAGTCGCACGTCCGCGGGCCAGGCCCTGCTGCGCGGGTCGCGGGGTTCGGGTCCGGCCATGATCCGCATCGCGGTCGCCGCCAGGTCGAGCGACGTCGCGAAGACCGTGAGGCAGTCGTAGTCGACGCAGGCCGGGACCACACCGTGGGCCGGGATCACGCCGAGAGTGGCCTTGATGCCGACGATTCCGTGCAGGGCGGCGGGGACGCGTCCCGAACCGGCCGTGTCGGTGCCCAGTCCGATGTCGGCGATGCCGAGCGCCACCGCGGCTGCCGAACCGGAACTCGAACCACCCGAGACCTTCTCGGGATCCCACGCACACCGCACCGCCCCGTAGGGGCTGCGGGTGCCGACGAGACCGGTGGCGAACTGGTCGAGATTGGTCTTGCCCAGCACGACGGCGCCGGCGGCGACCAGACGCTCGACACCCGAAGCGGTTTCCTCCGGGACGTACGCGAACTCGGGACATGCCGCGGTGGTGGGGATTCCTGCGACGTCCACGTTGTCCTTGACCGCCACGACCAGACCGGCGAGAGGAAGCGACTCACCGGCGGCGACCCGCGCGTCCACGGCGGCGGCGTCGGCGAGGAGATCGTCGGCGCTGCGCAGCGTGATCCACACCTCGGGTCGGTCCACCTCGTCGATGCGGCCCAGTGCGGCACGAACGCGATCGGTGGCGGACACCCTCACCGAGGGGACGGGCGCCGCGAATCCGACACCCGGGTTGTCGAGGGTACTGCCGATGCTCATCAGACTGCTCCGATCACGAGAAGGGGGGTCCCGGGTGCAACCTTCGTGCCCGGGTTCACGAGAACTTTCAGGACCGTGCCGCTGGTCTCCGCCGGCACGGGCATCTCGAGCTTCATCGCCTCGAGGATCACCGCGGTGCCCCCGGCGGTGACGGTGTCGCCCTCGGCGACCTCCACGCGCCACACGTTGCCGACCATCGGTGCCTCGACGACGACGGCACGGGGCGGCATGCCGTCGAGCGGGTCACCGACGGGGGACACCTCGATCGGTTCGCTGTCGACGCGGTCGAACTCTCCGGCCTCGAGCCAGGCCTGCTTCTCCGCGTCGAACGCGCGGGACTGCGCGGCGTGGAAGGCGTCGATGGAGTCGGCGTTGTCCTCGAGGAAACGCAGGTGGTCGGCGAGAGCGAAGGTGCCGTCGGAGATGTCGGCGTCGAACCGGCCCGCCTTCGCCGCGGCCCGGTGTTCGAGCAACTGCTCGGGCGTCACCGGTTCCCAGACGATGCGGTCGAAGAAGCGGAACAGCCACGGCTTGTCCTCCTCGAACGGCCCCGTCTGCCGGTAGCTCGACCAGATGGGGATCGTCCGTCCGACCAGCTGATACCCGCCCGGCGATTCCATGCCGTAGACGCACAGGTACTTGCCGCCGATGCCCACCGCGTCGGACGGCGTCCACGTGCGGGCCGGGTTGTACTTCGTCGTGACCAGCCGGTGCCGCGGGTCGAGCGGAACGGCCAGGGGCGCACCGAGATAGACGTCGCCGAGACCGAGGACCAGATATTCGGCGTCGAAGACGGTGTCACGGACCTGCTCGACCGAGTCGAGACCGTTGATGCGCCGGATGAACTCGGTGTTCGACGGCAGCCAGGGCGCCTCGTCGCGCACCCCGCTGCGGTACCGCGAGATGGCCTCGTCGATCGACGGGTCGTCGAACGACAGCGGCAGGCGGACGGTACGGCTCGGCACCACCAGATCGCGCGTCGCGGGCAGTTCCGTCTCGAGATCCTGCAGCACCCCGAGCAGGCGGTACTGCGGCAGCACATCGGGATCGAAGTGGATGTGCAGCGAGCGCACACCCGGCGTGACGTCGACGATGCCGGGTAGACGCGTGGCGGCCAGGGCCTCCGACAGTGCGTGCACCCGCATACGCAGACCGAGATCGAGCACCATCTCGCCGTATTCGACGAGGATGTTGTCGTCGCCGCCGCGCAGGTACACGACCTCGGGATGGTCCAGGAACGGCTCGATGCGACCGAGGCGCCCACCGTCGGGTGCGCTCTGCCGGGCGACCGGCGGGAGGTCGGCGCCGCGGGCCGCACTGTTGCGCAGTTCGACGGCCCCCTCGTCGGTGACCGGCACGAACCGCAGCGAGTCGCCGGGGCGGATCTGGCCGAGCTTCCAGCGGTGGCCGGAGACCACGGTGAGCGGGCACGCGAAACCACCGAGACTCGGACCGTCCGGGCCGAGCAGGATCGGGGTGTCGCCGGAGACGTTGAGCGCGCCCACGCTGTACGGATTGTCGTGCAGGTTCGACGGGTGCAGACCGGCGTCGCCGCCGTCGGTGCGCGACCAGGTGGGCTTCGGGCCGTCGAGCCGGATGCCGGTGCGGTTGGCGTGCGTCTGCACCGTCCACGTCGCGTCGTAGAACTGCTGCAGGTCGTCGGCGGTGAAGTAGGCCGGGGCCGGCTGCGGGCCCTCGGTCACCGCGAGATGCCAGGTGTGCCCGAAGGCAGGGCGGATCCCGGTGGGGACCGGCGCCGGATCGGTGAGTGTCTCGCCGGACGCGAGACCGAGCACGTCGCCGGTCGCGAGCGCCCTGCCGGTCGGCCCACCGAAGCCGCCGAGCGTGAACGTCGATGCGCTGCCGTGATAGAGCGGCACGTCGAGTCCGCCGCGGACCGCGACATAGGTGCGCAGACCGGCGTCGACGGGGGCGGCGACTTCGAGAACGGAGCCGGCCGGGACCTCGACGGGCTCCCACATCGGCACCGGCACACCGTCGACGGTGACCTCGGCGGGGGCGCCCGTGACACACACGATCGTCGGATCGGAGAACTCGAGGCGCGGGCCGAGCAGGGTACATTCGAGACCGGGTGCGCCCTCGGGGTTGCCGACGGCGACGTTCGCGGCGCGGAAGGAGAGATCGTCCATCGGGCCGGACGGCGGAATCCCGACCTCCCACAGTCCGATCCGCCCCGGGAAGTCCTGGACGGTCGTCATCGTGCCGGCGCGCAGCACGTCGATGCGACGTCCGGCAGGGGGGATGTCCGCCAGCGTCGTGGTGACATGCTCCGCGTCGAGAACCGTTGCCTCGGAGCAGATCCTGCGCAACTTCGACAGGTTCGTCTGCACGCCGTGGATCCGGGTGTCGTCGAGTGCCTCCGCCAACCCGGCGAATGCTGTGCGCCGCGACTCGCCGCGCACGATCACCTTCGCGAGCATCGGGTCGTAGAAGGTGCCGACCTCGGTGCCCGTGTCCACCCACGTCTCGATACGGGTGTGGGCGGGGAACTCGACGTGGGTGAGCAGACCCGCGCTCGGCCGGTGGTCGCGTCCCGGATCCTCCGCGTACACACGGGCTTCCACGGCGTGCCCGGTGAGCTCGGGTCCGGAATCGGGCAGGCCGCCCAGCATGCTGTCGTCGCCGCGCGCGAGACGCAGCATCCACTCGACGAGGTCGACGCCCGTGACCTCCTCGGTGACCGGATGCTCGACCTGCAGTCGGGTGTTCATCTCGAGGAAGGACACCTCGCCGCGGTCGACGTCGTAGACGAACTCGACCGTGCCCGCCGATCGGTACCGCACCGACGACGCGAGAGCGCGTGAACACGAGAGCATCTGCTCGACGATGTGGTCGGGGAGGTTCGGCGCGGGCGCTTCCTCGACGACCTTCTGGTTCCGGCGCTGCAACGAACAGTCGCGGGTGCCGAGGCTGATCGTCCGGCCGTGCCCGTCGCCGAAGACCTGCACCTCCACGTGCCGGGCGCGGGGGACGAACCGTTCGAGGAAGACACCGGAGGACGAGAAGTTCGCCGTGGCGAGACGGATGACGCGTTCGTACGCCCCACGCAGGTCGTCGGCGCTGTGGCAGGCCTGCATCCCGATACCGCCGCCCCCGCCGACGGCCTTGAGCATCACGGGATAGCCGATGTCCTCGGCCGCGGCGAGCGCGTCGTCGAGCGAATCGAGCAGGCCGCTACCGGGGACGAGGGGCGCGCCCACCGCGCGGGCGGCCTCACGGGCGGTGTGCTTGTCGCCGAAGACGCGCAACTGGTCGGGGGTCGGCCCGACGAAGGCGATTCCCGCACCTTCGCAGGCAGCGGCGAATTCGGCGTTCTCCGAGAGGAATCCGTAACCGGGATGGATCGCTCCCGCACCGGTGGCCAGGGCCGCCTCGACGACGAGATCGGCCCGCAGGTAGGACTCGGCTGCGGGAGCCGGGCCGAGCCGGACCGCGAGGTCGGCGAGTTCGACATGTGCGGCCGCTGCGTCGGCGTCCGAGTAGACCGCAACAGTCTTCAGACCCAGCTTGTGCGCGGACCGCATGATGCGGCACGCGATCTCACCGCGGTTGGCGACCAGCAGGGTGTCGAAGGCGAAGGTCGAGGGGACCGACGCTTCTGTATACGTCTTTGTGGACATGGCTGTATACGCTATGGACCAGCAATGACGCCGCTGTGACGTTGTGTAACAGCCTTGTTAGGGATCGCGCCGCCGAACGGATGCCGGCCGGTGCGGACGGATCAGAAGTCGCGTTCGATCCGCAGCACCCCGATGGTCGTGGCGAGAGCGTCGTACTGCGTGACCAGCAGGCAGAACTCGATGAGCCTGCGGTCGTCGTAGAACTGCGTGAGCGACGCCCACCTCTCGTCGGACAGATTCTTCGTCGCCACGAGTTCGTCGACGGCGAGGAGAAGTGCGCGATGCCTCGCCTGCCAGCCGGGAGCATCGGGTCCGGCGACGATACGCTCGCGCACCTCGTCGGTGATGCCGGCACGGCGACCCAGGCGGGTGTGGTGGTCGAATTCGTAACCGCACTCGCGCAGATGCGCGACGCGCAGGATGACCATCTCCGATTCGAACCGGCCGAGACGGCCGAACGGCATGAGCATGCCGGCGTAGTGCAACCACCCGCGGAACAGTCGTCCGGTGCGGCCGAGGGTGCTGAACAGGTGGGCATCAGAGGTGCCGCCGGCGGCGGACAGGGCCTTCCATGTCACCCAGTTGATCGGGCCGAGTTCCTTGAAACGTCCGGGCGGGATGCGGGGTGTCATGAGCGCCAGTGTGCCGCACCGGACCCCTCCGGTCACGTGACACGACCGGAAGTGTCAGTCTCGGACGGCGCGGGCCATCCGGGCGAAGGCGCGTGCCTCCTCGGCCCGGCGCACGACCACCGATCGCGAAGTGTCGATGTGAGCGAGCAGCAGGTCGTGGGCGTCGTCGAGCTTGTCGGCGAGGACCAGCTCGGCGACCTCGATGTGCTCGTCGACGGTCGCGACGATGCGGTCGGGGGTCAGATAGTCGAACATCCGCACCGGGCGCACCTTCGCGTTCACCGAGGCCAGCGCGTCGCACAGCGCACGGTTGCCGGAAGCGGCGAGCAGCGTCATGTGGAAGCGCTCGTCGAGCGTGACGAAACCGGCGTCGGGCTCGGGCGGCTCCTCGCGGATCTCGTACCAGCGGTCGAGTTCGGGACCGAGGACGTCGGGATCGTGCCGCACCGACTCGCCGTCGAGCGCGCGGCGGATCCCGCGCAGCTCCAGCGTGGTCCGCAGCTCGTACAGGTCGGCGAGGTCGTCGAAGCGCGGACGGTAGGGGTACAGCCCCTGGTCGCGGCGTTCGACGAGTCCGTCGGAGACCAATCGGGCGAGGGCCTCGCGCACCGGCGTGCGCGACACCCCGTACTGCTCGGCGAGGCGTTCTTCACTGAGTCGTTCGTCGGGGGAGGGTGTCCCGGCCATCAGGCGATCGCGCAGGGCCTTGTAGACCCTCTCGCGCCGTGTGTCGGCGGCCATCAGATCGCCATCGCCGCACGGACGGTGGAGGCGGCGTCGACACCACCGTCACCCGTCGAGGTGATGCGCCCGGATTCGAGGACGTAGTAGTGCAGGGCGTTGTCGAGGGCGAAACCGATGTGCTGTTCGACGAGCAGCACCCCGAGGTCGCCGCTGCGACCGAGCTCGACGATGGTGTTCTCGATCTCGGCGACCACCGACGGCTGGATGCCCTCGGTGGGCTCGTCGAGGATGAGCATGCGCGGCTCGGTGATCAGCGCGCGGGCGATCGCGAGCTGCTGGCGCTGGCCGCCGGAGAGCAGACCCGCCCGGCGATCGAGCAGCGGGACGAGCGCGGGGAACAGGTCGAGCATGTCGGCGACCAGCTGACGGCCGTTGCGGCGCGTGTCGGCGACGACCTGCAGATTCTCACGGCAGGTGAGCTGACCGAAGGACTGCTGCCCCTGCGGGACGTAGGCCAGACCGCGGGCGACCCGCGCGGACGGTCGCAGCGACGTGATGTCGTCACCGTCGAAGAGGATCTTCCCCTTCGTGACGGGCAGCAGGCCGACGGCGGCGCGCAGCAGTGTGGTCTTGCCGGCGCCGTTGTGGCCCATGACCGCGACGGTCTTCCCGGTCGGCACGGTGAGGGAGATGCCGTGCAGGATCTCGGTGCGACCGTAACCGGCGCGGACGTCGACGAGTTCGAGCATCATGCCTCCTGGGGAGCGGTGGCGGTCCCGAGGTAGACCTCCTGGACCTGCGGGTCGTTCTGGACCTGGTCGACGGTGCCGTCGGCGATGACCTTGCCGCGGGCGAGGACGGTGACCGAGGTGGCGAAGGCGCGCATGAAGTCCATGTCGTGCTCGACGACGACCACCGTGCGCTGCGCACCGATGCGGCGCAGCAGCTGCCCGGTCTCCTCGCGTTCGTCGTGGCTCATGCCGGCGACGGGTTCGTCGAGGAGCAGCACGTCGGCGTTCTGCACGAGCAGCATGCCGATCTCGAGCCACTGCTTCTGCCCGTGGGCGAGGATGCCCGCGGGAGTGTCGCGGTGAGCGGTCAGGCCGATCGTCTCGAGCGCTTCCTCGATCTCGGGCAGCACGTCGTTGCGGCGGCGCAGCAACTGCCACGGGGAGCGGCCCGCGCCGGCGGCGATGTCGAGGTTCTGCAGGACCGACAGTTCCTCGAAGACCGAAGCGGTCTGGAAGGTGCGGCCGACACCGAGGCGCGCGATCTTGTGGGTCTTCTTGCCGAGCAGTTCGACGCCCGACTTCGTGATCGAGCCGGTCGCCGGGACCAGACCGGTGACGGCGTCGACGAGGGTCGTCTTGCCGGCGCCGTTGGGGCCGATGAGGAACCGCAGGTCGCCCTGGAGGAGGGTGAGGTCGACGCCGTCGACGGCGGTGAAGCCGTCGAAGGTGACACGCAGGTCGCGGATCTCGAGGTAGTCGCTGCTCATTCCGGCGTTGCCGCCGTAGACGGGTTTGCTCATCGCACGGGCTCCATCTCGGGAAGGTCGGCGGGCTCGGGTTCGGCCGGCGGTGTGGGTTCCGTCGGGGTGGTGCGGCGGCGTCGGCGGAGCAGGGTGATGACCCCGGCGAGGCCGGCGGGGAAGAAGCCGACGACGACGATGAACAGCAGGCCCTGCGCGTAGGTCCAGGCGGAGGGGAAGTTCTCCGACAGGGTGGTCTGCGCCCACGCCACACCCACCGCGCCGAGGACCGGGCCGAGCAGGGTGGTGCGTCCGCCGATGGCGACACCGATGAGGAACGCGATGGACGGGACGATGCCGACGTCGGCGGGGGAGATGATGCCGACGATGGGCACGAACATCGCACCGGCGATACCGGCGAAGAAGGCGGCGACGGTGTAGGCGGCCACCTTGATCAGCGCGGGGTCGTAGCCCAGGAACCGGACCCGCTCCTCCTGGTCGCGCACCGCGACGAGCAGTTCGCCGTAGCGGGACTGCATGAGCTGGCGGGTCGCGGCGACGACGAGCAGCAGGATCGCGGCGACGATGAAGAACAGCATCCGCTTGTTGACCGGGTCGGACAGGTCGTAACCGAAGAAGGTGCGGAAACGGTTGAGGCCGTTGGATCCTCCGGTGGACTGCTGCCCGACGAGCAGGATCGCGAAGGCCGCGGCCAGCGCCTGGGACAGGATGGCGAAGTAGGCGCCCTTGACGCGGCGGGCGAACACACCGAAGCCGAGCAGTGCGGCGATGAGCGCCGGCACGATCAGGATCGCCAGCAGGGTGACGGCGGGGGAGGCGAACGGCACCCAGTAGGCGGGGAGTTCCCGGATGCCCGCGATCTGCATGAAGTCGGGGACCGCATCGCCGCGGAGTTCGGCGTCGGAGATCTTCAGGTGCATCGCCATGATGTAGGCGCCCAGGCCGAAGAAGACACCCTGGCCGAGGGTGAGCATGCCGCCGCGACCCCAGGCGAGACCGATGCCGACGGCGACGATCGCGAAGCACAGGAACTTGCCGAGCAGGCCGAGACGGAAATCGGAGAGTACTGCGGGTGCGAGACCGAACAGGACGATCGCGGCGATCGCGAATCCGCTTGCTGTGCGGACGGGTCCGGGTTTCGTGAAGCTGCGGACCGAGAATGTCGACGACATCAGACCAGGCTCCTCGTCTTGACGGCGAACAGGCCCTGCGGGCGGACCTGCAGGAAGATCACGATGAGCACGAACACGATGACCTTCGCGATCGACGCGGTCGTGGAGTACTCGATGAACGAATTGAGCAGGCCCAGTGCGACGGCCGCGAGCACCGCGCCCTCGATACGACCGAGACCGCCGATGACGACCACGAGGAAGGCGTCGATGAGGTACGACTGGCCGATCGTCGGACTGGTCGAGCCGATGAGCGTCAGAGTCACACCGGCGAGGCCGGCGAGACCGGAGCCGAGGAAGAAGGTCGTGATGTCGGTGCGGCGCGACGAGATGCCCACCGTCTCGGCGAGATCGCGGTTCTGCACCACGGCCCGGATCCGTCGTCCCATCGGCGTGTACTTCATCGACGCGATCAGGGCGACCACGCAGACCACGGCGAGGGCGAGGATGAACAGTCGGGTCTTCGGGACGACGGCCCCGAAGATCTCCACACCACCGGAGAGCCAGGACGGTGCGACGACGTTGACGGCGGGGGCGCCGAAGATGTCGCGGGCGGCCTGCTGCAGCAGCAGGCCCACACCGAAGGTGACCAGCAGGGTGTCGAGCGGGCGGTGGTACATGCGGCGGATGAGGGTGACCTCGAGGATCACGCCCATCACACCGCCCACCAGGAAGCCGACGAGGAGGGAGACGAACAGGGACACCCCGGCCGACGAGATCACCTGCTGCACGACGAACGCCGTGTAGCTGCCGGCCATGATGAATTCGCCGTGGGCCATGTTGATCACGCCCATCTGGCCGAACGTCAGCGACAGCCCCAGCGCTGCCAGCAACAGGATCGATCCGATACTCAATCCTGTGAAGAGCTGTCCTACGAGGACATCCATGTCGTCTCCCCCTTCGGCTTCCGTGCTCAGTTACCGGACAGGCTCAACGCCCAGTCGTAGGACTCGAGGTACGGGTCGGGCTCGATGGCGCCGTCGGACTCCCAGACGGTGTAGATCAGGCCGTCGCCGCGGATCTCACCGATGCGGGCGGTCTTGGTGATGTGGTGGTTGTCGCCGTCGATGGTGACGGTGCCCTCGGGGGCGTCGAAGGTCACGCCGTCGGCGGCTTCGATGACGTCGTCGACCTCGAAGGACTCGGCCTTCTCGACGGTGTTCTTCCACAGGTAGACCGAGGTGTAGGCGGCCTCCATGGGATCGGAGGTCGGCTTGTTGGCACCGTACTTCGCCTTGTACGCCTCGACGAAGGACGCGTTCTGGGGGGAGTCGACGGTCTGGTAGTAGTTCCACGCGGTGAGCTGGCCCTCGATGTTCTGCGCACCGATGCCGCCCACCTCCTCCTCGGCGATGGACACCGACACGACCGGCATGTCCTTCGCGTTGAGGCCGGCGTTGGTGTACTCGCGGAAGAACGCGACGTTGGAGTCGCCGTTGAGGGTGTTGAACACCGCGTCGGCGTCGGCGGTGCGCACCTTGTTGACGATGGTGGAGAAGTCGGTGGAGCCGAGCGGGGTGTAGTCCTCGCCCTTGATCTCGATGCCGTTGGCCTCGGCGTACGCCTTGATGATGCGGTTGGCGGTCTGCGGGAAGACGTAGTCGCTACCGACGAGGTAGAGCGACTTCACGCCCTGTTCCTTCAGGTAGTCCAATGCGGGCACGATCTGCTGGTTGGTGGTCGCGCCGGTGTAGAAGATGTTCGACGACGACTCGAGGCCCTCGTACTGGACGGGGTAGTACAGCAGCGCGTTGCGGTCCTCGAAGACCGGCAGCATCGCCTTGCGGCTCGACGACGTCCAACCGCCGAACACCGCTGCAACGCAGTCGGATCCGATGAGCTTCTCGGCCTTCTCCGCGAACACCGTCGGCTCGGATGCGCCGTCCTCGGAGACGATCTCGATCTGCTTGCCGAGCACACCGCCGTCGGCGTTGATCTCCTCGACGGCCAGCGCGATCGAGTCGCGGACGGTGACCTCGGAGATGGCCATCGTGCCCGACAGGGAGTTGAGCGAGCCGACCTTGATGGTGTCGCCCGAGGTGTCGACGCACGACGCAGCACCGGAGGCGGCCGTGCTGCCCTCGTCACCCGCGCGGCTTCCGCAGGCGGACAGCACGAGTCCGACTGCGACGAGTGCTGCGGGGGCCGCGATGGCGCGGGTGGCGAGCCTGGACCTGACAACAGACATGTAGAGCCCTTCCTTCGAAGGTGTGGCCGGAGAAGACCCCGGTGTATCCGGGAGGCGTATACAGCGCTGTATCCGTGAGGCCACACAGTAGAAGGGAGTTGTTGCGCGGGAATATCTTCCGGTCACGGTCTCGTGACACAGATTTCGCGTGTGTTACAAAGTGCGCACAAGCATCCGCTACGACCTTCGCGATCCGCTACGGCAGTCGCTGCGGCGGATGGCTGACGGTGTAGCGAACTGTTTGTCCACAGGGGGCGGGATCATCCACAGGCGACGCGAATACCGATGTTCGCACCGCTTCTGTACCACGACGATCGGGCACGGTGGTCCGCATGCGACCGACGCCTTTCCTGCGGACCACCGCTCTCGCTTCCGGGATGACCGACTCCGAGATCCGTCGTGCGGTACGCGCCGGTGAACTCGAGCGACTCGAACCCGGCGTCTACCTCCACCGCGACGACGCCCTCGACGAACTCGATCGCTATCGCGTGCGCGTGCGATCCGTCGGGGCGGTGCTCGCGCCGGGTACGGTGATCAGCCACGAGTCCGCCGCCGTCCTGCACGGGCTCGCCCTGTGGAAGCCGGACCTCACGCGGGTCCACGTCACCCGCGACAGGTCGGGTGGGGGACGCAGGACCGCAAGTCGCCACCTGCACGTCGCACCACTTCCCGCAGACGAGCGATCGGAGGTGGACGGCGTTCCCTGCACCTCGCTCGCCCGGACCGTCGTGGATCTCGCCTGCACACTCGACTTCGACGAAGCCGTGATCGCGGGTGATTGCGCTGCGGCACGCGATGCGGAGTTCGGCTCCGCGTTGCTCTGTTGTCTCGACGAGTCCGGGCCGCGTAGGGGTATCGCCGCGGCGCGACGCGTGGCTGCCTTTCTCGACGGTCGCAGCGAGAGTCCGGGGGAATCGCTGAGTCGCATCCGGATGCATCAGGCCGGCATGCCCGCACCGACGCTCCAGAAGGAGATACGAACACCCGACGGGCAGTTCGTCGCCCGGGTCGACTTCCTCTGGGAGGACGAAGGAGTCGTCGGTGAGTTCGACGGGATGGGCAAGTACGACGAGGGAGGCGTCGAGGCCCTACGGAACGAGAAGCGACGGGAGGACGCCCTGCGCGACCTCGGCTTCGAAGTGGTCAGGTGGACGTGGCCCGAACTGTCCCGGTTCGACGTCGTCCGCGCTCGCTTCGACCGTGCCGTCGCCCGTGCGCGGCGGTAACCGCTACCGTCCCAGCTATTTGCCGCAGCTGCTTCCGCTGCGGATGGCAAACAAGCGAGCGGATGCGTCAGGCGGGGTCGAGGACCGAACCCATCACGCGCTCGACTGCGATCTCGATGACGACGCGGCGAGGGTTGGGGCGGGGTTCGCGGTAGCGGCCGGCGTAGCGACACTCGCCCTCGCGGACGTCGGCCGGCTCGCGGGTCACGCGGGCCGGGCCCTCGAGGGTGAGCCAGCGACCGCCGTCGACCTGGCTCACCACCGCGTAACCCCCGCGCTCGACGTTGAGGGTCTTCTGGGAACCCTCGAAGGTGATGACGCGGGCGAGGCAGGCCTCGCCGTCCCACGTGAACCCGACGGCGACGACGTGCGGCGAGCCGTCCTTGCGGAGGGTCGTGAGCGTCGCGAGGTGGTACTCGGACAGGAACTCGAGTGCCTTCGCGCCGATCGCGTCGGGGGTGCGTGCCATGCGACGAGCCTACCGACGCTCAGCGCACCAGATACGGCGAGACCGACGAACGGTGCTCGTTGATGTCGATCTCCTTGCCCAGGGGCGGGAAGGCACGCTGCGGGCAGTTCATCCGCTCGCACACGCGACAACCCGAGCCGATCGGCGTGCCTGGGTTGGACTCGTCGAGATCGAGACCGTCGGCGTAGACGAGGCGATGCGCGTGCCGCAGTTCGCAGCCGAGACCGATCGCGAACGTCTTCGACGGCTGGCCGTAGCGTGCGGCGCGACGCTCGACCGTGCGCGCGACCCACAGATAGCGACGACCGTCGGGCATCTGCGCGATCTGCGTCATGATCTTGCCGGGATAGGCGAAGGTCTCGTAGACGTTCCACAACGGGCACGTACCGCCGCTCGTCGAGAAGTGGAAACCGGTGGCGGACTGTCGCTTCGACATGTTCCCCGCGCGGTCGACGCGCACGAACGAGAACGGGACGCCCCGCAGCTTCGGACGTTGCAGGGTCGACAAACGGTGCGCAATCGTCTCGTAGCTGACGCCGTAGAAGGCCGACAGACGCTCGACGTCGTAGCGGAAGTCCTCGGCGATCTCGTGGAACTGTGTGTACGGCAGGATCAGTGCGGCCGCCCAGTAGTTGGCGAGCCCGAGCCGGGCCAGCGCGCGCGAGGCGTCGCTCGTGAACGAACCCTCCGCGACGAGGCGGTCGATGAGCTCCCCGCACTCCAGGTACGCGAGTTCGATGGCCAGCTTGAAGACCTGCTGCCCGCCGGACAGCTGCGGCGCGACTTCGAGGACACGGGTCTCGGGGTCGTAGCGGTGCAGGATGTTCTCGCCCAGATCGATGCGCTTGACGATCTGCACGTCGTGGACCGTGGTCATGCGGCGGGCGATCTCGCCGCCGACGTCGCCGCGATGGAACCGGATGCGGTTGGCCAGTTCCTCGGCCGCGGTGTCGAGATCGTGCAGGTAGTTCTGCCGCTGGTAGAAGTAGTCGCGCACCTCTTCGTGGGGCATGGTGATCGCACCGCTGCCACTGCCGTCGCTGTACCTCTCCTCGGTCGCGACGGCGAGCTGCGCGGTGGTGTTGCGGAAGCGCCGGTGGAGATTGACCATTGCGCGCGCCAGAGTGGGATGGGCTGCGACCATCTCGGCGATCTCCTGCGCGTCGGCCTCGATGCCCATCTCCTGGTCGAGCGCGACCTCCCGCATCTCCGCGATCAGACGGGTGTCGTCCTGCGAGGAGAAGAAGGTGGCGTCCACCCCGAAGACCTCGCTGATGCGCAGCAGGACGGGCACGGTCAGGGGCCGGACGTCGTGCTCGATCTGGTTGAGATAACTTGCCGAGATCTCGAGGGTCTTGGCGAGCGCAGCCTGGCTGAGTCCTCGCTCGGTGCGTAGCTGCCGCAACCGGGCGCCTACATAGGTCTTGGCCATTCGCCCAGGGTAGAACTGCCTCGCAGCCTTCGCAAGGTGGCGTTCGCAGCGTGTTAATCGACGGGCACCGGTGGAGCCTCGAGACCGAACCACGAGCCCGGCGCGAACGCTTCGAAGTGGATCGACCCCGGGGACAGGCCCGACGCGACGAGATCGGAGCGGATCGCACGCATGAACGGGATCGGACCGCACACGTAGGTGCGGGCGTCGCCCGGAATCGTCAGCCCGGACAGGGGAGTTCGCCCGTCGCTGCGGATCTCGTCGTACTCGGTGTAGCGCACGTGCAGCCGGGCGTCCGGCAACGAGTCGACCAGGATGCCGATCTCGGTCCGGTGCGGTTGCTCGTAAGGGGTGCGGTCGATGTGGACGACGTCGACGCTCCGGCCGTCGCCTCGGGACTGCATGTCGCGCAGCGCCGCGACGGTCATCGTCACGCCCACGCCCGCCGAGACGAGCAGCAGCGGTTCGCTGCCCCGATCGACCACGACGCTGCCGAAGGGCGGCGACACGAGGAGGTGATCGCCGACGCGCAGGCCGTCGCAGAGCACGGGGGAGACGAGTCCGTCCGGCACGCGCTTGACGGTGACGGCCAACTCGCCGCTCACCCTGCCGGGGAACACGGTGTACTGGCGGATCTGCTCGGAGCCGTCGGACAGCGCGACCCGCACCGAGATGTACTGGCCGGGAAGGAAGGCCGGCAGCGGTTCACCGTCGACGGAACGGAGGTGGAGGGTGGCCGCGTGCGCGCCGTCGTACTCGTGCTCGGTGACGACCACGCGACGCCAGATGTCGCCGGGCGCCACACCGGCCCGCCGGTACAGCTCCGTCTCCTGCTCGACGAGCGAGTTCGCCATCAGCGTGTACACCTCGTGCCAGGCCACGGCGACCTGCGGTGTGACGGCGTCACCGAGGACCTCGGCGATCGCGGCGAACAGGTGCGTCCGCACGATCCCGTAGTGCGCTGCCTGCACACCGAGGGACGCGTGCTTGGCGGCGATCCGCTCCATGATGGGGTCGATATCGGTCGGTGCATGGGTGACCAGCAGTGATGCGAAGGCGGCGACCGAGTCGGCGAGTGCCCGCTGCTGGGCCCCGTTGGCCTGGTTGGTGCGGTTGAAGGTGTCCCGCAGGGACGGGACGGCCCGGAAGAGCCGGTTGTAGAAGACACGTGAGATCGTGCCGATCTCGGCGCCGACCACCGGCAGGGTCGCTTCGACGATCGACCGCGACGTACTCGAGAGAATGTCGACTCCTCGTGTTCGGGGGCTGTTCGGCCGGGGCCCTGAGACACGAAGGCGCTACGACGCACCGGCCCCGATCCGGCCCGAGACATGTTACGGATGGGATTCCAGGGGTCAATGGGGATCACAAACGGCGATCAACGCTTGTGAAGGCAGTCACAGACAGGTGTCCGGTCCGTCCCGCGGTGGGTGATTCGTCGGGACGGGTCGTTCCGACGGCATGGGCCGGACGACAGCGGCAAAAGCCGAGGTAGTTGCTACTCGCGGGTAATAAACGCGTGCCCGATTCGGGTAGTTGGACCGACCATCGATTAGCAATCTTCGCAATGCCTGCAACGAAAATAACCGAGATTGGCATTAGCAACAGGTAGACGGGTTTTTTGGACTGTGTCATTGTCGTTCTTGTACATCCGAACGGCACGCAAAGGATGTGAAGTCGTACATGCGTACTGCTTCATCCCGAGCGGGGCAGATCTAGAGAGTGGAGATTTGATGTCGACCACCGGCACCCCGAGGACTGCAGAAGAGATCCAGAAGGATTGGGACACCAATCCGCGCTGGAAGGGGATCACCCGCAACTACACCGCCGAGCAGGTCGCCAAGCTGCAGGGCAACGTCGTCGAGGAGGCCACCCTCGCTCGCCGCGGTTCCGAGATCCTGTGGGACCTCGTCAACAACGAGGACTACATCAACTCGCTGGGCGCCCTCACCGGCAACCAGGCGGTCCAGCAGGTCCGCGCCGGCCTGAAGGCCATCTACCTCTCCGGTTGGCAGGTCGCCGGCGACGCCAACCTGTCCGGCCACACCTACCCGGACCAGTCGCTGTACCCGGCGAACTCGGTTCCGCAGGTCGTCCGCCGCATCAACAACGCGCTGCTGCGCGCCGACGAGATCGCCAAGGTCGAGGGCGACACCTCCGTCGACAACTGGCTCGCTCCGATCGTCGCCGACGGTGAGGCCGGCTTCGGTGGCGCCCTCAACGTCTACGAGCTGCAGAAGGCCATGATCGCGGCCGGCGTCGCCGGTTCGCACTGGGAGGACCAGCTCGCGTCGGAGAAGAAGTGCGGTCACCTCGGTGGCAAGGTGCTCATCCCCACGCAGCAGCACATCCGCACCCTGACCTCGGCTCGCCTCGCGGCCGACGTCGCGGACGTCCCGACCGTGGTCATCGCCCGCACCGACGCCGAGGCCGCGACCCTCATCACCTCCGATGTCGACGAGCGCGACCGCCCGTTCATCACCGGTGAGCGCACCGCCGAGGGCTTCTACCACGTCAAGAACGGCATCGAGCCCTGCATCGCCCGTGCGAAGGCCTACGCTCCGTACTCCGACCTCATCTGGATGGAGACCGGTGTGCCGGATCTCGAGGTCGCCAAGAAGTTCGCCGAGGGCGTCCGCAGCGAGTTCCCGGACCAGCTGCTGGCCTACAACTGCTCGCCGTCCTTCAACTGGAAGGCGCACCTGGACGACGCGACCATCGCGAAGTTCCAGAAGGAGCTCGGCGCGATGGGCTTCAAGTTCCAGTTCATCACCCTCGCCGGCTTCCACTCGCTCAACTACGGCATGTTCGACCTGGCGCACGGCTACGCCCGCGAGGGCATGACGGCCTTCGTCGACCTGCAGGAGCGCGAGTTCAAGGCGGCCAAGGAGCGCGGCTTCACCGCCATCAAGCACCAGCGTGAGGTCGGTGCCGGCTACTTCGACACCATCGCCACCACCGTCGATCCCAACACCTCCACGGCTGCCCTGAAGGGCTCCACCGAGGAAGGCCAGTTCCACTAGGAACAAGCGCCACCGAAGAGGCCACCACCCCGCGGCGGGATCCACAGGTCCCCATGTCCTGCCGCGGGGTGCGTGCGTATCAGGGGCAGTTCTGCACCCGCGCACCCGATGGGTCCGCACCTGTACTTCCGGCCTCGGCCACGACCCCCACAACGAGAAGGAGCTGACGTGACCAGCGAAAAGATTCAGCGCGTCGGCGTGATCGGCGCCGGCATCATGGGCGCAGGTATCGCCGAGGTGTGCGCACGCGCTCATGTCGACGTACTGGTGTTCGAGCAGACCCGCGAACTCGCGGCTGCCGGACGCGCCCGCATCCTCCGGTCGCTGGACCGGGGTGTGAGCAGCGGGAAGATCACCGAACGGGAGCGTGAGCAGGCCGCATGGCGTCTGCGTTTCACCTCCGATCTCGGTGACTTCGCCGATCGGCAGCTCGTCGTGGAGGCCGTCGTCGAGGACGAGAAGATCAAGAGCGAGATCTTCGCCGAACTCGACAAGATCGTCACCGATCCCCACGCGGTGCTCGCATCGAACACCTCGTCGATCCCGATCATGAAGCTCGGTATCGCGACCGGTGCCCCCGAGCGTGTCATCGGCATGCACTTCTTCAACCCTGTGCCGGTGCTCCCGCTCGTCGAGCTCGTCACCACCCTGAAGACCAGCCCCACCGTCACCAAGCGCGCCGAGGCGTTCGCCGCCGACGTACTGGGCAAGCAGGTCGTGCGGTCCTCCGACCGTGCAGGTTTCATCGCCAACGCACTGCTGGTGCCGTACCTGCTCTCGGCGATCCGGATGGTCGAGTCCGGTTTCGCCACCAAGGAGGACATCGACAAGACGATGGTCCTGGGTTGCGCCCACCCGATGGGTCCGCTGGCCCTGACCGACCTCGTCGGTCTGGACACCGTCAAGTCGATCGCCGACTCCATGTACGAGGAGTTCAAGGAGCCCCTGTACTCGGCCCCGCCGCTGCTGCAGCGCATGGTCGAGGCGGGACTCGTCGGCAAGAAGTCGGGCGCCGGCTTCTACGAGTACGCCGACAACGGTCGCACGGTCAAGAAGGCCGGCTAGCCAGGTAGCACCACCGCACACGGCGCCCGTGCCCGGCGACAGTGTTCCGAACACTGGTCACCGGTGCACGGGCGCGATGTGCATGAGGGAAAGGTCGACGCCGACATGGCAACTCTCGCCGACGGATACGGATCGAGCATCCTCGGGTACCCGCGCATCGGGCCCCGCCGCGAGCTCAAGTTCGCCCTCGAGGCCTACTGGCACGGTGAGGGCACGCGCGACGAACTCGTCGCGGTCGCTCGCGAGCTCCAGGAGAACACCTGGCGCGAGCTCGCAGCCACGGGTCTGACCCAGGTACCCGGCAACACGTTCTCCTACTACGACCACGTCCTGGACAACGCCCTGTTGTTCGGAGCGCTGCCCGAGCGGTTCCGTCCGCTGGCCGACGAGCTCGACCCGCTCGATCTGTACTTCACGCTGTGCCGTGGACGCGAGGACTTCCCGCCGCTCGAGCTGGTGCGGTGGTTCGGTAGCAACTACCACTACCGCCAGCCCGAACTCGACGAGAACACCGTCTTCGAGCTGAACTCGGCGACTGTGCTCGACGAGTTCGAGCGTGCGAAGGCCGAGGGCGTCGAGCTGCGGCCGGTGGTGCTCGGCCCGGTCTCGCTGCTGCTGCTGTCGAAGGTCGCGCCGACGTCGACGAAGGAGGGCTTCCGCACCCTCGACCTGCTCGACGCGCTGCTCCCCGAGTACGAGAAGCTCTTCGAGCAGCTCGCCCGCGCCGGCGCGACCTGCGTGCAGCTCGACGAGCCGTCGTTCACCGAGGACCGCAGCGAGGAGGAGCTCGCAGCCCTCGCGCGTGCCTACGACGTGCTCTCGCACGCTCCGCTGCGTCCGCGTCTGCTCGTGACCGGCCCGTACGGGCATCTCGGCGAGGCGCTGCCGATCCTGGCCGCGTCGAAGATCGAGGCGATCGGCCTGGACCTGGTCGACGGCCGCATCAGCGCGGACGAACTGGCCGCCGTGCCCGGACTCAAGCGCAAGCGCATCTACGCCGGTGTCGTCGACGGCCGCAACGTGTGGAAGGTCGACCGCCACCGCACCCTCGAGTACCTGAAGTCGATCGTCGCGGTCGCACCGGATCTCGTCGTGTCGACCTCGTCCTCGCTGCTGCACGTGCCCTACGACCTGCTCGTCGAGTACGACATCCCCGGCGACGTCGCCGATCGTCTCGCGTTCGCGAAGCAGAAGGTGGGGGAGGTGGTCTCCCTCGCCAAGGCACTGACGACCGGCGCCGAGGAGCGGTGGCGCAAGCCGCCCGTGTCGGTGCACTTCAAGCAGAAGCACACCGTCCGTGCACGTCTGAACGCGATCACGCCCGCCCATCGGGTGCGTGCGCCGTACGAGGAACGCCGCGTCGCGCAGCAGAAGCGCCTGGATCTGCCGCCGGTGCCGGCGACGACCCTGGGCTCGTTCCCGCAGACCGCGGAGATCCGCAGGGCACGAGCAGAACTCGGTCGTGGCCGGATGTCGTACGACGAGTACGTCAAGCGCATCCAGGAGGAGATCGAGTCCACCATCCGTCTGCAGGAGGACATCGGTCTCGACGTCCTCGTCCACGGCGAGCACGAACGCAACGACATGGTGCAGTACTTCGCCGAGCTGATGGAGGGCTTCGCCACCACGCACTTCGGCTGGGTGCAGGCCTACGGTTCGCGCTGCACGCGTCCACCGATCCTCTACGGCGACATCGTGCGCCCGAAGCCGATGACGGTCGAGTGGATCTCGTTCGCACAGTCGCTGACCGACAAGCCGGTCAAGGGCATGCTCACCGGTCCGGTGACGATGCTGGCGCGTTCCTACGTGCGTCAGGATCAACCGCTCCACGAGACGGCCGACCAGCTCGCGCTGGCCATCCGCGACGAGATCACCGATCTCGAGCGGGCGGGCATCGCGATCATCCAGGTGGACGAACCGGCCATCCGTGAGCTGCTGCCGCTGCGGCAGGACGGGCGCGTCGAGTACCTCGACTGGGCCGTCGACGCCTTCCGTCTCGCCACCGGTGGTGCGAAGCCGGAGACGCAGATCCACACGCACCTGACCTATTCGGGTCAGGCATCGGTGGTCGACGCGATCGAGCGGCTCGACGCCGACGTCACGGCGATCGTGGCGACGCGCTCGATCCGCTGGGTGCTCGAGGCGATCAAGGACCGCGCGCTGTCCCACGGTGTCGGTCCCGGTGTCTACGAGTCGCGGTCGGCCCGGATCCCGGACATCGACGAGCTCGACGAGTTGCTCACCGAGGCGGCGGAATCGGTGGAACTCGACCGGTTGTGGGCCAATCCGGACGGTGGCCTCAAGACCCGTCATCACTGGCAGCTCGAGCCGTCGTTGCGCAACCTCGTCGCCGCGGCGCGACGACTGCGCCGCCGGGCGGCACAACAGGCCGACCAGGCCGGATAGCCGAACCGTCTCGACGACGCGCACCCGCGGGAGTCCCCCGCGGGTGCACGTCGTCGTGAGGCGGAGTAGTTGTGGAGGAATGACGTCCACAACCGGTACGACCACCGTCGCCGCCTACGCCGCCACCGCGCCCGACGCGCCCCTGTCGAAGACCACCGTCGAACGACGTGCCCTCGGCCCGCTCGACGTGCTCATCGAGATCGAGTTCGCCGGCATCTGCCATTCCGACATCCACACCGCCCGGAACGAGTGGGGCGGAACCAAGTACCCGATCGTGCCGGGTCACGAGATCGTCGGTACCGTCGCCGCCGTCGGGTCCGAGGTCACGAGACATGCCGTCGGCGACCGTGTCGGCGTGGGCTGCTTCGTGAACTCCTGTGGCGAATGTGATCCCTGCCGAACGGGATTCGAACAGCACTGCACCAATCGGGTGACGGGGACCTACAACTCCGTCGACCGCGACGGCACCGTCACCCAGGGCGGCTACTCGACGCACATCGTCGTCACCGAACACTTCGTCCTGAGGATTCCCGACGGACTCGACCCGGCCGCCGCGGCACCTCTGCTGTGCGCGGGAATCACCCTGTACTCGCCGCTGAAGCGATGGAATGCCGGGCCGGGGAGCAAGGTCGCGATCATCGGCATGGGCGGCCTCGGGCACGTCGGCGTGAAGATCGCGGCAGCCATGGGGGCGGAGGTGACGGTGCTCGGCCACTCGTTGTCGAAGCGGGACGACGGCCTGCGATTCGGGGCGGTCGACTACCGGTCCACCGAGGACGAGTCGACGTTCAAGGAGCTGCGCGGGAAGTTCGACCTGATCCTCAACACCGTCTCGGTCAACCTCGACCTCGATCGCTACCTATCGTTGCTGCGGCTGCACGGCACCCTCGTCGGCCTCGGCCTGCCCGAGAAGCCGCTGTCGGTGCGGGCGTTCTCGCTCGCGATGAACGATCGTGCGATGGCCGGATCGAATGTCGGCGGCATCCCCGACACGCAGGCGATGCTCGACTTCTGCGCAGAGCACGGTATCGGTGCGGAGATCGAGCTGATCTCCGCGGACCGGATCAACGAGGCATACGACCGTGTGGTCGCCAGTGATGTGCGCTATCGCTTCGTGATCGACGCCTCGACGTTCTGACCGTGTCGACGTCCCGGGTAACGAGAACCCGGGACGTCGACCCCGTCAGAAGTTGTCGCCGAGCTGATCGCGGAGTTGCGCGAGGGTCTTCGTGAGCAGACGCGACACGTGCATCTGCGAGACACCCACGCGCTCGGCGATCTGCGTCTGCGTCATGTTGCCGAAGAAGCGCAGCAGCACGACCGTGCGTTCGCGGGCCGGAAGGGCCTCGAGCAGCGGACGCAGCGCCTCGTGGTTCTCGACCTCGTCCAGCGCTGCGTCGTAGTCGCCGAGCGTATCGGCGAGGGTGAGCCCGTCGTCGCCCGACGGGGACGATCGGTCCACCGACACCGTCTGGTAGGCGTTACCGGCCACGAGACCCTGCAACACCTCCTCCTGATCGATGCCGAGTTCCTCGGCGAGCTCGGAGGCGGTGGGCGCACGTCCGAGCTGCTGGGAGAGCTCGGAGGTGGCCTTGCTCAGGGACAGGTGCAGTTCCTTCATGCGTCTCGGCACACGAACGGCCCAGCCGGCGTCCCGGAAGTGCCGGCGCACCTCGCCCATGATCGTGGGGACCGCGAAGGAGACGAAATCCGAGCCGCGTTCGGGGTCGAACCGGTCGACCGCGTTGACCAGGCCCAGACGCGCGACCTGCAGCAGGTCCTCGAAGGCCTCACCACGGCCGTCGAAGCGTCGGGCGATGTGCTCGGCGAGCGGAAGGCACCGCTCGACCACTTCGTCGCGGATGCGGATGCGACCGGGGTCGCCCTCCTCGAGTGCGAGGAGTGTTCTCAGCGTTTCGGTGACGTCGGCGTACTCGTCGCTCGACCTACCCGTGTTGCGCGTCACCGATCGGCGCTGCCTTCGGCGATGGACATGTCGATCGTGGCGCGCGAGTCGTCGCTCGTCACCGAGATGGACTCGGTCAGCGAGTTGAGCACGTGCCATCCGAAGGAGCGCGGCTGCCCGATCGCGGAGGCATCGTTCGTCGGTGCCGACAGGCTGATGTGCAGCAGAGGAAGGGCCGCCCGGAAGGAGCATGCCAGAACGGCGTCCTCGGGAGCGCCCATGATCAGCCGCGTGGCCGCTTCGTCGACGGCGAGCTTCACGTCCGCCACGGTATCGAGGTCGAAGTCGTGCTGCAGCGCGATCGCGGCGGCTACCGCTCGAAGCACTGCGAGCTGATCGGGATGGGCCTCTACTCGAAGTTCGACTACCGGGGGATTGTGGTCGCGTGCCGATTCGATCGACGCGGATTTTGCCATGAGCCTGATGTCTCCAGTACGGGGAGTGGGGGTACGAGGGGGTCGTGTCTGTCTGGTCGTCGGAGAGATTACCCAGATATCGCGAATTCAATCCATCCGCCGTGACCTGGGCAGGGGTCCGCAACATGCCCGAAATGCACGTTCGATGTGTTGAGCGCCGATGGTTCGTGGACTACCGTTGGGGCAGAAGGTTGAGCACACAGCCGAGAACACGGAAGCACCCCCGTTCCGGGAGGGTTCCGATCGGTCACCGGTTGTGCCTGTCTCGTAGGTCGTGCTTCCTGCAATTTTCGATGTTGGGAAGTGTTATGACAGTTCCTCAGCGAATTGCCGCACAGGTAGATTCCGTCCCATCCGCATGGTCGGCTCGGCCGATCAGGTCCGATATCCCCGCAGAGCGGGTCGTCGGTGCGGAATTCAGTGCTCAGAGGATCGAGCCGGACCTCGTCTGGATCGATGTGCGCGGCGAGATCGACATCCGTAACGCACACGCTCTCCACGCGTTCACCCATCGGCAGCTCGAAGAATCGATCCGTATGGTCGTCGACCTCGGGGCAGTCGAATTCTTCGGTGCGGCGGGATTGTCGGTCTTCGACGATCTCGACGAGCGCGCGCGTGCCCTGAACGTCCGCTGGGCTCTTCTGAGTGGGCGACCGGTGGAACGGTTGCTCCGGGTCGCCGATGCCGCCATCGCCGCCAAGGCCTGCAGGACACGTGAAGCAGCGCTCGCTGCGGTCGCTCCTGTGATGTAAGAGGAGAGTCGACCACACGGCGTGGCACGCGTTGCGCCACGCCCCTCCATACCGTTGCCGTTCGGGACACCCGGGCGGCAACGGTTCTGTTTCGGGACGCCTCCGATCCACCGACCGGCCCGACCTGCCCGTTTCGTCACTTCGACCCGGGGGAACCCGCTGATGAACCCGAGGAGGTCGAGATGAGCACGAACGACTGGATTCTGCTGGTGATAGCGGTGGTCGTCGCGTTGGTGGTAGTGGCGGTGCTGGTGTGGACGCTCCGCAACCGGCGCGCCGAGCGACGGCGTGCCGAAGCCGAACGTCTGCGTCGCAGCGTCGAGGAGAACAGGCCCGGAGTCGAACAACGGGCTGCGTCGGCCGAACGCACCGAAGCGGAGGCCCGCCGCGCCGCGGCGGAAGCCGAAGCCAAGGCGGCCGAGGCGGAGCGGCTGCGTGCCCGCTCGGAGGACGAACGCCGTACCGCCGAAGCGGCGCGAGCCGAACTCGACGAACGTCGTCGCCGCGCGGAAGAGCTGGATCCCCGTGCGGCGGAAGGCGCCGATCGCGGTGACCACCGCGGGGAATCGACTCCGGGAACGGCAGGTTCGCCGACCTCGAACTCGGTGCCCGGCGGCGAGGGCCGGATCGGCGAGGTCGGTGGGGCGGGTGCGCACCGGAACGATCAGGACTTCCGTCGCTGATCGTTCCGGTGCATGTGCCGAGTTCGATGGGCGCTACTGCACACCGGTCCGTGCGGTCCGGTGTGCAGTACGCCTGACCGGCACGCACCGTTCGTAGGCGCGAAGAGTGTCCTCCGCCACGCGAGCCCAGGTGTACCGGGCGAGCACGCGGTCGCGTCCGGCGATACCGAAGGTGGCGCGTGTCGTCGCATCGGAGAGAAGCCGGCGTGCGGCGGCCGCGACGGCCTCGGGGGAGCGGGTGGGCACGAGAAGGCCTGTGGCGTCGTCGAGCACGGTGTCGAGCATTCCACCGGAGGCGGTTGCGATGACCGGGCGACCGCACGACATCGCCTGCAGGGCGAGCATCCCCGACGGATCGTGCCAGGGGGTGGAGACCACGGCGTCGGCGGACAGGAGCAGACCGGGCATCTCGTCCCGCCCGACGTCGCGGCGGATCCGGACGCGTCCCTGCACACCGCGTACGCGTGCGAGCTTCACCAGACGGGACTTCTCCTGCTCGTCTGCTCGGCGCGACAGGTACGGCGGAGCGGGATGCGCGGCGATGACGAGTTCGGTGTCGGGAATGCCCGCCAGCGCTTCGATGGCGATGTCGAATCCGGAGCCCGGTTCGAGAGGACCGGCTGCGAGCAGGCGATGCTTGCGGGTCCTTGTGGTGTCGGGAGCGGCGGCGGTGCTGTAGTGCGCGGCGTCCACTCCGCTCGGTACCACTGTGGTCCGCGTGCGGGGGAGTCCCATGCGCGCCAGCTCGAACACCTCGTCGGAACTCGTCGCGATCATGCGCGTCGCGCCCCGGGCGATGAGTCGCTCCAAGCGGATTCGGTCGCGCGCGGATGCGTCCATCGCCGTCTTCTCCCGGATGCGGTGCTCGACCGTGCCGAGGGAGTGGAAGGTCTGGACCGTGGGGATGCCCAGCGAGCGGGTGGCGAGCTGGGTGGCCAGTCCGGACAGCCAGTAGTGGGCGTGGGTGATGTCCGGTGGCCGCTGACGCCACTCCCGATCCAGGAAGCTGCCGAATTCGCCCATCGCAGAGGCAGTTTCGTCGGGGCGCAGCGGGGACGGCGGACCCGCCGGCACCTGCACCACTTCGTATCCACCAGGGGCGGAGATCCGGTCGGGGCCGTCGCGATCCTCGCGGCGTGTGTAGACCACCACCTCGTGACCGGCCCCGGCGAGGGCGGAGGACAGTTCGGCCAGGTGGACGTGCAGTCCTTGCGGCGCTGCACCTGCGTGCGCGCCGTGACCGAGCAGGGGATTCACTTGTCCGGCAACCATCGCGATCTTCACCACAGCGGTATTCCCGTGTGTGATGAGGGATAAACCGGTCACGGCGCGTCGGTACGAACCGAAATACGCTGTTGTTCCGCCTGTTCGTTCGTGCGGGGTCGGTGGCTCCGGCCGTCCCGGGCCGGGACGACCGGGCGCCCGGTCAGATGATGGCGCGTGCGGAGATGGTGGCGTAGGCGACCATCAGCACCAGCAGTGCCCATCCCGCGCCCTGCCAGATCGGCCAACGACCGCCGCGCTTCCATGTGCGGTACGCCGTCCACAGTGCACCGAGACCGCCGAGCAGGAGCACGAGTGTGGGGCCGAAGACGAGGATCTGGCGGGCGGGATCGGCGCACACCGCGAATGCGGCGTCGCTGCAATCCTGTCCGGAGTTCGTGCCCCAGAGGATGGCGACGCCCATCACCACGAGTGCAGCGACGATCACGCCCCCTGCGTACATCGTGGCCTTACGGGCCGTGCGGGGGTCGTTCCAACGTTTCTCCACATCCTGGGTCATGGCTCTCCTCACTTCGAAGGGCGCGCGGGCGCAGCGACCGGTGCGGCGCCGGACGCGACTCCACCTTCGGGTACCCCCGAGCGGGTCGCCCGATCGGACTCGCTCGTGCACGGTGAGGAACAGGTGATCGAAACGGCCGCGGAACTCTTCGAGGAGCCCTGGGGTGGTCGAGATCTCGTGTACGAGCCGTTCGGCGAGTGACCGCAGCTTGACGTTCGTCTCCTGGGAACGCCACACGAGGATCTCGAACGCGCGCTCGGCCGGGATCGTGTACGCCAGCATGAGAGCGCCCTTGGCCTGTTCGATGACGGCACGGGCGTCCGCCAGGACGACATCGCCGCGTCGACCGCTGCCCGCAGGTCCTCTTCGAGAGCGTCGGTCAGGTCGAGATAGAACCCCGACGTGCCGAGTACCGAGCCGTCCTCGTCCACGATGCGATCGCCGATCACGACGACATGTCTGATCGTGCCCCGGGTGTCGACGATCCGGTGCCGGCTGCTGAACGGTTCACCCGCGGTACGGACGGAGGTGAGGAGCGTCGTGATGTCCTCCCTGTCGTCGGGGTGTTTGTGCCGGAGGACGAGTTCGGTAGTGGGTACGACGGTGCCCGGTTCGTAGCCGTGAATCCGGGCGACGGAAGCCGACCATTCCCACGAGTCGTCGGTCGACAGGTACCGGAAACTTCCGACGTGCCGGGAGACGTCGTCGGCGAGGATCCGGCTCAACCCTTCATCGGCGGGCGAATCGGTCACAAGAGAAATTATGCCGGTACTCCCACGCGATGGTTCGCACCCGGATGTGCAGAGAGGTGTTGCGTCCGGTATGGCCGGATCATGTTCCTCGGTGCGTTTGTTCGATTTCCGCCTCGGGTATTGCTACCCGGCCGGACGGTCCGGCGTGTGGGACGGATCGAGGTGAGATCGTGCGATTGTTGAGTCTCGTGGTCCTGGTCTGGTTGGTCATCGGTGCGGTGGCCGCAGGTCAGCGCGGCTACTTCAGCGACTCGGACCAGAATTGCAGCAGTCTCGCGACGGTGGCGGTCACGGTGGTGGCCGGGCCGCTCAACTACGCGGGCGTCAATCCCCAGGTCGAGTGCGAGGTACCGCAGCCGAGCCAGTAGGTCTGCACTTCTCCGGGTGCGGTTCCCGCGTGCCCTAGTTTTCGGCGGCAGCGACGTGCGCACCCGAGGTGGCCTGTAGATCCTCGAGGAAGGTGCGCGACCAACGGGCGACGTCGTGCTCCATGACGTGCGCGTGCATGGTCTTCATACGCCTCTTCCGTTCGGCCGGATCCTCCTCGATCGCCTCCACTATCGCGCGCTTGACGCCTTCGAGATCGTGCGGATTGACGAGGAGTGCGCGACGGAGTTCCGCTGCCGCCCCGGCGAATTCGCTGAGCACCAGCGACCCGCTGCCGTCGCCGTGGCAGGCGATGTACTCCTTGGCGACGAGATTCATGCCGTCGCGCAGGGGAGTGACCAGCATGACGTCGGCACCGGTGTACATCGCGAGCAGCTCGTCGCGGTCGACCGAGGCGTGGAGGTAGTGGACGACAGGGGAGCCGAGCCGGGCGAACTCGCCGTTGATCCGTCCCACTTCGCGCTCCACCTGGTCCCGGAGCTGTGCGTATGCCGTCAAGCGCTCCCGGCTCGGCGTGGCCAACTGCACCATCACGACCTTCTCGGGATCGAGGGTGCCGTCGGCGAACAGCTCGTGCAGCGCCTCGAGCCGTACGTCGATGCCCTTGGTGTAGTCGAGACGGTCGACGCCGAGCAGCATGACCTCCGGATCGCCCAGATCCCTGCGGATCTCGGCGGCGCGCTCGCGAATGACCTTGTCGCTGGAACGTTCCCGGAGCTGCGCGGAGTCGATGGAGATCGGGTAGGCGCCGACGCGGACCTGTCGATCGCCGAGATCGATGGTGCCGCCGGATGCGGTCCCGCGCGGTGCCGGGAGTCCGAAGAGCCGGTTGGCGAGGTAGAGGAAGTTCTGTGCCCCACCGGGGAGGTGGAAACCGACGAGATCGGCGCCGAGCAGACCGTCGACGATCGCCTTACGCCACGGCAACTGCAGGAACAGTTCGGTGGGCGGGAAAGGGATGTGGAGGAAGAAGCCGATGGTGACGTCGGGCCTGAGCTCGCGCAACATCCGGGGAACGAGCTGGAGCTGGTAGTCGTGCACCCACACCGTCGCCCCGGGGGCGGCGGCGCGGGCCGCGGCCTCGGCGAATCGCTGGTTGACCGCGCGATAGGTGCGCCACCAGCGTCGATCGAAGGTGGGTGGAACGAGCGCGTCGTGATAGAGCGGCCACAGGGTGTCGTTCGAGAAACCCTCGTAGTATTCCTCGACTTCCTGGGCGGACAGCTCCACCGGATACAGCGAGAGCCCGTCTTCTTCGAAGGGATCGACCGTCACGTCGGGAGTGCCGGGCCAGCCGACCCAGGCGCCGCTGTTGGACCTCAGGACGGTCTCCATGGCGGTCACCAGACCGCCGGGGCTGCGTCGCCAGACCGGCGGGCCGCCGTCGGCCGGCGTCTCCAGATCCACCGGCAAACGGTTGGCGACCACGACGAAATCGTCGGAGTTCGTTTCGTTCATATTCCCGCCTTCGTGCAATTGCCTTACGGCGAACCAATCCCAAATGTTCGAAATCGACTGCTTCTTGTTATCAAGGCGGGTAGGTGGCCGCAAACCGCGAGCGCTGCTGTGGGCCTTCGACCAGCAGTTGTTCGGGAATCAGCTCTCGCTCGGCAGGGGAGCGGCCGAGGTGTCGAACATTTCGTCGATACGCTTCTTGATCTCCGCGGTGCTGAACCGCACGCCCTGGTGGAGGGGCGCGGAGGGAAAGACGGTGGCGCCGGAAACGGGGCTCTGCTCGAGCATCGTCGAGGTCCTTTCGAAAACAGGTGGGGACGGACCGGAACCTCTGCGGTCGCGGTCGCGGTCGCGGTCGGTGGAGGAAAGAGGATGGGCCTGCGTGGTGCGCGGCCCGAAGAAATCAGCTCGCGGGGTTCGCTGCGAAGAGATCGACGAGTGCCTTGCAGAACGCCGGCAGGTCGCCGGGATTGCGGCTCGAGACGAGATTGCGATCGACGACCACCTCCTGATCGACGACGTTTCCGCCGGCATTGCGGATATCGGTACGGACGCTCGGATACGACGTCAGGGTGCGGTCGCGCACCACGTCGGCCTCGACGAGCGTCCACGGCCCGTGACAGATCACGCCGACCGGACGCCCGGAGGTGACGAACTCCCGCACGAACGACACGGCCTTGTCATCCTGGCGCAGCTGATCGGGATTCGTGGTTCCACCGGGAAGTACCAGGCCGTCGAAGTCGCCGGGGGAGACCTCCGAGACGAGGTGATCGACGGTGTACTTCCCTGCGGCGTCGACGTCCTTCTCCATGGCCTGGATCTCGCCCTGCTCGATCGAGACGAGCCGGACGGTGGCGCCCTCGTCCTCGAGAGCCTTACGCGGCTCGACGAGCTCGACCTCCTCGACTCCGTTCGTCGCGAGAATTGCGACGGTCAGTCCGGACAGTCGTGCCCCATCGGCGGAATTCATGTTCGTGTGTCCTTTCTCGGCTGCTGTCAGAACTACCCGGCTGCGGTGGGTGTGAAACGCAGGCTCTCACCCCTGCTTTCACCCTCGCCGTCACCTGGGGGAGAGATCGCCGGTCGCGGGTCCCTCCAGCAGGGCGCCGTCGGCGGCGAATCGGGAACCGTGCAGCGGGCAGTCCCACGACGACTCCGCGTCGTTCCACCGCAGGATTCCGCCGAGGTGTGGGCAGACCGCGCTCACGCGGCGGGTCCGGCCGTCGACCGTGGACACTCCGACGGGACGTCCGCAACTGCGCACCACCCGGCCCTGTCCTTCTTCGGGCTCCGGTCCGGAGGACGTCGCGGCCTGCAACCAGCCCTTGGCCATGTGCCATGCGACGGTGGCATTGAGCTTGGCTGCGGTGGGGGCGCCGGTCACCAGTTCGGTGCGCCAGGCCGCCAGGGCGGGCGCCCACGCCTCGACCTCGGGGTCCGGCGACTCCGAGAACCGGGACGCGATGATGTGCGCCGCCGCGACCCCGCCGGTCATGCCCCACTTGCCGAAGCCGGTCGCCACCCAGATCCGGTCGGCGCCTGGCAGGACGGGCCCGACCTCGGGGAGGCTGTCCATGTTCGTGTAGTCCTGCGCCGACCACCGGTACAGCTCGTGGGCACCGGGGAAGGTCCGTTGACTCCATCGCAGCAGGTCGTCGTACGCCGAGCGGGGCGACTCGTGCCGGCCGACGACGTGCCCGTTCCCGCCGACGAGCAGCAGTCGATCCGCCGACGAGGACGTTCCCGCCGCGGAGGCGGTGCGGAGCGACCTGGTGGGACTGTCCGCGGACAGGAACATCCCTTCCGGAGGACCGCCGGGCACCTCGACCGCGATGGAGTACGAGCGGTCGGGTTCCACCCTGGCGAAGAATGCACCGCGGTCCAGGATGGGGATGCCGGTCGCGAGGACCACGCGGTCTGCACGGACGTCGCCGTCGTCGGTGCGGACGACGCATCCGGCGTCCTCGGTGTCCACGGTCTTCACGCGACGCCCGACGAACACGTCAGCGCCGGCCGTGCGTGCCCGGTCGACCGCCGTGTACACGAGCGGCATGGGATCGATCTGCACCTGGTCGGGGATCGTGACCGCCGCGGCCACGGCGAAGGGGAGCGGGATCTCGCCGACACGTTCGGCCGGCAGTCCGGCCGCGCGGCAGTGGTGGTACTCCGCGTCGATCATGCTCACGTTCGACGGGTCCTGCGCATAGGTGTAGGCGTCCGAACGATCGAAGTCGAGTCCGTTCTCCGTGCAGAAGTCGACCACCCACCGTTGCGCGGCCAGGGTGCCGTCGACATATCCCTGACGGACCGCACCGGAATGTCTGCGGCCGATCTGCGACAGGCGTGTGCCCTGCAGGACGCTGACCTTGCCGGTGGTGTTTCCGGTGGTCACGGCCCCGATGTCCCGGGCTTCGACGATCGCGACGCGCAGTCCCCGCTCGGCGAGGAGCAGGGCGGTGACGGTGCCCGTGATCCCTGCGCCGACGACCACGACGTCGTAACGCTCCCGGCGGGCCGTCCAGTCGTCGTACGTCGCGGTCCGCGAGGCGCGATCCCGCCACAGGGACACCGTGGTCTCGGTAGGCATACGCGCTGGTTACCTCCCCGGTCGGACCGGTAAACGGGGCGCCGCGGGGGCGCCTCGCACCCGTTCGTGTCCGGTTCGTGATCCGAACCGGGTGTTTCGATGCCGGACAGGTGTGGGTAAACCGCAGTACCACGTCGCGTAAGGCGAAATAAATCAACCGGTTTCGTGGGTGTCCCACGGGAGGTTCCAGTGCTGTCTTCTGAGATCGACGATTTCGGTGGATGTGAGGGCGTCAGCCGCACCCACCGAGGTGGAAGCGTGCGCTCCCGATTCGTTCGGGGCGCAGTGCGCGCACTCGCGAAGCCGGTCGTCGGGGCATGGATGGCCCGGCCGGACCTCGCGTGGCCACTGTCGGTCGTCGACGGCGCTGCGTCCCTGCTCCCCAAGCCCTCCGGAGCCCAGTACGTGGAGGTCGACCTGGGTACGTGCAGTGCCGAGTGGATCCGTGCGGAAGGACGATCGACCAAGCGCGCGGTGCTGTACCTGCACGGCGGCGCTTTCCTGATGTGCGGACTCAACACTCACCGTTCGCTCGCCGTGAGCCTGTCGGATCGCGCCGACGGCGCGGTTCTCAGCGTCGACTACCGGATGCTGCCGAACGCTCCCATCGCACACGCGGTGGACGACGCGGTACGCGGCTACGAGTGGTTGTGCGAGAAGGGTTATCGGGGAGAGGACATCGTCATCGCCGGCGATTCCGCCGGGGGATACCTGTCGTTCATGACGGCCCTGGCCATCGCGGAATCCGATCTGCCCCGCCCCGCCGGCATCGTCGCGCTGTCGCCGCTCGTCGACCTCGATTCGGATCGCCGCGCCGAACACGACATGCAGGCGGCCTGCCCCATGTTCCCCGGATCGGCCGTGCAGTCGCTCGTGCGCTACATCGAGGGCACCCACACGCGTCTGACCGTCGACGGGGAGCCCGGACCGCTGATGTGCCCGCTGGACAACGACCTCAGTGTGCTGCCGCCGGTGATGATCCACGCCGGTCACGACGAATTGTTGCGCAGCGACGCCGAATCCATGGCACGGGCCGTGCGGGAGGCCGGGGTCAGCTGCGACCTGCACCTGTGGCGACACCAGGTGCACGCGTTTCCGATATTCGCCGACAGTCTTCCCGAGAGCCGGCGCGCGCTCGCCGAGGCCGGCAGGTTCGTGCAGTCCGTGACGGACACGGCCGGTCGCGCCGAACGGTCCGTCGTCACGCCGATCTCCCGCTACGTCTCGAATTCCGCCGTGGCCTGATAACCGCAGTGTCCTGAGAACTACAGTGCCCTGAGAATCGCAGGGAACGATATCTTTTCACGGCCGGGACCGCTCGGTCGCGGCGTCCGCGACCGAGCGGGATCCGAACCTACGACTGCGCACTGTCCGAATGGGCGAACTCCAGGGTGTCGAGATCGGTGTCCGCCACCTCGAAGGGCATCGTCAGCACGGTCGCGGTGGCCCATCCCTGGCAGACGAGAACGGCGTCGCTGTCGTGGGATTCGTCGAGTTCGACGGCCCGGAAGGTGATGGGCAGGGCGCGGGAGATGTCGCCGTCGTCCTCGACCTCCCCGATCTCGGCCTGGACGGCACCGAACTCCGCCAGCGGGGCACTGCGCAGTCCGCGCAACTCGTGGACGGGTATGTCGGGGATGTTGACGTTGAGAACCGCACCCGGACGGCTGTGTTCGACCGCCCACTCGAGAGCGTGACGGGCCACCAGTTCGGCGGTCTCCCATTGCGACGGAGCCGTCCCGTTGAGGGACAACGCGACCGCGCGGGCGCCGTGGCTGGCCGCGGTCAGGGCCGCGCCCACCGTTCCCGAATGCAGGATCGCGTGACCGGTGTTGGGGCCCAGATTGATCCCGGACAACACGATGTCGGGTGCCGTCCCGAACGCGCCGTACGAGGCGAGGAAGGTGATCAGCGCCGGAGATGCCTCCACCGCATAGGATTCCACCTCGGGCAGGTCGTCGATCGGGCGACGGCTCAACAGGAGCTTTCCTTCGTCCTGGAGAGCGGTCAACGATGCGCTCGCGCCGCTGCGCTCGACATGGGGCGCCGCGACCTGCACGTCGAATCCCGCCTCCACGGCGAGGCGTGCGAGCAGGGCGAGACCGGGGCTGTCGATGCCGTCGTCGTTGACGATCAGTGCTTTCATGAACGCTTCCCCTTCACCTTCCGGACCTCCACCTTCTCGGCCATCTTCTCCACCGCGCCACGATGTCCCGTCGCAAGACCGCGGCGCGTGACGTTGACCGCGCCCGCTGCGGCGCCGAGACGCAGCGCGTCCTCGAACTTCGCACCCGCGGCGTAGGCCGAGGCGATGCCGGCGGTCATCGAGTCTCCGGCGCCGTGGTGGTCCACCGTCTGCACCGAGGGGGCCTCCACCTCCCAGACGGTTCCGTCGTGCAGTGCGATCGCCGGATCACCGGCGCGGGAGATCACCACCGAGGCGGCACCTTCGTCGTGGAGACGGTGCATGGCCTCGATGAGATCGTCGAGGTCCTCGGACTTCGCGCGACCGTCCTCGATGAGATCCTCGTGGCTGACCTTCAGCACGGTCACCCCGCCTTCGAGGGCCGCGCCGAGGGTGGGGCCGGACAGGTCGGCGACGACCGGGACGCCGAGCGCTCCCAGATCCGAGCACAGCCGCGTGTACATCTCCGCCGGCACGGCGTCGTCGCAGTGCGGTCCGCCCAGCATCGCGACCTTCGCGCACATCGCGGAAGCCAGCGACGCGCTGAACAGATCGTCGGTCTCGTGCCGGGTGAGCGCCGGCGGGTCGATCTCCACGATCTCCTTCCGTTCGCCTTCGCGACGGTCGTGGATGTAGGAGCCGTTGGGCGACGCGGTCTCCACGGCGTGCACCGTCACCCCTTCGCGGTTCATCATGTCGACGAGGACCGTGCCGGACTCGCCGCCGAACGGTCCGCACAGGTGCACGTCCATTCCCAGGGTCGCCGCCATGCGGCCGATCCAGAATCCCTGCCCGCCGGGGTGCACGTGCAGTTCGGTGCTTCCGTCGGGTGCCTTCTCGAGTGTCACAGTGAGGAGCGGGGACGGTGCGAAGACGAAGGCGTACGGGTTCGAGGAGGGGGTGTTCTCGGCTTCCATGCCCGCCCGGATACCCCCTCCGAACAGCGATGACACCCGGCGTCGTGTGACACCTGCGGTGGCGGGGTATGCGTCTGCCGCAAGCGAGCTGTCGTCCAGCAGATGAGGAGCGGGCATGGCCAGGATCGCGACGATCGAGACTTCGGTGGCGCCGGCGCGAGTGTGGGAGATCCTCGCGGACGGCTGGCGGTACGCGGGATGGGTGGTGGGTGCGTCCCGCATCCGGGCCGTCGATCCCGCCTGGCCGCAGAAGGGCACCCGGATCCACCATTCGGTGGGTCTGTGGCCTCTCCTGCTCGACGACCACACCGAGGTCAAGGCCATGGTGCCCGAACGGGAACTGGTGCTGCGCGCCCGCGCGTGGCTGTTCGGCAAGGCCGAGATCACGGCCACCCTCGAACCGACCCACGACGGCGGCACCCGCATCACGATGGCCGAACACATCGTTGCAGGCCCGTACGCCCTCGTCCCCGACCGCGTGCAGGAGGAACTGGTGTTGCCCAGGAATCAGGAATGCCTGAGACGGCTGGTGTTGCTCGCCGAAGGCGCCACCGAATGAGCGACACGACGGTCGACGCGGTCGTCATCGGCGCGGGACCCAACGGTCTGACCGCCGCCGCGGTGCTCGCCGACGCCGGATGGGACGTCCTCGTGCTCGAGGAACAACCCGAACCCGGTGGCGCCGTGCGCAGCGCGGAACTCCACCCGGGATACTGCGCCGATCTGTTCAGCGCGTTCTATCCGCTCGGCGTGGCCTCACCGGCCTTCCAGGCTCTCGACCTCGCATCGCACGGCCTCCGCTGGGCGCGTTCGCCGAAGGCCTTCGGTCATCCGCTCGGCCCTGACGACGAGGACGCGATCGTCGTCTCTCCGGATCCCACCGACACGGCAGCCGACCTCGAGCGTCGCTGCGTCGGTGACGGGGAAGCGTGGCTGGCGGTGTTCGACCAGTGGAAACAGGTGCGTGGACCGTTGCTCGAACTGCTCCTCGGCCCGTTCCCGCCCGTCCGGGGCTCGGTGGACCTGCTGCGCACCATGAAGACGGGTGATCTACTGCGTTACGCGCGCATGCTGGCGCTGCCCGTCACCCGGATGTCCTCCGAACTGTTCGGCGGTTCGGCGGCGCGGTTGCTGCTCCTGGGCAATGCCATGCACGCCGACACACCGCCGGAAGCGCCCGGCAGCGGGGTCATGGGCTACATGCTCACGATGCTCGCGCAGGACGTCGGATTCCCCGCGCCGGTCGGCGGGGCGGGAGCGCTCACCGACGCGCTGGTCCGGCGCGGCGCCTCGGCGGGCGCTCAGCTGCGGTGCGACTCGCCGGTCGTCGGCGTGGAGGTACAGGGCGGGAAGGTCTCCGCGGTCCGGACCGCCGGCGGCGAGCGGGTGAAGGTGCGCCGCGCCGTCCTCGCCGACACCTCGGCCCCGGCCCTGTACTCACGGCTCCTGCCGGCCGACGCCGTCGGGTCACGGGTGCTCGACGACCTGCGCAAATTCGAGTGGGACACCCCGGTCGTGAAGGTGAACTACGCGCTCGACGGCCGCGTGCCGTGGCGTTCGCCCTCGTTGAGCGGGGCCGGCACGGTGCACGTCGGTGCCGATACGGACGCGATGATCCGGTGGTCGGCCGATCTGTCCACCGGCATCGTCCCCGAGTCCCCCTTCCTGCTCTTCGGCCAGATGACGACCACCGACGCGACACGATCGCCCGAGGGAACCGAAAGCTGCTGGGCCTACACGCATCTGCCGCGGGGCATCACCGACGACGCGTCGGCCGACCTCCTCGCCGAACGCGTCGACGCGCAACTCGAGGCCTACGCACCGGGTTTCGGTGCGCGCGTGGTCGGCCGACACGTCCAGCGACCCGGCGACCTCGAAGCGGCCGACGCGAATCTCGTCGGCGGCGCCGTCAACGGGGGAACCGCGCAGGTCCACCAGCAGTTGTTCCTGCGGCCCACTCCCGGTTTCGGTGGACCGCGAACCCCGGTCGAAGGGGTGTATCTCGCCAGTTCGGGTGCCCATCCGGGCGGGGGAGTCCACGGCATGGGCGGCTGGAACGCCGCTCACGCCGCACTCGCGGACCGGAAGCGTACTGCTCCGGTGACCCGGCGCGTGCGAAACACCGCGCGCCGGGTGCTGTTCTCGTGACCGCCGGGTGTCGCTCGCGGATCGGTGGCGTGTTTCACACGGAAGTCGTGCGGGTATCCGCCCGCGAACGGACGGATCCGGGTCTTCGGCCCGGGGTGGTGGAGATGCCGTCGAACTCGAGATACCGAGGTGGTGTGACGTGACAGCTTCCCTGGCACTGGACGGATCGGATTCGCCGCGGGTATGGCGCCTTCCGGGGGTGTACCGCCCCCAGGAGGATTCGTACCTGCTCGCGAGCGCGCTTGCGGACGCAGGCGGCACGAAGGGCGCGAAGGTGCTCGACTTCTGCACGGGGACAGGCTTTCTGGCGGTGAACGCCGCCATGCTCGGTGCTTCGTCGGTGACGGCCTTCGATATCAACCCGCGAGCGGTGTTCAGCGCCCGCGTCAATGCGTGGTCGCGCCGGTTGCCGATCCGTGCCCGGCAGGGAGATCTGAACGCGGCGTTGCGGCACGGTCCGTTCGACATCGTGCTGTCGAATCCGCCGTATGTTCCGTGCGATGGGGAGAACCGTGACCCGCGCTGGGATGCCGGGGCCGACGGTCGCTGCGTTCTCGATCCGTTGTGCGACAGCCTTCCCACGCTGCTCACGCCCGGCGGATTCGCGCTGATCGTGCACTCTGAGTTCACCGGTGTGGAAGCGACGCTGTCCCGGTTGCGCGACGCGGATTTCAAGGCCTCCGTCGTTGCCCGCAGCCGTATCCCGTTCGGACCGGTCCTTCGCAGCCGCACGGACTATCTGTACTCGTCGCAGCTGGCGGAGCCGGGGGCACTGACCGAGGAAGTGGTGGTCGTCCGCGCCGACCGTCCCCGCACGAGGAGTTGAGAACGTGAGCAGGACACCGAAGATCACGCAGCTCACCGCCGACGGAGAGTGCGAGGCGCGAGTCGTGCGGCAGGTGAGGGGTGGTCCGACCCTCGTCGAGGGTCCGGTGCGGATCGTCGAGGACGACGGCGCGGAGACGGTTTCGGACCGTTTTGTGGTGGCCGTGTGCCGGTGTCACCGCAGCGCCCTGTACCCCCTCTGCGACACCAGCCATCGCGCACTCCGCACGCCGAAAGCCGCGGCGCGCACCGACACGTAGTCACCCGACGAATCTGCCGATCCGGGCCGGCCCCTGCACAGGGGCCGGCCCGGATGTCGTTCCGGGACCCGGTCCGTCCGTCCTGTCGGGACCGGTCCGTAGAGGTCCGGAAACGACGGATCCCGGGTGCAGTGAGCACCCGGGATCCGCAGTTCTACTTCGTGCCGGACGTCTCCTTCCGGCACGGACGATCGGTAGGGGGTCAGTACCAATGCGCGCGTCCGCCGATCGCCCGGCCCGTCGCGCCCAGGATCGCAAGGATCACGCCGATCACCAGGAGTATCACTCCGAGTGTGGTGAGGATCGAGATACCCGTGAAGAACCCCACCACCAACAGAATCAGACCCAGAATGATCATTGTCGCCACCTCAGATGTCATGACCGAAACCTGGAAGCCTCGGTGCCCGGCGATCGAATAACCGGGTTGGTCCGTTTCCAAACGTTTGTGACTCGCCGAATTCGGACGAAATTCTTCGCCGCAGGTCACGGGACGCCCAGCGCGTCCGGATGTTTGGATTCCACCGCGCCTCGGGTATTCGCCCTCCGACACACCCGAGAGCATTCTGGAGGAAGAATATGTCGAACTCGAGCTACACGGTTCCCGGTCTGAGCGATGCCGACGGCTCGCGCACCGCGCAGATTCTCCAGGAGCGCCTGAGTGCCTACAACGACCTGCACCTCACGCTGAAGCACATCCACTGGAACGTCGTCGGTCCGAACTTCATCGGCGTCCACGAGATGATCGACCCGCAGGTCGAGCTCGTGCGTGGATACGCGGACGAGGTCGCCGAGCGGATCGCCGCGCTCGGTGCGTCCCCCAAGGGCACGCCCGGCGCCATCGAGAAGAACCGCACGTGGGACGACTACTCGGTCGGCCGCGACACCGCGCAGGCGCATCTCGCCGCGCTGGACCTCGTCTACGACGGGATCATCACCGACAACCGCAAGGCGATCGACGAGGTCGGCAAGCTCGACCCGATCACCGAGGACGTCCTGATCGGCCAGACCGGCCAGCTGGAGAAGTTCCAGTGGTTCGTCCGCGCCCACCTCGAGAACGCTGCCGGTACTCTCCAGAACGCCGATGCGCAGACGGAGAAGGACGCAGCGGAATCGGCCCGCTGACCGGGACGCTCGGACGATACCGGCGATGCCGATGGCTTCCACATCCCGAACCGGTCTGCCACGACGCATCGTCGTCACCGGAGCGAGCGGAAATGTCGGCACGGCGCTTCTGCGCCGGCTGGCCGCTCATCCCGCACAACTCGATATCGTCGCGATCGCGCGCCGGATTCCCCCGGCGCGCGATCCGTATGCGGCGGCACGGTGGTGCGCCGTGGATCTCGCGGCTCCCGACGCCGCCGAGGTCCTGACGCCTATCTTCGCGGAGGCCGACGCCGTCGTGCACCTGGCGTGGGGATTCCAGCCCTCGCACCGTCGTGACTATCTCCGGCGGGTGGCGGTGGACGGCACCCGCGCCGTCGTGACGGCCGCCGCCGACGCCGGTGTCGGGCACGTGATCCACATGTCCTCCGCCGCGGTCTACTCCGAGGGCGCCTACGGTCGGGAGGTCGACGAATCGTGGGCGCGCGAAGGTGTACCCACCTGCGTGTACAGCGTCGACAAGGTCGCGGCGGAGAAATTCCTCGACGACTTCGAGACCGGCACGAAGGCGCCCGTCCTCACCCGTTTCCGTCCGGGATTCATCGGGCAGCTCGTCTCCGGCTCGGGTCTCGAACGCTACGTGCTGCCCGAGTTCGTGCCCGCCGGCATCACGAACCACCTGCCGCTGATCCCGATCGACCACGGGCTCACGATCCCCGCCGTACATTCCGACGATGTCGCGGACGCGCTGGTCGCAGCGCTCGAACGGCGGGTGCCCGGCCCGTTCAACCTGGGTGCACCGACACCGGTCGGGGCGCGGGACTTCGCTGCTCCGTTCGACTGCCCGACGATTCCGGTGCCGCGATGGGGTCTGTCGTCCGTCGCCGAAGCGACCTGGCGCCTACGGCTGCAACCGGTGCAGGGCGGTTGGATCGACCTCGCCTACACTTGCCCGATGCTCGACTGCAGCAGGGCCCGCGAGGAACTCGGATGGTCGCCGAAGTACGACGGACCCGAGGTGTGGTCCGAGACGGTACGCGGCATGCGCAGTGCGACGGGCACCGACAGCCCTGTCCTCTCTCCGCGCAGCGCGCGGGAACGACTCGCGGCGCTCGTCGAACGTGGGTCCATCGGCCGGCGGATCCCGCCGTAACACTTTCCCGCGCAGAATCATCCGCTCCCCTCTTGTCTCCCCGTGGTTTCGGGGAGGATCGGATGCGGTATCCACGACCATGACGAAACCATCGAATCGAGCTCACGCTTCCACCACTGCGTCCCGAGCTTCGGGTTGGGTCGGATACGCCTGCATCCTCGCAGGGATCGCCGTCGTCGCTCTCGTCCTCTACGCGGCTGGCGACGGATTCGAGGGATGGGTGCTCGTCGGGGCCATCGCTGCGCTCGTGCTCATCGTCGTCGGCGTGGTGATGTCCGCTCTCAACCTCCGTCGACGTCGCCTGCGCGGATCCGGTGGTACCCCCACACACGAACCCGGTCTCATCGACTGAGCCGGGACTCCGGCACCGACGAACGGAGCCCCGGGACACACTGTCCCGGGGCTCCGTTCGCTGTCTCGTACCCGCTCGTCAGGCCGGTGCCCCGGCCGAGGTGAGGAGCGAACTGCGCCCGGCGGCCCAGCTGCCCAGCAGGTGGCTCCCGAGCCGGCCCTCGAGGAACTCGATGGCCTGTGCACCGAACGAGATGTCCTGCGCCCGAGCCGGGTCCTGCTCGAGCATGTAACCCACCACGTCGTGCCGCAGGACGAGCTCGTGAACGGCGTCGGCCTCGATGTGCTCGGAGTAGAAGAGGACGCATGCGTCGTCGGCACCCAGACGTTCGAGCGCCTCGACCATGCGCCGGGCGCTCGGGGCGGTGGTGATCTCGGCTGCGGCGAACATCCCGACCAGCATCGGCGTATGTGCGCGGTGCAGACCGCACAACGACATGAAGTTCACCGTCGCAAGGGTGACGGCGGGAACGACGTCGAGATAGCCCAGATAGTCGTCCTTCAGGCCGGCGGCGAGCAGCAGGTCGGCGAACAGCCGCGAGTGCATACGCTCGGCCCGGCCTCCGCCGTACTCGTCGAACTCGACGGCGACCAACGCCGCCTTTGCGCGGCCGGACAGTCGCGGGATCGCGAGGGCGTGCGGGTCGGCTTCCTTGAGGTGGTAGATGGAGCGATGGACGAAGAACTCGCGCATCATCTCCCACGTTCCGTTCGCGGCGAGCTCGTGGGAGACGCCCCACGAATCGTCCGGCTCACGGCACAGGTCCTCGAGGACACTCTGCGGATCGTCCGAGGCCGGGACGTCGGCGCGCAGCCGATCGAGGAAGATGCGCTCGAGTCGTGCCCGGACCCCGAGTGGTCCCGGTGCCCATTCCCATGCCGGGTCGACGCCCGCGAATCCTCGGTAGTGGAGCTCGTAGAGAACGGCCAGGGCGAGTTGGACGTCCTCGCCGTAGGCGTCCGCGCCGTCGGTCGCGATGTCCCACACGGCATCGTCCACCGGGCCGCCGAGTCGCTCGACGATCTCGGCGGAGACGGGGCCGCGAGGCGTGGGCAGCGGGGCGTCGTGCACGTCGCACATCCGGGTCTCATGAGCCATACGCCGGGATTACCCGCTCGGGGGCACGCAGAAACGACCTCCGGGTCGGTGCGAACCGGGGAAACGGACGTGAATATCGGTGCAGCCTGTGGGTATCCGGCGGCCATGAGCGAGGACCGCGAACGAGAACCCCACACCATCGACTATCCGGGTGAGACCGACGAGATGGCCGAGCGCCCCGCCGACGAGATGCGCGGTTACGTCGGCCGCGGGCTGCTGTCCGGCCGCAAGGCCCTGGTCACGGGCGGCGACTCCGGCATCGGACGGGCGGTCGCCGTCGCCTTCGCGAAGGAGGGTGCCGACGTCGCGATCGCGTATCTCGAGGAACACCGCGACGCCGAACACACCGCCGACCTGGTGCGACGCGAGGGCCGCACGTGCCACGTCATCGCGGGCGACCTCGGCGACGCGCAGCACTGCCGGGCGGTGGTGGCCGAGACGGTCGAGCAACTCTGTGGCCTCGACATCCTCGTCAACAATGCCGGCACCCAGCAGCCCGTCGACGATTTCGCCGAGTTGAGCGAGGAGCAGTGGCGGCACACCTTCGCCGTGAACATCGACAGCTTCTTCCACGTGACGAAGGCGGCCCTGCCGCATCTGACGCCGGGCGGTTCCGTCATCAACACCGCGTCGGTCAACGGCCTGCGCGGAAACAAGACGCTCATCGACTACTCGGCGACCAAGGGCGCGGTGATCGCCCTGACCTACTCGCTCGCGCAGGCACTGCAGGACAGGCAGATCCGCGTGAACTGCGTGGCCCCCGGACCGGTGTGGACACCGTTGATCCCGGCGACCATGGACGCGGAGAAGGTCTCCGAGTTCGGGCAACAGGCACCCTTCGGCCGCGCCGCGCAGCCCGACGAGATCGCCCCGTCCTACGTCTTCTTCGCATCGGAGACGATGTCCTCGTACTACAGCGGTGAGGTGCTCGCCCCGCTCGGCGGCGAGACCATGCCGGGCTGACCGGGTGAGCCGGTAGAGAGCAAGAACGGTCGGGCGGCGGCCGGGGTCTGCGCGCGACACTGAACGCATGACCTTCGGCCGTGACCGACTCCGGGAACTGCTCGACGCCGTTCTCGACGAGAACAACGCGACCCTCGAACGGATGGCGCAGCACGCCTACGCGTCGCAGTGGCACTTCAGCCGCACCTTCGCGGTGGGCACCGGCGAGTCGCCGGTGGCGTTGCGGCGCCGGGTGATGCTCGAACGCGCCGCCTGGCAACTGCGTCACGGCAGTTCGGTCACCGATGCGGCGTTCGCCGCCGGCTACGACAGCGTCGAAGGGTTCGCCCGGGCCTTCGCCCGTGCCTACGGATATCCGCCCAGCGCGGCCGCCCGGGTGCTCGGCATCGGCCGTAGGGATCCCGGGGCGCCTGCGCCCGTCGACCCCGGGGCACCCGCACCCGTCGACCCCTGGGCGCCTGCGCCCGTCGACCACTGGTTGCCCGCCCCCAACGGAGTCCACTTCCATCCGCCCACGAACCTCTGGGTCGAGGAGGACGGGCGACGGCCCACCGCGCCCGCCCACCCGGCCGCCGAGGTCCTCGCGCAGATGGTGCAGCACGACCTCGCGGACACCCGCTATCTCCTCGAGCGCGCCACCGAACTCGACGACGACGAGCGCGACCGGATCCGGTTCCCCGGCCTGGTCGTCCTCGAATGGGACGGCCCCGAGGAATCCGTCTCCCGGGTGCTCGGCAATCTGGTGCGCGCGAAGGAGATGTGGCTGGCCTCGATGGCCGGCGCCGACCATCCCGATGATGCGGGCGTCGGGATCGACTCCTTGACAGCCCGTTTCGTGGACGTCGCTCCACGCTGGGTGGAGACGATCCGTGACATCCATCGCCGTGGCGCCTGGGGCGACATACTCATCGACGCCCTGTGCGACCCTCCCGAGAGCTTCGTCCTCGGGGGAGTGGTCACCCACGTCCTCACCTTCGCCGCACACCGCCGACAACTCGCGCGGCACATGATGCGGGCGGCCGGCCTCGACGTCGATCACGGAGATCCACTCGACTGGAACAGGAGCAGCTCATGACCCGGATGATCTACTACACCGCAAGCACACTGGACGGCTTCCTCGCCACCGAGGACCATTCGCTCGACTGGCTGCTCACCCGAGAGTCGGGCGACGGCGGGCCGTTCGACTACGAGAAGTTCATCGCCGGTATCGGCGCCATCGCCATGGGATCGTCCACCTACCGCTGGGTGCTCGACCATGCAGGCGAGGACAAGTGGGAGTACGACCTGCCCTGCTGGGTGTTCACACATCGCGACGACCTGCCCGTCGCGCGGACGGGCGACGGACCCGGCGACATCCGCTTTACGCAGAAGGACGTCCGGCAGGTCTACGACGAGATGGCCGAGGCCGCGAACGGCCGCGACCTGTGGATGGTGGGCGGCGGTGATCTCGCCGGACAGTTCGCCGAGCGCGGTCTGCTCGACGAGCTCGTCGTCTCCTTCGCGCCGGTGACGATCGGTGCCGGCCGTCCGCTGCTCCCGCGGCACGTGGAGATGCGCTTGACCGAGCTCGGACAGAGCGGGGAGTTCGCCGTCGTCCGCTACGAGGTACTGAAGGACGCCACCGGCCGGTTGTGATGTGCGTCACCGGCAGGTACCGTCGGCATCGAGAGGGACACACCTCGTCCGAGGAGGCCGGTCGTGAAACTCAATCTGTTCGTAGCCTGGAGCGCCTACGCGCTCGCACTCACCTCGATCCTGATGATCGCGCTGACGATCGTCGCCGCCGGGTACGGATTCTCGGGCTGGGCGATGGTCGCGGCAGTCGCGGCAGTCGTCGCACTCGGGGCGGCATTCGGCATGATGGTCGGAACCGTGCGCCGGGACCACAGACGGCACTACGACACCCCGCACCTGTTCTGAGGGTGATACCTGACGCGAGTCGGTGAGAGCCGACTCGCGTCACTCATACGCCGTCGCGACTCTGCGAGTCGGTGACATCACGACTCTGCGAGTCGGCGCTTCTCCGTTTCGATATCGAAAGTCGGCTCCGGCCAATCGAGGTCGAGGCGTTCGAACGCGTCGATGAGCAGTTCCGTCACCGCGAGACGGCCGTACCACTTGCGGTCGCACGGCACGACGTACCAGGGCGCGTCGTCGGTGCTCGTCCGATCCAGCATGTCCTGATAGGCCTGCTGGTACTGCGGCCACAGGGCGCGCTCCGAGACATCGCTCGGGTCGTACTTCCAGTGCTTGTCACGACGCTCGAGGCGCTCGGCGAGGCGCTTCTTCTGCTCGTCCAGCGAGACGAACATCGCAACCTTCACGATGGTCGTGCCCTCGCGGACGACTTCGCTCTCGAACCTGTTGATCTCGTCGTATCGTCCGCGCCAGACGCTCTCCGGCACCAGTGATCTCACCCGCGCGACCAGCACGTCCTCGTAGTGCGACCGGTCGAAGACGCCGAGCTGACCGTTGCGAGGGAGGGCCTTCGCGATCCGCCACAGGAAGTGGTGCCGCTTCTCCTCCTCCGTCGGCACGCCGAAGGCCGTGTGGTCGACACCCTGGGGGTCGACGTGGCCCACGACGTGACGCACCATGCCGCCCTTCCCGGCGGTGTCCATGCCCTGCAGGATCAACAGCACCGAGCGGGTGCCGCCGGTCCGCCCCTCGGCGAAGAGCATCTCCTGCAGGTCGGAGAGGACGGCGCCGCGTTCGGCGAGCAGACGTTCGCCGAGTGCCTTGTCGCCGTCGAATCCCGGAGTGCCGTTCGTGTCGAGGTCGGCCACGCGCGTCTCGGGCGTCGCCCGGAGGGCTTCGACGATCGATGCGGGCCGGAAGACGTCGTCCTTCGTCATCCCGCCAGCGTGTCACACGCGGTCGTGCTCAGGTGGGATCGACACCATCGGTCTCGGTGGGCAGGGGATACGGCGGACGTGAGACGCCGTCGACCATGTGGCTGCCCCACAGATCGACCTCCGAGATACGGGCGGTCGCGGCCTCCGGGGCGTCCGGCACAGTGATCGTCACATTGGTACCGGGAGCGGGCGAGGCGTCTGCTCCGAGGGCCTCGGCGAGCCTGCGGAGCCGGCCGCGCCACACGTGCCGGCCGAGCAGGGGATCGAACCGTCCGGAGATCTCGACGTCGACGACGACCGTGCGGTCGTCCACGGTGACCTCGGCGGGACCGCGGTAGCCGGGGTCGTCCTCGTCGTGCAGGTCGTCGGCGTGGTCGCTCATGCCCGCACTATACGTGCAACTTCGAGTAACAGTAAAGGTGTCGATCAGGGAGTGGTCGACGACTCCGGCAGGAGCGGATGCGGCTGCGACTTGAAGCGCACCGGGGATCCGGCGACCCCGGCGATGCCGGTCATGCCGCCCCAGATCATCATCGTCAGGTAGTCGATGAGGTCCTCGGTGGTCATCGACTTGTTCGAGATCCACCAGTGCGTCGCGAGCTGGATGCCGCCGACGATCCCGTACGCCCACGGCACGGCGCCGCCCGAATCCATCTCGAGCAGCCGCAGCCGTTCCCCGAGGACGGTGGCGACGAGCTCGGCGATCATCCGCTCCGAATCGGCCACCACGTCGCGTCCCGCCGACGCGCTGTTGCTCATCACGTACAGATAGACCTCGGGATCGTCGGCGACGGTCTCGACGTAGGCGGTGATCGCCTCCCGGGTGAGCTCGTACTCGTCGAGATCCTCCGCGACCGCCGCGTAGATCCGGGGAGCGAGGACCGTCTCGACGTACCGCAGCATCGTCGCGGTCGTCAGGTCGCTCTTGTCGGTGAAGTAGCGGTAGAGCACCGTCTTCGACACGCCGATCTCGGCGGCGATCTCGTCCATGCCGATCTCGTGGCCGCGGGTACGGATTGCGTTGATGGTGCCGTCCACGAGCTCTTCCCGGCGGGCGATCTTGTGCTCGTGCCAGCGCCGTTTGCGGCCGTCCTGCTTCACGGGCGGGGCGGCCTCGCTCGAGGTCGGGTTCGAAGTCGTCTGCGGTCTGCTGGACACTGTGTGGCACATCCGTTCGGTTTCGATCGTCGGCTCAGTCTACGATCCGGTCTCTCGTCCTTCAGAACTCGAGGGCGATCCGTCCGCCGAGTGCCGACTTTCGGCACAATCGATCGGGTGCAGCTCCTGACGACCGACGACGAGATCAAGCGCCGAGAACTCCGCCGTATGAAGGCGGTCGCGACCGGCTTCCTCGTCGCCGCCGCGATCATCTATCTCTTCTGCCGCTGGCAGGAAACCCGCGGCGCCGGCGCGTGGGTGGGTTACGTGCGCGCGGCCTCCGAGGCCGGCATGGTCGGCGCGCTCGCCGACTGGTTCGCCGTGACCGCCCTGTTCCGGCACCCGCTGCGGATTCCCGTCCCGCACACGGCGATCATCAAGCGGAAGAAGGACCAGCTCGGCGCCAATCTGAGCTCGTTCGTCGGCAACAACTTCCTCGCGCCCGAGGTGGTGTCCGCCAAGGTCGAGTCGGCGCAGATCCCGCTGCGGGTCGGTACCTGGCTCGCAGAACCCGAGAACGCCCAGCGTGTGGCCAAGGAGACGTCGACGGTCCTGCGCGGTGTGGTCGGAATCCTGCGGGAGGACGACATCCAGCAGATCATCGACCACACCATCGTCAAGCGCATCGCCGAACCTGAATGGGGACCGCCCATCGGGCGTGTCCTCACCGAACTCCTCGCCGAGAACCGGCACCTCCCGCTCGTCGACATGCTCGCCGAACGCGCGCACCAGTGGGCGCTCGGGAGTCAGGAGACCATCGACCGCGTGATCAGCCGCGACTCGCCGTCGTGGTCGCCGAAGTTCGTCGACCTGCTGCTCGGCGAGAAGATCCACCGCGAACTCGTGGAGTTCACGTGGAAGGTGCGGTCGAATCCCGACCACGAGGTGCGCCTCGCAGTCAACAAGTTCCTCGCCGATTACGCCCGCGACCTGCAGAACGATCCCGTGACCATCGCCAAGGCGGAGAAGGTGAAGGCGGAGATCATGGGCCGCGACGAGATCACCGGTCTCGCCGCGGCGACCTGGCGGACGGCCAAGCGGATGATCCTCGACTCGGTGGACGACCCGAACAGCACCCTGCGCACGAAGATCGCCGAGAACGTCATGGCGTTCGGCATCCGGGTGCGCGAGGACGCAGAGCTGCGCACCAAGATCGACGGCTGGCTGCTCGACGCGGTGCGCTTCGTCGCGTCGAACTACGCCGACGAGATCACGTCCGTCATCCGCGAGACCGTCGAGCGCTGGGATGCCGAGGAGGCCAGTCGCAAGATCGAGCTCGCCGTGGGGCGCGACCTGCAGTTCATCCGCATCAACGGCACGGTGGTCGGTTCGCTCGCCGGACTCGCGATCTACACGGTCTCGGAGCTGCTGTTCGCGTGACAACCGTCACGTGCTAGCAGAGTGCTTGCTGTAGCTAGCACCTGTCCGTAGAGTGGTCGGTGTGTCCACGGAACCAGATCCGATCGAGGGCTCGGACACGCCGGACGACAGCGCGGGACCGGGGGATCTCGCCGCCCGGGTGGTCAACAACGCCGCCCAGGACATCGGCGCCTTCATCCGGTCGCAACGCGAGGCTGCACAGGTCTCGCTCCGGCAGTTGTCGCAACTGGCCGGTGTCAGCAACCCGTATCTGAGCCAGATCGAACGCGGACTGCGCAAGCCGTCCGCCGAAGTTCTCGCCCAGATCGCCAAGGGGTTGCGGCTCTCGGCAGAGGTCCTCTACGTGCGAGCGGGGATCCTCGAGCATCGAGCGGAGAGCGCCGTGCGCGACGCGGTGCTCGTCGACACCGTTCTCACCGAGCGGCAGAAGCAGGTCCTGCTCGACATCTACGACTCGTTCTGCCGGGAGAACCAGCAGAACACCGGCGATGCCCGGCCCGACCATCCGACAGACTTCGACGAGGAGAAATCTTCATGACCGATCCCACCAGCATCCGTACCTCCCTCTACGCCGCGGTCGGTGCCGGCGACGCCGTCGTCCAGGCCGTCGCAGACCTCGTGGCCCAGGCGCGCCGACGTGCGGAGACCAACCGCAACGAGGTGGCCGAGCGCGTCGAGACCGCCCGCGACCGCTTCGCGACCCTGCCCGCCGATCTCACCGAGACCGTCGAGTCCCTCCGCGAGCGCCTCGCCGAACTCCCGGCCGAGCTGCCCGAGGAGATCGCGGAGCTGCGCGAGCGTTTCAGCGCCGAGGAACTGCGCAAGGTCGCCGAGGCGTACCTGAAGGTCGCATCCGACCTCTACACCGCACTCGCCGAGCGCGGTGAGGAGACGATGGAGCGTCTGCGCTCCCAGCCGGCCCTCGAGGACGGCCTCGGTCGCGCCGAAGCCGTACTCGGCGACGCTGCCGACCTCACCGAGGAAGCACTCGGGACGGTTGCCCGTCGGACCCGCGAGGTCGGCGAGCAGGCCGCGAAGCTCGCGGGTCGCGCGGCCGGTCGCATCTCCGAGACGAGCGACGAGGTGAGCGAGGCCGTGTCCGACGCCGGCGACAAGGCCGCCGAGCGCGTCGTCGAGCTCGGTGAGCGTGCCGAGGAGACCGGCTCCGAGACCGCCGGCCGGGTCGAGTCGGCCCGCGGCGACGTCCGCGAGGCGGCCGACAAGGCTGCGGAGAAGGTCGAGTCGGTGGCCACCCCGGTCGAGCCGGTCGAGGTCACCCCCACCAAGGCTCCGGCCAAGAAGGCTCCCGCCAAGACCCCGGCGAAGGTCCCGGCCAAGACGGTTGCCAAGACGCCCGCCGCCAAGGCTCCGGCCAAGACCGCCGCGAAGACCCCGGCGAAGGCTCCGGCCAAGAAGACCCCTGCCAAGAAGGCGGCTCCGCGCAAGACCAGCGGCTCCTGACCTGCAGCGATCGGTCGGCCCTCGTGCGAACTCGCACGGGGGCCGATTCTCGTAGACTGGTGTGGTGACGAATGTCGATTCACTTGCCGGTCTGATCATCCTCGCGCTGCAGATCATCGCCATCGCCGGGGCGGGATTCGCGTTGTTCCACGTCGTGCGTCAGCCCGCCGAGGCGTTTCCGGCCGTCGACAAGCTGACCAAGCCCGTCTGGCTCGGCATCCTCGTGGCTGCGCTGCTCGTCCTCGTCGTCTTCGGCGCGGTGGGTCTGCTCGGGATCATCGCGGTCGTCGCGGTGTGCGTGTACCTCGTGGACGTCCGCCCGCGGGTCGAGGAGGTCCAGCGCCCTCGGTGGTGACCGCTTCGCGGTGATGACTGCGGGGTCCGAACTCCGCGGTGGTGATCAGGGAGGTCCGTCGTCCTCGGTGGTAGGGCGGGTGGGCCTCCCCTTTCGCTTGACAAGTGTGATCCAGATAATGACACTTCGGGTAACGGATAATTTTCCGAGACGAGGTGGTCGGCGATGACGCTCCTGCGAAAGCACGACAGCCTGCCTGGTGAACATTCCACGGATCACCGGCAGGAAACCGCGCAACGCCTGCTCGATTCGTCGGCGCGGCTCTCCTACGATCCCGGGCTCGAGATCGACTGGGACGCGCCGCTCGTGGACGGCAAGTACGGCATGACCCCCGAGTGGTGCAGTCTCTACGGCACCGACCTGTGGGAACGCATGTCGGAGGACCAGCGCATCACCCTCACAAAACACGAGGCCGCGAGCATCGCCGGCACCGGGATATGGTTCGAGATGATCCTCATGCAGATGCTCGTGCGCGATCTCTACCGGCACGATCCGGCAACCCCCTACGTGCAGTTCGGGCTCACCGAGATCGCCGACGAATGCCGGCACTCGATCATGTTCGCGCGGTCGGCGCAGCGATACGGCATCCCCTCCTACCGGCCCAAGCGCTGGATCCGCGAGACCGGCCGGCTGTTCAAGGCCGTCGCGCGCGGCGCCCTCGCCTACGGCGGCACCTTGTTCGCCGAGGAGATCCTCGACATGATGCAGCGCGACTTCGCGCGCGACGAGCGGGTGCAGCCCATCACCCGGACGGTGAGCCACGTCCACGTCGTGGAGGAGTCGCGGCACATCCGCTACGCCCGCGAGGAAACCCGCAGGCGCTCGGCCCGGCTCGGTCGTCTCGAGCGGGCATGGATCCGGATCCACCTCGGGGTGAGCGCGTACTTCGTCGTCACCAGCCTCGTGAACGACCAGGTCTACGCCGCTGCCGGACTCGACGTCGCCGAAGCGAGGAAGGCCGCGCAGGAGAACAGGCACTACCACGACAAGCTCCGCCAGGGCACTCGCCGCACGGTCGAGTTCCTCGACGAAGTGGGGCTGATCGGCGGTCCGTCCACTCTGCTTCTGCGTCGCGCGCACGTCCTGTGACGTCGCGCTGCTCCACCGAACCGACAGGAGAATCCCACCCGTGAGAAAGCCGTCCCCGACCACGTCGATCGCCGCGGGCTCGATCGTCCTCGCTGCCGCGGCGACCACCGCCGTGCTCGTCCGCCGGCGTCGTCGGACGGTCGTCCGTACCGAGGACGTCGCGCCGCACGAACTGCTGCGCGAACCGGAACTCGAACCCGAGATCCTCGACGTCCGCGCCGAGGACGGTGCCCGCCTGAACGTGCTCGCCTACGGCGACGCGGACGCTCCCGTCCTGGTGTTCTGCCACGGCTGGACGTGCAATGCCGCGTACTGGACCCCGCAGATCAACGCGTTCGCGGAGAACTACCGGGTGGTGGTCTACGACCAGCGCGGGCACGGCGACAGCGAGGCCGGGGCACGGCCGCTGGGAGCCGACGTGCTCGCCGACGATCTGCAGGCGGTCCTCGACGCCGTGGTCCGGCCCGGCGCGAAGGCCGTACTCACCGGTCACAGCATGGGCGGGATGAGCATCATCGCGTGGGCCGAGAAGTACCCGGAGAACGTCGACCGCACGGTCGCGGGAGTGCTGCTCGCGAGCACCGGCACCGACCGGCTGGTCGCCGATTCGGCGATCGTGCCGCTGCCGCAACGCTTCCCGCGGGTACCGGTGCCCGTCGCAAGTCGGCTCATGGGTGCGACGGTTCCGCTGGCCGCGTCCCCGGTGACGACCCGGGCCCTGCGCTACGTCGCCCTGTCACCCGGCGCGAGCGCCGCGGAGGTGCGGTTCTGCGAGAAGATCGTCCTCGGCTGCCCGCCGCGGACACGGGGCGGCTGGGGCAGGGCCCTGAGCGCCCTCGACATCCGTGAGGGCCTGCACAACCTCACCGTGCCGACGACGGTGCTGGTCGGCACCGCCGACCGTCTCACCCCGCCCGTCCACGCCCGTCGTCTCGCCGAGGAACTCGACCGTGCGGGCAACCTCGAACGTCTCGTGGTGCTCGACGGCGTCGGCCACATGAGTTCGGTCGAAGCGATCGACCGGTTCGACGAGGAGCTCGCGCACCTCGTCGAACGAGCCGGCGTGCCCGTCGGCTGAGCCGATCGTTCACGCACGAAAACCGGTCCATCCCCTCGCGGGTGGGCCGGTTTCGGCTCCGGGGATCTACCGGAAGACGACGGTCTTGCTGTCGTGCACCAGCACCCGGTCCTCGAGGTGCCAGCGCAGACCGCGTGAGAGGACCAGCTTCTCCACGTCGCGGCCCTGCCGGACCATGTCGCTGACGCTGTCGCTGTGACTGACGCGGATGACGTCCTGCTCGATGATCGGGCCCGCGTCGAGTTCGGCGGTGACGTAGTGGCAGGTCGCGCCGATGAGCTTCACACCGCGCGTGAAGGCCTGATGGTAGGGCCGTGCGCCGATGAACGACGGCAGGAAGCTGTGGTGGATGTTGATCGCCCGGCCGGCCCAGTGCTCGCACAGCTCCTCCGGGAGCACCTGCATGAACCGGGCGAGGACCACCGCGTGCGGGTCGTGGGAGTCGACGAGCTTGCGGACCTGCTCGAAGGCCGGTCCGCGCTCGGCGGGATCCTTCGGGAACGACACGTAGTGGAAGGTGATGCCGTGCCGCTGCGCGACCGGTTCGAGATCGCGATGGTTACCGATCACGGCGCAGATCTCGGCGTCGAGTTCCCCTGCGGCGACCCGCCCGAGGATGTCGTGCAGGCAGTGCCCTTCCTTGCTCACGAGCAGCACGACGCGCTTGCGCTTGCCCGTGTCGGACAGTGTCCATTCGGTCTGCGGGCCGATGTCGGCGGCGACGCTCGCGAACTTCTCGCGCAGCTCGTCGAGGCCGAACGGGATCGACGACGCCCGGACGGCCTGGCGGGTGAAGAACCAGCCGGTGTCCTGGTCGGCGTGGTAGGCCGCCTCGACGATCGAACCGCCGACCTCCGCGAGGAAGGTCGCGATGCGGGCGACGATCCCGGTGGTGTCCGGGCAGCCCAGGGTCAGAACGTAACGTCGATCGTCGGCGGATGAGGCGAGCGTCATGCCCCGATTGTCTCAGGTGACACACGGCGTCCTACTTCCGGTCGGCTCTGCTCCCGGTAGACCCTGCCGTCGGTCGTCAGCCCGAGACCGGAGGACGTCGAACGGTGCCCGTGGCGACGAGGGTGGTCGCGTCGATCGTGTGCAGTCCGCGAGCGGTGACCTCTTCGGCGATCTGCTGCCGCACCGACGCCACCTGCCCGGAGTCGAGCCCGGCAAGCACCCCGCGCAGACCGGTGCCCGTCACCAGCGACCAGCACAACTCGTCCGTCGCCGGAAGATGATTCGACAGGGTGCGGACCTCCACGGAATCGGTTCCGGCATCCGCGATCCACGCCTCGAGGGTGTCCGGCGTGTCGATCCGGTGCAGCGGTGTGCGATCGCGCAGGGCGCCGCGTTCGCGCAGTTCGGGGGAGTGGCGCGACGCGACGTCGAACACGATCGACGAGAACTCCTCCATCGCGCCGTGTCGCCAGACCGTCACGCCGGCGCGTCCGCCCTGCCGCACGAGCGAGACCAGACGCCAGAAGGTGCGGTCCATGTCCGGGAGGAAGAACACGCCGTAGGAGATCGACAGCACGTCGTAGCCGGCGTCGGGTACGTCCGACGGCGCCTCCCACTGCGAGGCGTCCGCACAGACGAATTCGATGTTCTTCAGGCCGCGGCGTTCCGCGGTCAGGCGGCCGTGTTCGAGCATCTCGTCGGCGATGTCGACGCCGTGGACGAGACCCTCGGGTCCGACGGCTGCGGCGGCGGGAAGCGCGGACGATCCCGTTCCGCAACACACGTCGAGCACCGCCTCGCCGGGAGAGACGCCGAGCTGGAAGACCAGAGCCTGCCCGGCCGGTCCCCAGACCGTCGGGGTCAACTCGTCGAAATCACTGCTCGCCGCGTCGAAGGTGCGTGCGGTCTCGGCTGGATCGGCCCGGACATCGGAGGCGGCCCGGACATTCTCGGGATCGTCGTTCATGCCGGCTCCTCGAGAGCGTAGAACGGCTCGGCATACCGGAAGGCACCCCGCAGCTCGGGATCGTGTGCCGTGAGCGCCCGCGCCTGGAAATGGGACGTCCACTCCTCGACGTCCGGGGAGATCCCGAGTTCGGCGGCGGGCACGAAACCGAAACGGGGGTAGTAGTCGGGATGCCCGAGCAGGAGCACGAGCGACTCGTCCAGAGCGTCCGCCGCTCCGAGCACGGCGTGCATGAGAGCGCCGCCCACACCGGAGCGCTGCGAATCGGGACGGACACCGAGCGGACCGAGGCCCAGGGCAGGAGTGCTGCCGACATGACCGCGAGTGGCGACGACGTGACCGACGATCGTGGCCGAGGCGTCCTCGGCCACGAGCGACAACGGGGGCAGCCACGCGTCGCTCGCCCGCAACGACGCGACGAGACCGGGTTCGACCGGCTCGCAGCCCTCCGGGGCGAACGGCGCGAAGGCAGCGCGGTGCACGTCGGCGATAGCAGGGACGTCGGCGGGGAGTTCTCGGCGGATCAGCACGCGATCATTGTGGGTGGCGGAGGGGACCGCGCGCGAGCGGATTACCGAAGCCGCGATGCGGTGCCGGACGATATGCGGTGCCGGACGGTCGGGCCCGCCGTGTGGGAAGCTGCAGTCATGTCCGGAACCCCGTTGACCCGCACGCAGGTCGCGTCGATGATCGACCACACCCTCCTCAAACCCGAAGCGTCCTCACAGGACGTGCGGGCCCTCGTCGACGAAGCCGTCGAGCTCGGCGTGTATGCGGTGTGCGTGTCGCCGTCGATGCTGCCCCTGCGGGCCGAGGGGGTCACGGTCGCGACGGTCGTCGGTTTCCCGTCGGGCAAGCACCATTCGCTCATCAAGGGCGCCGAGGCGCGACTCGCCGTCGACGAGGGTGCACGCGAGATCGACATGGTGATCGACGTGGGCGCAGCGGTGGCCGGGGACTACAACGCCGTCCTCGCCGACATCCTCACCGTGCGCGAAGCGATCGGGTTCGACCCGGTCCTCAAGGTCATCATCGAATCCGCCGTGCTCTCCGACGAGGCGATCGTCGAGGTGTGCCGCGCCGCGGAGAAGGCCGGGGCGAACTTCGTGAAGACCTCCACCGGCTTCCATCCCGCGGGCGGCGCCTCCACCCACGCGGTCGCGCTCATGGCGGAGACGGTGGGCGGCCGGCTCGGCGTCAAGGCAAGCGGCGGAATCCGCACCGCCGAGGACGCGATCGCGATGATCGACGCCGGGGCCACGCGCCTCGGGTTGTCCGGCAGTCGCGCGGTCCTCGACGGTCTGCAGAGCTGAGCAGCTCTCGACGGTCTGCCGGACCGGCCTCCTCGGTCACGACAGGAGGCCGCAGCTGCCCTCCTGCTGTTGCTGTTGTCCCTGCGGGGCCTCCGGCAGCACGAAGCGGCCACCCTCGAGGCGGAGATCGATACCGGCGTCGGTGACGTTCACCTCGGTGGCCTGCATCCCCAGCGGGTACTGCTGCAGACCCGAGGTCAGGATCTCCACGACGCCGTCGACGAGGGCCGTCGGGAGCCCGATGCCGAGGATCGTCGCGTCCGTCGTCTCGACCGTCACCACGCCGCCGTTCACCACCGGTCGCGCGGTGAACTCCGCAAGACCCTGACCGCCGACCGTGAACGTCAGGGTGCCCGCGTTCTCGTCGGCCGTGACGTCGGTGACGAGGCCACCGACCGGCTGGCTCTGCACGGTCGCGAGGATCCCGGAGGTCGGCCACGACACGTCGGCACTCGAGCTGCCGATGGTGCCGGCGCCCTCGGCGGAGTCGCGCAGGTCGACATCGTTTACCTCGGCGTGCACCTGCATCTGCTGGGCCGGACCGAAGGCGGTGTCGTCGCTGTCGAGGGCGACCGAGGGAACCTGCCGGTCGAGCAGCTGCAGCAGCACCGGCTTCCAGCTCAGGTCGACGTCGACTCCCGTGCCGAGCTCGCTCTCGAAGGACTGGGCGAGGCAGGTCGTCGCGCGGTTGCGGACGTACACCTCCGCGCCCACCAGGACTGCGACCAGCGCCGCGACGAGAACGACGGCGATCGTGACGGTGCGGTTGCGCTTCCGTTGCGTCATGGTCGCCGATTCTTCCGGAAGACACTGAGGATCGACTGAGCACACGGCCGCCGGATGAGGAAAATATGTGAGGTGTACCACATTCGTCGGCTACGCTGGGCGCCATGACAGGGTGGACGGATTCAGGTTACGACGCAACCGGGCGGGCCGATGCCGACGACTCGCTGCGGCGCCTCGCCGCCACGCAAGCCGGGTTCTTCACCGCACGCCAGGCCGTCGGTCACGGAATAGCAGCTCACGACTTCGCGGAACGCATCGAGGCGGGACTGTGGATCCGCGTCGAGACCGAACTGTTCCGCCTCAGCGACAGCCCACGGACGAAGTTCGACGAGTTCGCCCAGTGGTGCACCTGGTACGAGGGGGAAGCGGTCGTCTCGCACCAGAGTGCCGCCGACCTGCACGGCATGGGCCACCTCCAGCCGCGCTTCGTGCACCTGTCCACCCCCGACCAGCGCACCGTGCCGAGCAACCGGCTCGCACTGCACCACCGGACGCTGGCGGAGGAGGACTGCGAGGTCGTCGGGGCCTTCCGGATCACCACTCCCGCCCGCACCGCGGTCGACCTCGCGGCCGGTGGCGTGTCCCAGGAAGTGCTCGACGAACTCGTCGGCGACGCGATCGCGCTCGGCCGGGTCGACTCCGACCAGCTGCACGCCGCGGTGGCGAACCAGCCGGCCGCGGTGGCCGACCGGATCGAGCTCGCGCTCCTCGCCGCGGGCTGACCGACGGGGTCTCAGACCGCGACGAGCGCAGTTCCTCGGCCGACTCGCTCGGATGCGACAGGTGCGCCGGTGGGCGCGACCGCGTCCCACGGCACCGTCAGCACGCAGTCGCGCAGACGGCGGCGGGGCGGGGACACCGGGAAGCCCTGATCCCGCAGCAGCTCGAGCGTCGCCTTCCACCGGATCCGCGGCCCGAACGCCGCGTGCGGAGCGCTCGTCGCCCACGCCCGGTCGGCCGCGCGGAGCAGCGCGTGGATCGGCTCACCCGGGACGTTCCGGTGGATCAGCGCCTTCGGCAGCCGTTCGGCGACGTCGGACGGTCTCTCCACGTGGAACGGGCTCCACGCCAGGGTCAGCGAACGGGGACCGTGCTCGTCGAGGAGCACCCAGGCGCAGCGCCTGCCCAGCTCGTCGCACGTGCCGTCGATGAGCAGGCCGCCGGGAGCGAGGCCGGAACGCAGGCGCGCCCACGCCGGTTCGACGGCTTCCTCCGGATACTGCCGGAGCACGTTGAAGGCCCGGACCAGGGTCGGGCGCAGGCCCGCGAGCTCGAAACCGCCCCGGGCGAACTCGACACCGTCGCGGCCCGGGACCACACGGTCCGGATCGATCTCGAGACCGACCACACGCAGATCGCTGCGGACCCGACGCAGCCGCGCGGCGAGTTCGAGGGTCGTCACCGGCATGGCGCCGTAACCCAGATCGACCACCAGCGGGTCGGTGGCGTGCGTCAACGCCCTCGTGATGTGGGGATCGTGCATCGCCCAGCGGTCGCTGCGGCGCAGCCTGTTGATGCCGGTGGTGCCGCGCGTGACGACACCGACGGGTCCTCGATTCCGCACGCGCTACCGACCGGCGAGCCAGTCGGCGGTGATGGCCGCTTCGGTGCGGAACACGTCGACGAGATTGGTGAGGATGAGTTCTTCGAGCTTGCCGCCGACGAACGGGATGTGCACCTTGGCCTCGGAGGTGGTGCGGAGCGTGGCACCGTGATCGTCGCCGAAGAGGTCCATCGTGCCGGTGAGACTGCCCGGACCGCCGGGGATCGACGCCTGGTAGGTGCCGGTCGCGCGGTCGGTGAACGGCCCGTAGGTCTCCTTGCGCGTGATGACCATGTCCTTCTTGATCACCGTGCGGGCGATCTCCGGCAGGTCGGAACGCGGCAGGACGTGGTGCAACACCAGCGCGATGCCCGTTTCGGAGACCGTGAACTCGCGGACGTGGTTCTCCGAGTACTTGCGCATCTCGGTCATCCGCGCTTCCCAGTGATCGGGGTCGGCGAGAGCCTCGTACACCCGCTCCGGTGGATGAGGGAAGCGGGCGGAGTAGTCGATACGCCGTGCCACGACCGGCCAGGTTACCGCGCCGGACGGCCTCTCCGGAAATCGCGATCGTCCACGGGGGAGCCCCGCGGGCGTGCGATCAGGCCGAGTGGTCCCCGTTCAACCACTGCTCGGTGAAGGTGCGCTCCGCGTCGAACAGCTCGACGAGTTGCTCGACGATCATGCCCTCGATCTTGGAACCGAGGAACGGGATCTTCACCTCGACGGTGCCGTCGATGACGACGGACGAACCCGTCCCGTCGGCGATGAGGGTCATCCCCCCGGTGACCTCGCCGGGCATGCCGTCGACGTGGGCCGAGAACCTGCCCTCGGCGCGACCGTCGGCGAACGCACCCCACGCCTCGTGACGCCGGATGACGAGATCGCCCGGGCGCAGGCTCGTGACCATGCTCGGCAGGTGCTCGGCCGGGATGGCCTGGTGGAGGTCGAGCTCGATGGTGCCGTCGCCGGTGTCGGCGCGTTCGACGGCCGCACCCGGGCCCCCGACCTCACGCAGCCGGGTCTGCCAGTACTGCGGATCGACGAACGCCGCGTGGACCGCAGCAGGCGGGGACGAGTAGTTCGCAGTGTGGTCGATAGGGCTGCCCATACCGGGCACGCTACCGTTTGCTGGTGCTTGATCCACGTACCAGGGCCCGGCTCGTCGAAACGGGAGCCACGGTGTCCGAGCAGGTGTCGCTGTCGGAATTCACGACCCTCCGGCTCGGCGGCCCCGCCCGGTATCTCGTCGAATGCACGTCCACCGCGTCGTTGATCGAGGTCGTGCGCCTGCTCGACGAGCAGAGGGTGCCGTTGCTGCTCCTCGCGGGCGGCTCCAACCTCGTCATCGGCGACGACGGTTTCGATGGCGTCGTGGTCCGTGTCGCGACCACCGGTGTCGACCTCCGCGACGACCACGTCCGGGTGGACGCGGGAGCCGAATGGGACGCCGTCGTCGCGGCCACCGTGGACGCCGGTCTCGGCGGCCTCGAATGTCTGTCGGGCATCCCGGGCTCCGCGGGAGCGACGCCGGTGCAGAACGTCGGGGCGTACGGCGTCGAGGTCGGTTCGATCCTGCGCCGCGTCCGCCTGCTCGACCGCGCCACCGGGCAGGACTCGTGGGTCGGCCCCGAGGCCCTCGGTCTCGGTTACCGGACCAGCATCCTCAAGCACACCGATGCGGCGGTCGTCCTCGAGGTGGAACTGGACGTGCGGAGCGACGGTTCCTCCGCACCCCTGGCGTACCGGGAGCTCGCGGTCGCACTGGGTGCGGAGGAGGGCGAACGCCGGCCGGCGGACCAGGTCCGCAAGCACGTCCTCGCGCTGCGCCGCAGCAAGGGCATGGTGCTCGACGCCGACGACCACGACACCTGGAGCGCCGGATCGTTCTTCACGAACCCCGTCGTCCCCGACGACCGCCTGCCGCAGGTGCTCGCGGTCATCGCGGAAAAGGTGGGGGAGGACGTGCGGATCCCGCAGTTCCCCGCGGACGGCGGCACCAAGTTGTCGGCCGGATGGCTCATCGAGCGGGCCGGTTTCGCGAAGGGTTTCCCCGCCGCCGACGCACCGGCACGGTTGTCGACGAAGCACACGCTGGCGCTCACCAACAGGGGAGCGGCATCGGCGGCGGATCTCGTGGCGCTGGCGCGGACGGTACGCGACGGTGTCGAGGACGCCTTCGGGGTGCGTCTGCATCCCGAACCCGTCACCGTGAACTGCGCGATCTGACGGACGGCTCGGGCCGTCACCAGCGGTTGCGGACCTCCTCCGCGAAGCCGAGCAGGTTCTCGATCTCGAGCCGGGTGCCGTCGTCGAGCACGACACTGCCGGTGAACCGCCCGAAGACCTGGTGCTGCGTGGACCGCACGAGCAGGGCGTTCACGTCGGCCGCGCGGTCGAGGATCGGTTCGAACTCCATCTCGAACCGCTCGTCGTTGCTGGTGAACCGCCACGGCGCCCCGTCGTAGGTGTCGCGGGGCAGATGGAAGTGCACGCGGTCGAGCTTGTGCGCCACACCGTCGTGGAAGAGCATGTTCTCGCTCGCCGCGGTGGTGTCGCCGAAGCCGTGGCCGATGTTGAACCCGAACCGCACACCCTCGTGGATCCCCGAGGCCGAACCCCAGTACCAGGTGTTGTCGTAGGTCCATACCCCGCGACCCCAGTCGAACACCCCGAACGCGGTGGCGGGATCGAAGACCAGCTCCCGCCCAGCCACGGTGATCGTGCCCTGCGCGGGCAGGCAGTTGATCTTCTGGTTGTAATAGAAGGCCTTCGGCGCGCGGGGGAAGGGTGTCGCGATCACCATCCGGTCGTCCGCCGGCTGCGTGAGCACGAGTTCTCCGGACAGTCCGCGCCCACCGCCGAAACGGGGATGGTCGACGATCAGCCGCCGCGAGAGCCCCTCGTGGTGGTACTCGATGCGGAGTCCGCCGTGCTCGACGACGACATCGCCGCCGTCGGCGGTGTGCGGCAGGCGCATCCGGCCGAGCGGGAAGGGGACGAGGGCGTTCTCCGTGGTCTCGGAGCGACCCGCGAGGTCGAGCACGCTGACTCCGAGGAGCCCCATGTAACCGTTGTCGGCGACGGTCAGCGCGATCCCGAACGGTCCGTCCACCCCGTCGGACAGAACGCAGTAGTAGTCCCACTCCTTGATGCGGAACCGCGGCGCCGCGACCCGCTGCCGGTCGTAGGTGCGGACCTCGGAGGTGTTCCAGCCGGCTTCGGCGAGCACTCCGTCGTCGTCGAGCAGCGGGCCGGGCGCGAGGCGTCGTTGGCGCATAGTCCGGGACAGTACCGACGGTGGTGGACGCGAGCGTCCCGCCGCGCCCACCACCGTGACGGGATCACTCGGTGACGCGGTGGAACCGGCCGGCGTTGGCCTGGTCGCGAGGCTTGACGATGATCTGGTCGAGGTTGACGTGCGACGGACGGGACGCGACGAAGCCGATGATCTCGGCGATGTCCTGGGCGACGAGCGGGGTGATGCCCTCGTACACCTTGTCGGCCCGATCCTTGTCGCCCTCGAAGCGCACCAGCGAGAACTCGGTCTCGACGGCGCCCGGCGCGATCTCGGTGAGACGGACGGGCTGTCCGAGCAGTTCGCCGCGCAGCGTGCGGTGCAGGACGGCCTGCGCGTGCTTCGCGGAGGTGTAACCGGCGCCGTTGTCGTAGGCCTCGAAGGCCGCGACCGAGGTGATGGTGACGATCAGGCCGTCGCCCGAGGCGATGAGCTTGGGGATCAGCGCCTTGGTGATGCGCATGGTGCCGATGACGTTGGTCTCCCACATCCAGCGCCAGTCGTCCTCGACGGCCTCGGCCACCGGTGCGAGCCCCTTGGCGCCCCCGGCGTTGTTGACCAGCACGTCGACCCGCGGCAGCACCGTGGTGAATGCGTCGACCGAATCCTCGTCGGTGACGTCGAGCTCGAGGGCGGTGCCGCCGATCTCGTCGGCGAGCTTCTGCAGTCGGTCGAGTCGGCGTGCGCCCACCACGACGTGGAAGCCCTGTGCGGCGAGCGTGCGGGCGGTCGCCTCGCCGATTCCGGAGGAGGCTCCGGTGACGACGGCGACGCGGGAATCGGGAGAGATGCTCATGGGGGCAATCGTAGTGTCGGGCACCGGATGACGCCCCACCTCCCGGCCTGCGAAGTCCCCTCCGTGCGGCTACCCTGCGGCGTATGACCACCACCCGCGGTCGATACAGCTCGGGAGAACAGACCCGGATCCGGCTCGTCGAGGCCGCCGAGCGGCTCTTCGCCCGCCGCGGATACGACGGGGTCACCCTCGCCGACATCCGCAAGGCCGCCGGACAGCACAACTCCTCGGTGGTCGGGTACTACTTCGGCACCAAGGAGGGACTGCTCGAGGCGGTCTTCTCCCACCGGTTGCCCGCCCTGAACTCCCAGCGGGAAGCGCTTCTCGCCGAGATGCTGCGGACGCGGGAGACCCTCTCGGTCCGCGACCTGCTGTGGGTGATCATCCGCCCCCTGGCCGGCACGCTCGGCCGCACCAACCACTACGTCGCCTTCCTCGACCGGCTGTCGAACCACGACCGGTTCGCCGAGTGCTTCCGCGTCACCGGACCCACGGGAACCGAGAGCGGCCGCCGGTCCGACACCGCGCTGCGGACCCTGCTCGGGCCGCTGCCCGACGACATCGCCGGGCAACGTCTGCGACTGGTCTACTCCGGCACCGTCGGTGCGCTGGCGCGATGTCATCGTGCGGGCGAATCACCCACCACGGCCGAACTCGCCGCGCTCGTCGACGCGTGGGAGGCATTGCTGCTCGCCCCGGTGTCGGCGGAGACCGCGCAGGCGCGCGGGGATGTGCGGGAAGGTTTCCCACCGGGTCGGTGAGGATTGGACACGGCGCGGTCGGGGCGATAGTTTGATCGACATGTCAGTCGGCCACACCTCCGCACCGCGGGTCACCTACGTGACCGCCGCGCTGGGATCACGGCTGCCTCTGGCGCGCGAACTCTGTTGTCGCTGCTGCGGAAAGTAACTCCGCACCGATCCCGCCCCTCGTCGTGCGGGTCCGTCTCCGATCGTGTTCTCCACGCCGGGGTCTCGGTGCGTCGATCGTCTCCCGCCCGTTCTCCGGTCATCACGTCCGGATCAGCAGCCAAGGATCAGCGCCGTGTCGGTTCCCACTCTCTCGCCGTCCGTTTCCCTTCCCTCGCGGTCGTCCGCGCCCCGCCGCGCCACCGGCTCCGCCGTCCGTGGATCCACGCGTGCGACGGTCGTCCGTCCCCGCACCTCCCGTGTGTCGAGCCCGGTCAGGATCGTTCCGCCGGACCTGCGTATCGCCGACGGTACCGGGGCGTCGGTCTTCCGTGTCGCCGCCAACCGCGGCCCCGTCTCGCGCGACGTGATCGCGAAGGTCACCGGTGCGAGCATCGCCACCGTCAACCGTCAGGTGTCGGCCCTGCTCTCGGCCGGTCTGCTGCGTGAGCGCGCCGACCTCACCGAACCCGGCGCCGTCGGCCGACCGCGCGTTCCCGTCGAGGTCGACCACGAGCGGTACCTGACGGTCGGCATCCACATCGGTGCCGTCACCACCGGCATCGTCGCGAGCGACCTGCGCGGACGCATCATCGGCGCCGTCGAGGTCCCCACGCCGACCGGCGACCAGGACGCCGCGCTCGCGTCGATCACCGCGAGCGCCAAGGCCTTCGCCGCACGGTGGCACCGCCGCACCCCGCTGTGGGTGGGCGTCGCACTCGGCGGGCGGGTGGACTCGAACACCGCCGTCGTCACGCACCCGCGGCTCGGCTGGGTCGACGCCCGGGTCGGCGCGATCGTCGGTGGCGGTATGGGACTGCCGGTCTCGGTGGCCGCGCACGTCGAGGCGATGGCCGCCTCCGAACTGCTCCTCACTCCCGATCGCGACGCCCCCGAGGCCAAGGACACCGGCCTGTACTTCTACGTTCGTGAGACGGCCGGTGTGGCAATCACTTTCGACGGTAAGGTGCACACCCCTGCCGGCGGTCCGGGCTCGGTGACGCATTTCCCCACCGGTTCGTCGGCGCGGTGCTCATGCGGCGGCACGGGCTGCCTCGAAGCGACGGTGAGCGACCGGGCGGTCGTACAGCGCGCCGTGGCCGAGGGCATCCTCACCGACCGCGACGCCACCATCGGGTCGCTCTACCGCCTCGCACGGGACGGATCCGAGGCCGCGCACGGTCTGCTCGTCGAGCGGGCCACGGTGCTCGGCCGCACCGTCGGAATGCTGCGCGACCTGTTCAACCCCGACCGTGTGATCCTCGGCGGACAGGCCTTCACCGAGTACCCGGCCGCGGTCCCGCACGTCGCCCGCGCGTTCGCCGCGTCGACCACCCTGCCGCGCAAGGACATCCGCATCACCGGCTTCGGCAACCGGGTGCAGGCCCATGCCGCGGGGGTCGTCTCGCTCAGCTCGTTGTTCTCGGATCCGATCGCGGCGATGAAGCGCACCGAACTCTGACGGAGCCCCGCCGGCTTCACACGATCGGTGGGGCGTCCGTCGCGTCCGCAGCGGCACCCCGCCGATCGAGTTCGGCCCGGGCCCGGTCGAGCCCGCCGTGTTCGAGTGCGGCCGAGTGCGATTCGTCGGCCCACACCAGTTTCCCGCGTTCGTGGACCGTCACGGTCATGCGACCGCCGAGATGTTCGATCGAACCGGCGACGTTCCGTCGTTCCGCGGGGAGGGGGACCGGCAGGACGTGCGCCGCTCCGATCGGTGAACTCCCCGAGATCTCCACGCTCCAGCGGGCATTGCGTCCGCGCAGGTGCCAGCTCTCGTCGGTGACCGTCGCCCGTACCGGGGACGTGACGGGATTGCCCAGTCGCACCACGCGCCCGTCGGGCAACGCGACGACGACCGCCGTGACCTCCGTGCGCAGCGGACCCGAGTGCACCTGCCCACCGGCGAACGCCACACACGCCTGCGGGTCGGCGAATCCCTGCGCCTGACCCCACCACCACGATTCGGGGAAACCTCCCTTGCCCCAGTTCTTCTCGCCGTAGACCTGTGATCCGGTCAGATCCCACTTCTCGTCGCCGAGGATCGCATGGCCCTCCACCCGGCCGCCGAGCAGCCAGGAATGCCAGTACTGGTTGAGGCCGGGGACGGAATGGAAGACGCTCGACGCGCCGAAGCGGCGTCGCGGCCAGGGCCGCAGATCCGACAGCCGGATGTCGAGACGGGCGTCGTCGCCGAGATCCATCCACACGCGTTCGCTGTCGCCGCAGAAGACGTCGCCGGCCGATGCGCCGAGCCGGTCGGGCTCGGCGGCGGCTACCGGATGCGCGGCGGTGCGCAGGAAACCCCTGGGATGGGCGGCCAGGCCGAGGGTCGCCCAGTGCGAGCCCGGTCCTGCCGAGTCGTCCGCACGGTTGACCCCGCACAGGGCGATGACGACGCGGTCGGTTCCGGGCTGGGTGAAGCGCCAGAAGTAACCCTCCATCGCGACACCGTGCGCGGCGAGCGGATTCCCGAAGGGCAGATCCGCTCCCGATGCGCGGTAGCGGGCCCACAGACTCCTCGGTGAGAGTTCCTTCGGTGAGAGCCGTCCGTGTCGTTCGTGCACCGCCATGCCCGCTCCGTTCCGTCGATCCGTCCTGTCCGTTCTCCGGATGTACCCAGCATGGCCGTTCCCGTCACGGAACGTGCGGAATCGGGCAGCGATGTGCGGGCGCGGGAGGTACCTGCACCCGGCGCGGTCGGTCGGCCATAACGTTGACCGGACCGGATCTGACCGAAGAGAACGCGAGAAGTACGTGACAGGAGAGAAGGGCGGCTCGTACCGCGAGTTGTTCGCAGCGCCGGGCGCAGCCGCGTTCTGCCTGGCGGGATTCGTGGCACGCCTGCCGATCGCGATGGTCGGGATCGGCATCGTCACGATGTTCTCCCAGCTCGAGGGGAATTACGCCGTCGGCGGCGCACTGTCCGCGGTGTTCGCGCTGTCGTACGCCGTGCTCACCCCGCTCGTCTCCCGCGCGGTCGACCGGTACGGCCAGCGGCGGGTCCTCCCCACGGCGACGGCCGTCAGCGCGGTCGCCACCCTCGCGATGCTCGCCGGCGTCCGATTCGAGGTGCCCACGATATGGCTGTTCGTCTGCGGGATCCCGGCGGGACTCATGCCCACGATCGGGGCGATGGTGCGGGCGCGGTGGACGCAGCTCTACGGCGGCACTCCACGACTGCGCACCGCCTTCGCGCTCGAAGCGGTAGTCGACGAGCTGTGCTTCATCGTCGGCCCCGTCCTGTCGGTGGGCCTGAGCGTGGCGGTCTTCCCCGAGGCAGGCCCGCTGCTCGGCGCGGTCCTGCTGCTCGTCGGCACCCTCGCCCTCGCGGCGCTGCGCAGCACGGAACCTCCCGTGCAACCGAACACCGACGGCCGTGCGCGGACGAACATCCTGCGCATGCCCGTCCTCCTGTCCATCGTCGTGGTGATGGTCGCGATGGGTGTGGTCTTCGGGGTGATCGACGTCGCGGCCGTCGCGTTCACGGCCGAACAGGACTCCCCGGGATCGGCCACCTTCGCGCTCGCACTGTTCGCGACGGGTTCGGCGTTGAGCGGCCTGGTCTTCGGGAGCCGGGTGGGCTCGAATGCCCCGACCCGCCAGTTGTTCGTCGCCACCGGCACTCTCGCCGTCCTGCTGTGCCCGTTGCTGCTCGCCGGTTCGGTGCCGATGCTCACGGTGCTGTACTTCGTTGCCGGATGTGCGATCTCGCCCATCATGATCGTGGCGACGTCGCTGACGCAGCAGATCGTGCCGCCCGACCGGCTCACCGAGAGCATCACATGGACGGTCGCGGGTCTCGGCGTCGGTGTCGCCGCGGGTTCTGCGCTGGTGGGACAGGTCATCGACCGGACCGATGCCGGCACCGGCTATCTCGTGGCGGTCGCCGCGGGCATCCTCGCGGTCACCTGTGCCGGCGGGATCCATGTGCGGGCACGGTTAGAGTGACGCGCATGGCAGTTCGTGAAGTGGCCGGTATCGACGGCACCTCCCTCGTGTATCGCGTATTCGGCTCCGAGTCGGCACCGGTTCTGGTGCTGCTCCACGGGTGGGCGCAGTCGTCGCGGTGCTGGGGCGACGGGGTTCTCGACGCACTCGCCCGCGACTTCCGTGTGGTCGCCGTCGACCTGCGCGGACACGGTTATTCGCAGGCCCCCGAGACCGGATACGCCGATCGCAACCTGTGGGCCGGCGACCTCGCCGCGGTGCTCGCCGCCGAGAACGTCTCCGAGACGAACCCGGCGGTGCTGCTCGGCTGGTCCTACGGCGGCCTGGTGATCTGCGACTATCTCGCCGAACACGGCGCGGGGGCCGTCGCCGGCCTCGTCCTCGTGGGTGCCATCACGAGCATCGGCCGCGGTGAGAAGGGCGGACGCGTCGGTGCCTCGATGCGTGCCGCGATCCCCGCCGCGATGTCGGAGGACCCGAAGGAAGCGGTGCGTGCGCTCGGCTCCTTCGGCAACGCCCTCACCGGTCCCGTCGTCGAGGGCAGCGCTCTCCTCGAAGGCAAGGGTGCGGTGTCGCAGGCCCTGTTCGGCGCGAGCCTGTCCACCCCGCCCCGGGTCCGTGCGGCGCTGTTCGACCGTGCGGTGGGCAACGACGAGCTGCTCGCCGGCCTGGACGTGCCGGTTCTCCTCCTGCACGGCGACGCCGACTCGGTCGTCGACGTCTCCGTGGCGCACCATGCGGCGTCGCTGCTGCGCCGCGCCACGACCTCGATCTGGCAGGGCGTCGACCACGGTCCGTTCGTCGAGGATCCCGACCGGTTCGTGTCGGAGGTCGGCGAGTTCGCTCGAGCTGCGACGGCGGAGGCGGCGACACGCGAAGATCGGCAGCAGGGCAGTATGGAGGGGTGACGTCCCAGCCCAGCCGCCCGCACCGCGTGGCCGTGATCTCGGTCCACACCTCGCCGCTGGCGCAGCCCGGAACCGGGGACGCAGGCGGTATGAACGTGTACGTCCTGCAGACCGCCGTCGAGCTCGCGCGTCGCGGCGTCGAAGTCGAGATCTTCACCCGTGCGACCTCCTCGGCCGATCCGGCCGTCCAGCAGGCCGCGCCGGGGGTGCTCGTCCGCAACATCGAGGCCGGCCCGTTCGAAGGACTCGACAAACACGACCTGCCGACGCAGCTGTGTGCGTTCGCCGCGGGCGTGTTGCGCGAGGAGGCACGGCACCCGCAGGGCTACTACGACCTGGTGCACTCGCACTACTGGTTGTCGGGGCAGGTCGGCTGGCTCGCCCGCGACCGCTGGGGCGTGCCGCTCGTGCACACCGCCCATACGCTCGCCGCAGTGAAGAACGCCTCGCTCGCCGAGGGCGACACCCCCGAACCCGCGGCCCGGCAGATCGGGGAGCAGCAGGTCGTCGCGGAGTCCGATCGCCTGGTCGCCAACACCGCCGACGAGGCGGGGCAGCTCGAACGTATCTACGGGGCCGATTCCGCAAAGATCGACGTCGTCGCTCCGGGCGCCGACCTGAACCGCTACCGGCCCGGCGACCGCGCGGCCGCCCGTGCCGAACTCGGACTCGACCCGCGCGAGACCGTCGTGGCGTTCGTGGGCCGCATCCAGCCGCTCAAAGCTCCCGACGTGCTGCTCGAAGCCGCAGCGCGGGCACTCACCGACGACCCCGGCATGCCGCTGCGGGTCCTGGTGGTGGGAGGCCCGTCGGGAACGGGTCTCGAGCGCCCCGACGCGCTCATCGAACTCGCGTCCGCACTGGGTATCGCGTCGCGGGTCACCTTCCTCCCGCCGCAGCCGCCCGACCGTCTCGTCCAGGTCTACCGTGCTGCGGATCTCGTTGCGGTGCCGAGTTATTCGGAGTCCTTCGGCCTCGTCGCGATCGAGGCGCAGGCCTGCGGCACGCCCGTGCTGGCCGCGAACGTCGGTGGTCTCGGGGTCGCCGTGCGCGACGGGGAGACCGGCATGCTCGTCGACGGGCACCGCATCGACGACTGGGCGACGGCGCTGCGTTCCCTCGTCGGTGATCCGGATCGTCTCGCCCGGTTCGCGGCGACCGCGCCCGTGCATGCGGAGTCCTTCTCGTGGGAACACACCGCGGAAGGACTGCTCGACAGCTATCGGCGGGCCGGGATGCGCCGCAACCGCACCTTCGGTACCGGTGAGCATTCGCTGCGACGGCAGCGTGGAGTGTGGAAGTTGCGACGGACGAGGGGAGTCACGGCATGAGCGACCGGCTCATCGAACTGATCGATTCGACGCTGCGCGATCGCGAGCTCGAGTTCTCCGTCAAGGAGGGCGGGCACTTCGTCGTCGAGCTCCCGGGCGAGAAGAAGCTCAAGACGACCACGTTGCTCAGCGTCGGACAGCACGGTGTGCGGGTCGAGGCGTTCGTGTGCCGCAAGCCGGACGAGAACTTCGAATCGGTGTACCGCTACCTGCTGCGCCGCAACCGGCGCCTCTACGGCGTGGCGTACACGCTCGACAAGGTCGGCGACATCTATCTGGTGGGACGTATCGCCGCGCACGCAGTGACCCCCGAGGAGATCGACGCGGTCCTCGGGCAGGTCCTCGAGGCGGCCGACTACGATTTCAACATCATCCTCGGTATCGGGTTCATCACGTCGATCAAGCGTGAATGGGAATGGCGGGTCTCGCGCGGCGAGCCGCTGCGCAATCTCGAGCCCTTCCGTCACCTCATCGAGGAGGAGACCGGTACGCCGTTCGAACCCGATGTGGACGACGACGAACCCGAGGATCGGCGCGAAGCGAACGGGTGACGGCGTCGCCGAACACCGTTACCGCGCCGTGAGCATGTCCGGTTGGAGAGGTCTGCACGGCCGTATCGTGTGACCATCACCACAATCGAAATCCGCTGGAAACGTCCGGGAAACGGTGCGTTCCCGCGAAGCGACCTGGGGTTTTGTCGATCGCCGGTCCGGTTTCTCGCACAGCCGTACCGGAAAATCGACCCGTGACCTCGCCGTGATGAACCCTTACCGTCGATGTAGGCCCGATACCGACGGGCGTTACACACCGGCCCCGCAGCCGCTCGTTCCACCCCCGCGGGATTGTCGGATCCACAACCTGCCGAGGGGTGGAGCGAGAGAGCGACCGGGCGTGCGTCAGCACCGCACCGTGTTGCCGGCACCGACCGTCCAGCCCACACGTGGCGGACCCATTGCGTCGGGGGCCTCGCAAGCAGCCGGAAAGGATTCATCCACATGGCAAAGTTCACGATCAAGCGCGCCCTGGGCACCCTCGCTGCCTCCACTGCACTCGTTGCGACCCCGTTCGCTCTGGGTGCCGGTACCGCCAACGCCGCATCCGGTAACTGGGATGCCGTCGCACAGTGCGAGAGCGGTGGTAACTGGGCGATCAACACCGGTAACGGCTACTACGGCGGCCTGCAGTTCTCGCAGAGCACCTGGCAGGCCTACGGTGGCTCGGGAACCGCGAACAACGCCTCGCGCGAGGAGCAGATCCGCGTCGCCGAGAACGTCCTCGCCGGACAGGGCGCCGGTGCATGGCCGGTCTGCGGTCAGTACCTCTGAGCGCAGCGCCTCTTGGCGTAGCGAGCGCAGCTCACGCACGATCGTGAGCGCAGCTCCAGCAGCTTCCGAACCCCGCGTGCGACCCGTCGCACGCGGGGTTCGTGCTCTCCGGCAGGCGAATCGCGCCGGGAACGGTATCCTCGCAATCCTCACACAGCACGTGTGACGGGCTTCACAACCGCTGCGGTAGTGTGAACTCGACCGAAAGTCGGCACGGCGTGCCGGCAGAATGCTCGGAGGATGAGTAATGAGTTTCCGCAGTCCCTTTCCCGACGTCGACATCCCGGCATCGAGTGTCTACGACTTCCTGTTCGGTTCGCTCGACGAGTCCGAGCTCGATCGACCCGCACTGATCGACGGCTCGTCCGGCGCCGTGACGGACTACCGCACGCTCGTGGCCCACATCGACGCCGTCGCCGGAGCGCTGGCCGCCCGGGGCATCGGTGTCGGGAAGGTCGTCGGGTTGCTCGCACCCAACGTGCCGGCCTTCGCCTCGGTCTTCCACGGCATACTGAGGTCCGGTGCCACGGCGACCACGATCAACGCCCTCTACACGGCCGGTGAGATCTCGAAGCAGCTCGACGACTCGGGGGCCGCCGCACTGTTCACGGTCTCCCCGTTCCTGCCGCAGGCCAGGGAGGCCGCCGCGGCCGCCGGGATCCCCGACGAGCTGCTCTTCGTGCTCGACGGCGCCGAGGGCCATCCGTCCCTGCGCGACCTGCTCACCGAGGGCTCCCCGGCTCCGACCGTCGAGTTCGATCCGGCCACCCACCTCGCGGTGCTGCCGTACTCCTCGGGCACGACCGGCCGACCCAAGGGCGTGATGCTCACGCACCGCAATCTCGTCGCGAACGTCTGCCAGATCACCCCGCGGATGGGCATCGCGGCCGACGACCGCGTGCTCGCACTGCTGCCGTTCTTCCACATCTACGGCATGACGGTGCTGCTGAACGCCGCGCTGTACAACCGCGCGTCGCTGGTGACGATGCCGAAGTTCGATCTCGTCGACTTCCTCACCTACATCTCGGAACACAAGTGCACGTACGTGTTCATCGCGCCGCCGGTCGCGGTCGCGCTCGCCAAGCACCCCCTCGTCGACCGGTACGACCTGTCGAGCGTGCACACGGTCTTCTCCGGGGCCGCACCGCTCGACAAGGAACTCGCCGGATCCGTCGCGAAGCGCCTGGGCTGCAACGTCCGACAGGGATACGGCATGTCGGAGATGTCTCCCGTGTCGCACGCGATCCCCTTCGAGGACAACGAGACCGAGCTCGATTCGGTGGGTCCGACGATCGCGAACATGGAATGCAAGATCGTCGATCCCGCGACCGGCGAAGAAGTCGAATATCCCACCGGTGACGGCGTTTCGGCGCCCGGCGAACTGTGGTGCAAGGGGCCCAACGTCATGGCCGGTTATCTCGGCAACCCCGAGGCCACAGCCGACACCCTCGACGAGGACGGCTTCCTCCACACCGGTGACATCGCCACCGTCGACGGGAAAGGTGCCGTCCGGATCGTCGACAGGCTCAAGGAACTCATCAAGTACAAGGGCTACCAGGTGCCGCCGGCCGAACTCGAAGCCCTGCTCCTCACGCACCCGCAGATCGCCGACGCCGCGGTGATCGGGGTCCGCGACGACGAGGGCGAGGAGGTCCCGAAGGCCTTCGTCGTCCGGCAGCCGGATTCGACGGTCACCGAGGACGAGGTCATCGACTTCGTGGCCGCGCGGGTCGCGCCGCACAAGAAGGTCCGGCAGGTCGAGTTCATCGACACGGTGCCGAAATCCTCTGCGGGCAAGATCCTTCGGAAGGATCTGCGTGCCCTGAACGCCTGACGGACGGGCCGACGAAATGTGGATCCCCGGGAGACCGTGTGTCTCCCGGGGATTCCGCTGTCCGGGCCTGTCCGATCAGGCCAGCATGTGCGGTTGTCCCGCCCGGTACCGGTCGGAGTCGATGCGCCGCAACGGTTCCAGTTCGGGCGGTTCGTGCAACTTGTACAGTGCGGGTGGTGCGGCGGGGGAGCCCGCCGTCTGCAGCAGTGCACCCACTGCCGCCCGCGCCGATTCGTTCGCGCCCTCCATCGTCGCGAGGTCGATGTCGTTGCGGACGTAGTCGCCCGCGAGGAACAGGTTCGGGATCGCGGTGTGCGCCTCGGGCCGGTTCGCGAGCGACCCGGCGGTGTTGATGAGCAGCGGGGTGTCGTTGGTGACGCCGCCGGCTCCCCACTTCACGCCGGGATCGAGGAACCACGAGACGATGTCGTTCTCGTCGATCGCGCCCGTCCCGTCCTCGAGGCAGGCCGACATCTGCGCCCATACCTCGCGGGCGATCTCTTCCGGCGTGCACTGCTTGGCGGTTCTGCCGTAGAGGATGCCGGGGGTGTCCCAGTCGGAGATGTCCACCGACAGGCAGTCGTGTGCCGAACCGTCGCCGTACCGTTGCGCGAAGTCGCCGCGCCAGAACTGGGCCTGGCTGATCGATGTGAGCGCCCACGGCGAACCGAGATAGGCGACGTGACCCGGCGTGATGGGGGTGGGCCGCCGAAGGAAGTACTGGATGCCGACCATCCAGTCGGTGACCAGAGCGTTCATCCGTTCGAGGCCGGGATCGGCCGCGAGGATCTCGGGTGACCACAGCGAGACCGCGCGTTCGGCCGGCATCGCCGCGACGAACCAGTCGGCCTCGGCGCGGGCACGGTTGCCCGACCCGTCGACGACCCGTGCACCGGTGATCCGTCCGCCGGAGATCTCCAGAGCCTCGGCCGCCCAACCCATCTCGAACTTCACGCCGAGATCGTGCAGGAGTTGCGCCCACGGGTCGATCCACGCCTCGTTCGTCGGTGCCGACAGCAGGCGGTCGAGATGTCCGTACTGGGGCACGGTGCCCATCGCGTTCCACACGAAGGCCTGGCCCATGATGCCGATGGTGCGGGTCGAGACGGTCTGCGGCCGTGCCGCGACGAGCTGACGGGTCAGTGCGGAGACGAGGATCTCGCGGTAGCCCTTCGACTTGCCGTCGGCTTCGAGGGTCTGCGCCCACGTCTCGTGTTCCCATTGGTCGTTGCGACGTTCGAGGCTGCTGGTGAGGAACATGACGAGTTTGCGCATGAAGACCGCGAGCTCGTGCGGGGGGATCGAGCCGCCGAGGGAGAAGGCTGCCGTCAGGCTCTCCTGCAGGCTCAGCGGGTCGTAGACGTCGAAGCGCAGCGGTGCGATGGAGGCCGGGGCGGTGAGGTCGGGCGCCCCGGGGATCGCCATCCGGAATCCGTGTCCCGCAACGAGATTGTCGAACACGCCGTTCGGGTTGCCGGGGAACGGGATCCGCCGCATCGTGTCGGGGATGTGCTGGTAGAAGCCGGGGAAGAAGCGGAAACCGTGTTCGCCGGGCAGATCGAGGCGGCCGCCTGCCGCGGTGCCGGGGGAGGGGATGCTGCGCGCCTTGCCGCCGAGCGCGGTCGGCTCGAAGACGGTGACCTCGAAGCCGCGCTCGATCAGTTCGTGCGCGGCGGCCAGTCCGGCCATCCCGCCACCGAGGATCGCGACCCGGCGTCCGCCGGAGTGCACCGCCGGCGCGCGGCGGCCCGGCTGTGCCGCTGTGGGTGGTAGGGCGGCTGCCGTGGGTGGAAGGGCTGCGGCGGCACCGAGCGCCCCGAGGGCGGTGAGGACGGTGCGGCGGGACATGCGTGTGTCGGGCTGCGGACCCCCGTGTGACTTCGGACCCCCGTGTGACATCGAACCCCCCGTGTGTTTCGGTGATGACGAACTGTGGTGCGCGGCGCCGACTCCCGCGTTCCTGGCAACGCGCGTTGTCAGATATAGCCCACGATCGAGGGCGCCCGTGGCGAAATCGCCATCCGTGCATGTCAGGATTGGGTCATGACTATCGGAACACTTGTTCTGCTCCGCCACGGCGAGAGCGAATGGAATGCGATGAACCTGTTCACCGGCTGGGTGGACGTGCATCTGACGGACAAGGGGATCGCCGAGGGCAAGCGGGCCGGTGCCCTCCTCGTCGAGCACAACGTGCTTCCCGACGTCTCCTACACCTCCCTGCTGCGCCGCGCGATCAGCACCGCCAACTTCGCGCTCGACGCCGCCGACCGGCACTGGATCCCCGTCATCCGCGACTGGCGTCTCAACGAGCGCCACTACGGTGCGCTCCAGGGCAAGAACAAGTCCGAGATCAAGGACGAGTTCGGCGAGGAGCAGTTCATGCTGTGGCGTCGTAGCTACGACACCCCGCCGCCGCCGATCGAGCCGGGTTCGAAGTACAGCCAGGACGCCGATCCGCGCTACGCCGACGTCGACGAGGTCCCCCTCACCGAGTGCCTGAAGGACGTCGTCGCCCGCCTCATCCCGTACTGGGAGTCGACGATCTCCAAGGATCTGCTCGCGGGCAGGACCGTGCTGGTCACCGCGCACGGCAACTCGCTGCGTGCGCTCGTCAAGCACCTCGACGGGATCTCCGACGACGACATCGCCGGTCTCAACATCCCGACGGGCATCCCGCTTCGTTACGACCTCGACGAGAACCTGCGCCCGCTGAATCCGGGCGGCACCTATCTCGACCCCGAGGCCGCGGCCGCCGGTGCGGCAGCGGTCGCCAACCAGGGCGCCAAGTAACAGTTCCTCGGAACCGAACCGACCCCGTCGCCGATCGGTGACGGGGTCGGTTCGTTCGTGCAGGTCCGTCGCGGAGTCGTCCGTTCCGGGCGAACAAAGGGTGAACAACACTCCAACAACCGAAAAATGCGGTGTGACGTGCGGGAAATGCCGTCGACCCGGTGTCCGGTGGGGTACCGGTGTCATTACGATTCGAAGTGTGAGTGTTACGCAGGCCGTGTTGCTGGCCGTGGTCGCAGCGGTCCTCGGCGGGATCGTCACCGTCGCCGTCGGGAGGCTGGTGCAGCGCCGGGCCCACGGTAGCGACGAAGCCGACCTCACGATGTTCGACGTGCTCGACCGGGTCGTCCACGGGGCGTCGACCGGGATCGCGGTGGTCGACAAGTTCCACGACGTCGTCCTGTCGAACCCGCGCGCCGAGGAACTCGGTCTCGTCCGCAACCGGCAGATCGACGACCGGGCCTGGGTGGCCGCCTGCCGGGTGCTCGAGACGAGGAAGCCGATCGAACTCGACCTGGGCGCGAAGGCATTGCTCGGCCGCGAGCCCGTGGCGGTGCGCTGTACCGTCCGGCCGCTGCTCGACCAGGACCCGCGCTTCGTCGTGCTCTACGCCTTCGACGACTCCGAGCACGTCCGCATGGAGGCCACCCGGCGCGACTTCGTGGCCAACATCAGCCACGAACTCAAGACGCCCGTCGGCGCGATGGCGTTGCTCGCGGAGGCGCTGCTCGAATCCGTCGACGATCCCGACACCGTCCGCCACTTCGGCGAACGGGTCCAGCGCGAGGCGACGCGCCTAGGCAACATGGTGACCGAGCTGATCGCGCTCTCGAAGCTCCAGGGCGCCGAGAAACTGCCCGATCTCGAGGTCGTGGACGTCGACGCCGTCGTCGAGGAGGCCCTCGACCGCACGCGCCTGACCGCCGAGAACGCCTCGATCACCATCAGCACCGACCGGCCGAGCGGTCTCGAGATCCTCGGCGACCGAACGCTGCTCGTCAGCGCCCTCACCAACCTCATCGAGAACGCGATCGCCTACTCGCCGGCCGGCTCACCGGTGACGATCAGCAGGTCGCTGCGCGAGGGCAAGGTCGCGATGGCCGTCACCGACCGGGGGATCGGTATCGCGAAGGAGGACCAGGAACGGGTCTTCGAGCGTTTCTTCCGCGTCGACAAGGCCCGGTCGCGGGCCACCGGAGGCACCGGCCTCGGCCTGGCCATCGTCAAGCACGTCGCAGCGAACCATCACGGCGAGATCACCCTGTGGAGCAAGCCCGGTACCGGCTCCACCTTCACCCTTCTCGTCCCGGCCCACGTCGAGGACGCCGACGACGAGGACGACACCGTCGACCGCACCGAGAAGGCGGTCGGATCGTGACGCAGACCCCACCCGGGTTCCCGGGCGGACGGACACCGAGAAACAGACGGAGGACCAGCTCGTGACGCGTGTGCTGATCGTCGAGGACGAGGAATCGTTGGCGGATCCGCTCGCCTTCCTGCTGCGCAAGGAGGGGTTCGAAACGACGATCGCCGGCGACGGCCCGTCGGCCCTCGCCGAGTTCGACCGGGAGGGCGCCGATATCGTCCTGCTCGATCTGATGCTCCCCGGAATGAGCGGCACCGACGTGTGCAAGCAGTTGCGGACCCGTTCGGGTGTCCCGGTCATCATGGTCACCGCCCGCGACAGCGAGATCGACAAGGTCGTCGGACTCGAACTCGGCGCCGACGACTACGTCACCAAGCCGTACTCGGCGCGCGAACTCATCGCCCGCATCCGGGCGGTCCTGCGCCGCGGCGCCGACACCGAGAGCGAGACGGCGGCGGACGACGGACTGCTCGAGGCCGGGCCCGTGCGGATGGACGTCGACCGCCACGTCGTGCACGTCAACGGCGAGCCGGTTGCCATGCCGCTCAAGGAATTCGACCTGCTCGAATATCTCCTGCGGAACTCCGGGCGGGTGCTCACCCGCGGACAGCTCATCGACCGGGTGTGGGGCGCCGACTACGTCGGCGACACCAAGACCCTCGACGTCCACGTCAAGCGACTGCGCTCGAAGATCGAGGAGGACCCCGCCAAGCCGCGCCACCTCGTGACGGTGCGCGGCCTGGGCTACAAGCTCGAGGCCTGATCGGAACCGGCAGCCGAGCCCGCCTGTGCTGCCGACGTCGCGGGATGGATCGCGATCAGACCCAGTCCCTGGCGTCGCCGGCACAGGCGCGCGAGCTCGTCGTAGGCCGCCGCACCGAGGAGTTCGGTGAGTTCGGGGGCGTACGACTGCCAGACCGGACGCTCGCCGACGTGTGCGTCGGGGGAGCCGGAGCAGTACCAGTCGAGGTCGTGGCCACCCTCGCCCCAGCCGCGCCGGTCGTACTCGGTGATGACCGTGCGCAGGATCTCGGTGCCGTCGGGACGCTCCACCCAGTCCTGGGTGCGACGGATCGGGAGCTGCCAGCACACGTCGGGCTTCATCTCGAGCGGTTCGATGCCGCGTCGCAACGCCATGGTGTGGAGGGCGCAGCCCTGACCGCCCTCGAATCCGGGACGGTTGAGGAAGATGCACGCACCCTTGTAGCGGCGGGTGCGCAGGGCGGGCTCGTCGTCGATCTCGTCCTCTTCGAGGTAGCCCTTCTTGCCCAGGCCCTTGTCCATGAACTGCCAATCGGCCGGCGTGAGGTGTTTCACTGCCTTCGCCAGCTTCTTGCGATCGTCGTCGTCGGACAGGAACGCGCCGTGCGAGCAGCACCCGTCGTCGGGTCGCTCGGCGATGATGCCCTGGCACGCCGGAGTGCCGAACACGCAGGTCCACCGCGAGAGCAGCCATGTCATGTCTGCGGCGATGACGTGTTCGTCGTTGTCGGGGTCGGTGAACTCCACCCATTCCCGAGGAAAGTCCAGAGGGACTTCGGGGGCCGGGTCGAGTTTGTGTGGGGCATGGGACATACCTGCTGTCACAGGTCCCGACGGTAGACCCAGTACCGTATTGATGTGCGCTTAGGGGTACTCGACGTCGGAAGCAACACCGTTCACCTGTTGGTGGTGGACGCCCATCGTGGTGGGCACCCCACGCCGATGAGTTCGACGAAGGCCACGCTGCGGCTGTCCGAGAACATGGACGACAACGGCGACATCACCCCCAAGGGCGCCGAGCGGCTCGTCGAGACCACCGCCGAGTTCGCCAGCATCGCCCGCACTTCGGGATGCGGCGAGCTCATGGCGTTCGCGACCTCCGCGGTGCGCGACGCCGGCAACTCCGAGGCCGTCCTCGATCGGGTGCGCCGGGAGGTCGGGGTGTCGCTGGACGTGCTCTCCGGTGAGGACGAGGCGCGGCTGACCTTCCTGGCCGTGCGCCGCTGGTACGGCTGGAGCGCCGGGAACATCCTCGACCTCGACATCGGTGGTGGTTCGCTCGAGCTCACCTTCGGCGGCGACGAGGACCCCGAGATCGCCTACTCCCTCCAGCTCGGTGCGGGACGGCTCACGCGCGACTGGTTCCGTGAGGACCCGCCCGGCAAGCGCCGCATCTCGGCGCTGCGCGACTGGCTCGACGCGGAACTCGCCGAACCGGCGAAGGTCATACGCAACGCGGGCGACCCCGACCTGTGTGTGGGTACCTCCAAGACCTTCCGGACCCTGGCCCGCCTCACCGGCGCGGCCCCCTCGTCGGCCGGTCTGCGGGTACAACGGACCCTGACGGCGAGCGGACTGCGCCAGCTCATCGCCTTCATCTCCCGGATGACCACGGCCGACCGGGCAGAACTCGAAGGCGTCAGCTCGGACCGGTCCGAGCAACTCGTCGCCGGCGCCCTCGTCGCGGAGGCGAGCATGCGTGCCCTCGGAGTGGAGACGCTGCAGATCTGCCCGTGGGCGTTGCGCGAAGGCCTGATTCTTCGGAAGCTCGATACGGATATGGGTGGCGAACTGGTGGTGGCAACCGGATGAGCGAGAATCGCAGCAACGACACGGGGCAGATCTCCGTGGCCGAGCTGTTGGCGCGTAACGGCCAGAAGGTGGGAACGCGGGCCGGGGGACGACGCCGACGAGGCGCGAGCGGCGGCATCTCCGTCGCCGAACTGACGGGCGAGATCCCGATCACCCGCGCGGCCGACGACCGCGCGGACGGCAAGGGTGAGCGGCACACCTCTGCCGACGCCGAAAGCGCTGCTGCGCAGACGGATTCGGCTTCCTCGACGGCTACTGCCGATGCGGGGACCCCGTCGAAGGCCGTGCCGGCACCGCGCAAGGTCGAGACCCCGAACATCGAGACACCGAAGCTCGAGACGCCGAAGGCGGCGACCTTCGCGCTGTCCGACATCGAGAAGACCACCGTGACCCCGCGGGTCGCCGTCGGGACGAAGACGCCGCCGGTGAAGACCGGAACGAGCACGCCTGCCGTCACGAAGACACCGCCTGTCACGAAGGCACCGCCCGCCGCGAAGACACCCGCATCGACGGACGCGGTGTCGAAGACGGATGCGGTCTCCAAGGCGGCCGCACCTACGGAGGCGGCGTCCAAGGCGGCTCCGCCCAAGATCGAGTCGCCGACCGAGGTCATCCGTCCCGAGGCGCTTCCCCGTCGCGCGCGGGCGCATCTCGGAGCGGCCGCGACCGGCTCGCCGTCCGGTGAGGGAGCAGCGGTCGCCGACAAGAAGTCGGACACGAAGTCCGAGAAGGCGAGCGCCCCGGCGGTGTCGGTGCGCAAGGCCGACGTCGCCGAACCGCGACTGCTCTCCGGCCCGGCCAGCGACCTGCAGGGCACCGGCTCCGACGCCGACGACTCGACCGACACCATCGGTGCCGCGGACGCCACGTCCGACGCCGCCGAGGGGTCGGCATCATCGCGGTCGAAGAAGTCGCGCGGCAAGAGCAAGAAGGCAGCGGCCGGCGCCACCGACGACTCGGCACGGCAGAGTGCGGACGACGAGTCCGCCGACGCGGAACAGGGCAGCGGCCTCAAGCAGTGGGCGTTGCTGATCGGCGAGAGCGTTGCCGCGATCGTCGCGGGCGGATTGCTCTTCAAGGGATTCGAGCGGTTGTGGGATCTCCTGCCGTGGGTCGCCTTCGCCCTCGCGCTGCTGGTGATCGTGGGCCTGGTCGCGCTGGTGCGCGTCCTGCGGCGCACCGACGACATCACGAGTCAGCTCATCGCGCTCGCGGTGGGAGCATTCGTGGCCTTCGGGCCGCTGTTGTTCCTGCTGCCCGGGTGAGCCGATGCCGACCGCGCAGGGAATCCGGGTAGGGCTGTCCACCGCTTCGGTCTATCCGGAGAACACCGAAGCGGCGTTCCGCTTCGCGGCCGATCTCGGTTTCGACGGGGTCGAACTGATGGTGTGGGCCGAACCGGTGAGCCAGGACCCCACCTCGGTGGAGCGTCTGGTCCGCGAGTACGGCGTGCCGGTGCTCGCCGTGCATGTGCCGTGCCTGCTGATCTCGCAGCGCGTGTGGGGATCCGATCCCGCCGCCAAGCTCGACCGTTCGGTGCGTGTCGCCGAGATCCTCGGTGCGGAGACCGTCGTGGTCCATCCGCCCTTCCGGTGGCAGCGTCGCTATGCGGAGGGATTCTCCGACCAGGTCGCAGCACTCGAGGCGGACAGCCACGTGGTGGTCGCGGTCGAGAACATGTACCCGATGAGGGCCGACGTCGTCTTCGGCGGTCGTGATCGCGGCGCCGAACGTCTGCGCCGGCGCGGACCCGGCCGCGCGGTCTCGGCCTACAGCCCGTCGCTCGACCCCACCGACACCGGTTTCGCGCACTACACGCTCGACCTGTCGCACACCGCGACCGCCGGGGCCGACGCCCTCGCGCTCGCGGATCGGATGGGGGAGGGGCTCGCTCACCTCCATCTCGCCGACGGCCGGGGCTCCTCGCTCGACGAACATCTCGTCCCGGGAACGGGCACGCAACCCTGTGCGGACGTGTGCCGCCGGCTCGCCGCGAGCGACTTCGGCGGTCACGTGGTCCTGGAGATCAGCACCCAGAGCGCACGGACGCGTGCCGAGCGCGCCGGGATGCTGGCGCGTTCGCTGGCCTTCGCGCGCACGCACCTGGATCGCTCGGCGACGCGTGCGATCACCGCCGGCCCCGAGAGTCCCCGGCACACGGACATTGCGCGCGTCCCCGCCTCAGAGGGCCGCGATTCCGGCGGCGAGCACGGCGACGCCTGAGATCAGCACGCCCGCGGTGAGGGAGACGGCGCCGAGTCGGACCGCCGCGAACATCGGGCCTGGCCGGACCGGATCGGGCCCGAGCACCGACAGGAAGAAGCCTGCCGGGATCAGGATCGCGGCGACGAGCACGGCGATGGCGCCGGCCGCCGACCAACCGGGTGATGCGCCCACGACGTGCGTGAGGACGGCGATGAGCAGCCCGAGCGTGACGAGTACTCCCGCGTGGGCGTGACCGGCACGGAAGAACGTCTTCTGCAGGTCGTTGGTGGGTACGCCGCCCGCGGCGACGCGCAGCAGGAAGGTGCCTCCGAAGGCGATGCCTGCGACGGTGAGCACGGTGCTCCCGAGAACGATGGTCACGAGCGGATGCATGAGGGCCTCCTCGGCCGGGACTCCATCACTGGATAGTTTCACTATCCAATACTGGATAGTTGTAGTATCCGGTGTCAAGGGATGGAGGTGATCTGTGCGTATCTCGGAACTCGCCGAGCGCTGCGGCGTACCGCTGCCGACGGTGAAGTACTACCTGCGTGAAGGGCTGCTCATGCCGGGCGTGGCGACGAGCGTCACCTCGGCGACCTACGACGACCGGCACGTCCGCCGTTTGGGTCTGGTCCGCGCTCTCGCCGCGCAGGGTCTGCCCCTCGAGAAGATCAAGACCGTCGTGGACCTCGTCGACAACCCGCGCGACGACCTGTTCGTCGAACTCGGCCACGCCATCGCCGCGCTGCCGCCCTACGTCGAGGACTCGGTCGGCCCCGACTACCCCCGCGCCCGCCGCGTGCTCGAACACCTCGGCCAGATCTACGACCCGCGGTTCGCGGGCGTGGCCCAACTCGAACACGCGCTCGCGGCCCTCGAGGCCGCCGGCCTGCGGATGGACGACCGCCGGATCGACGCCTACGGCCGTCACGTCCGCGCCATCGCCGAAGTCGATCTCGAGTTGCTGCCGACGCACTCCCGGGAGGCCACCGTGGAAGCGGCCGTGCTCGGGACGGCCCTGTACGAACCGGTCCTCACGGCCCTGCGCCGACTGGCCCACCAACATCTCGCCGCCCGCATGTTCGGGTCCGGTGAACTCCCCACGACCGGCGCCGATCAGGCCCCGAACGACGACCAGGAGCAGCAGTGACCCTCACCGACCGGCCCTTCCTCGACCTGACCTCGGTCACCCGGGTGCCGGGGGACCACCCCGACGGCACCTCTGCCTGGCAGGCGCACATCGATCCGGTGTGGACCATCGGACCCAAGGTGCACGGCGGATGCATGCTCGCGGTGTGCGCGTCCGCGGCGCGCAGGTCGGTGCTCGACGCCGGCGTCGACCCGCTCACCCAGCCCCTCGCCGTCAGCGCCTCGTTCGTCGCCGCGCCCGATCCCGGCGACGTCGGGCTCACCACCGTGCTGCGCAAACAGGGCAAGCAGATCGGTCTCGTGGACGTCGAACTGTCCCAGGCCGGACGCGTGGCGGTGCGGGCGAGCGTCACCCTCGGCACGCCGGACTCCGAGGAGCCCTTCCACACCGTGCCGCACCGCGCGACCACCATGCCCGCCGACCCGCCGGCCGAGTCGGTGCTCGTCACCCCCGAGCACCCCATGGGGCAGATCGTGAAGTTCGCCGCCACCTCCCGCCTCCGGATCGACTCCGCCACCGCGCGTTTCCTCGACGGGCAGCAGGGCGAACCGCTCGTGTCGATGTGGACGCGGCCGTCGCCGGGCGACGAGGCCGATGTCGACACCTCGGTGCTGTTCGCGCTCATGTGCGGCGACGTGTCGGCTCCCGTCGCGATGAACCTCGGCCGTTTCGGCTGGGCGCCGACGGTGCAACTCACCGCATATCTGCGGCGGGTGCCGGCTCCGGGATGGCTGCGCGTCATCGCCGAGAGCAGCGTCCTCGGCAACACCTGGTTCGAAGAGGACCACACCGTCGTCGACTCGACCGGCCAGGTGGTCGTGCAGTCGCGTCAGCTGGCCATGATGCCGCGCTGATCCGCCCGACAGCGGCCCGTCCCGACGGGCGGCGACCGTGGTGTAGGCCGCACGGGTGGTCGTGGCAGGCTGTCCCCATGACGAGAATCGCAGTGATCGGTGGCGGCAGGATCGGCGAGGCGCTGGTCTCGGGTCTGCTGAAGAACGGCTTCGCGACCAAGGACCTCGTGGTCGCCGAGAAGTTCGAGGAACGGCGCGAGGAACTGTCGCGGACCTACTCGATCCGGGTCACCGACAGCACCGCCGACGCCGCGGAAGGCGCCGATGTGGTGGTCGTGGCCGTCAAGCCCAACGACGTGGACGTCGTCGTCACCGCTCTCGCAGCGGTCGACGCCGGGAACGACGACGAGCAGATCCTGGTGTCGCTGGCCGCAGGCATCCCGACGGTCCGCTACGAGACCAAGCTCCCGGCGGGCTTCCCCGTCGTGCGCGTGATGCCGAACACCCCGATGCTCGTCGGGGAGGGCGCGAGCGTGCTGTCCGCCGGCCGGTACGTCAAGCAGCAGCATCTCGACACGGTCCGCGAGATCCTCGCGAGCGTGGGAACGGTCTCGGTGGTCCCGGAATCGCAGATCGACGCGGTCACCGCGGTCTCCGGATCCGGCCCCGCCTACTTCTTCCTCGTCGCGGAGGCGATGATCGACGCCGGCGTCTCGCTCGGCCTGACGCGGGCCGTGGCCACCGATCTGGTGGTGCAGACGATGATCGGCTCGGCCGCGATGCTCGCGCGTTCGGGGGACAACGCCGCCGATCTGCGCGCCGCGGTCACCTCGCCGGGTGGCACCACGGCGGCTGCCATCCGTGAACTCGAGCGTGGAGGGCTGCGTACGGCCTTCTACGAGGCGCTCGACGCCGCGAAGCGTCGCTCCGCGCAGCTCGGGGCGGCATCGGACCAGCCGTCGCCCGCGGCCCGGGAGGGGCTGTCCGGAACCGCCTGACAGGGCGTCCGCCCGAGGCTCTCGCAGGGCGTCCCTGCGGAACGCTCACAGGCGTCACTGCGGAACGCTCACAGGCGTCACTGCGGAACGCTGACAGACGTCACTGCGGGGCGTAGCGTGGCGACGAACAGCCGCCCGCCGGAAATTCCCCAGCTGCATCGTCGCACAGGAACCATTCGTCACGCTAAGCTCGAATCAGCACGTGCGTGTCTGTTCCGCCGGAGGGGAAGCCGGCGGCGCGGGCGTGCCGGAGGTGTGTAATGGTTTCAGGAAACACGCCGTCGAAGGGTCAACCTCAAGACGGACAGTCGGTTCTCGCCGGTACCCAGTTCCTGACGGTTGCCGAGGTGGCAGCTCTCATGCGGGTGTCGAAGATGACCGTGTACAGGCTGGTGCACAGTGGCGAACTACCCGCAGTGCGCGTGGGACGCTCGTTCCGCGTGCATGCGAAGGCCGTCCACGACTACCTCGAGACGTCGTACTTCGACGTCGGATAGAGGTCGGACAGGGACGGTCGGCGCGTCGTCGGGGGACGACGGTACGACGAACGGATCCGGTGCGCGAGGGAAGTCGCGTTCCGGGGCGGACCTCGGTTTCACGCCGGGTGGGCCGCCCCGGTAGGATTGCTTGTCGTCGTACCGGCCAGCCGGTGTCGTGAGGCGCTGTTACTCGTCGCCACGAGGCCCAGCGTCGACATACATCAGGCGTACGTCACCGGCGTGCGCAGGAACGCTACAAGGAACGTGAGGGATGCCCACATGGGATCTGTGATCAAGAAGCGCCGTAAGCGCATGTCGAAGAAGAAGCACCGCAAGCTGCTCCGCCGCACCCGAGTGCAGCGTCGTAAACTCGGCAAGTAAGCCCTGCGCCTGTCCGATGCCCGTCACCTCCATGGTGACGGGCATCGTTCGTCTGTGCATCCCGGTACCCGGAAGTTCACCCGCGAGTCGTGCGATGGCAGCGAAGTGGCCGTATTGTGGGACGGCATACCGCGTCGGGGCGAATGTGACCGATGACGCGTGTGGTGCAGCAGGGGGTTTCACGAGTGGTTTCGCAGGGGCACGAAGTGGCACGTCCACGAGTCGTGCTGGTCACCGGAGCAAGTCGGTTCCTGGGTGGTTTCCTCGTCACCAGGCTCGCTCAGAATCCGGACATCGAGCGGGTGATCGGCGTCGACACCCAGTCGCCGTCGAAGGACATGCTCCGGCGCATGGGGCGGGCCGAGTTCGTGCTCGCCGACATCCGCAACCCTCTCATCGGCAAGATCATCCGCAACATGGACGTCGACACCGTCGTCCACGCGTCCGCCGTCACGAAGGCCCCCAAGTCGGGGAGCCGCACGGCGATGAAGGACATGAACGTCCTCGGCGCGATGCAGCTGTTCGCGGTGTGCCAGAAGGCACCCTCGGTGCGCAGGATCGTGCTGCGCTCGTCGTCCGTCGTCTACGGCTCGAGTGCCAAGGATCCCGCGAAGTTCACCGAGGAGATGAGCGCCCGCCGCCGGCCCACGGGCGCCTTCGCCCGCGACATGATGGAGGTCGAGGGCTACCTGCGTGGCGTCGCCCGCCGGCGCAGTGACATCGCGACCACCATCCTCCGGCTCGCACCCACCGTCGGGAACCGGCTGCCCGGCTCGGTGTCGAGCTATCTCACCTCCCCGCTCGTCCCCAACGTGCTCGGCCGCGACGCGCGATTGCAGCTGCTGCACGAGGAGGACGCGCTCGGCGCGCTCGAACACGCGGTCGTCGCCGGACCACCCGGGACGTACAACATCGCCGGTGAGGGCATCGTCATGATGACCCAGGCCGTGCGCCGGGCCGGGGGCGTCACCGTGCCGATGCCCTACGCGCTGTTCCGCACGGCCGGGCACGCACTCATGGGTTCCGTGATGAACTCCTTCACCAAGGAAGAACTCGACTATTTCCATTTCGGATGCGGACTCGACACCACGCGCATGCGCAACGAGTTCGGATTCGAACCACGCTGGACCACGAGAGAAGCGCTCGACGATTTCGCCCGGGGCCTCGCCCTCACCCGCATCGTGAAGACCGAATGGGTGGACAAGGCCGAGTCGATGGCGCTCTCCGTGCTCGGAGAGACGAGGGAGACGCGATGACGGAGGTCGCGAAGGTCATCCCGTTGCACGCCGGCAACCGCCGTCCCGGCGAACGGGTCACACGCACACCCCATCCGTCGATGGGGCCACCGCCCACCCCCGAACAGGTGAGCCGCACCGACCGGTTCCTCGACGACCTGCGCGGCACCCTCGCACAACAGGTCACCGCCACCGCCGAGTTCGTCCGTCGCCGGATGACCGGCGACTACGAGGTCGACGACTTCGGCTTCGACCCGCACTTCACCGAGAACGTCGTCCTGCCGGTCCTGCGACCCCTGTTCGACAAGTGGTTCCGCGTCGAGGTCCGAGGCGTCGAGAACATCCCCGCCGAAGGCAGCGCACTCGTCGTCGCCAACCACGCCGGCACGCTCCCCGTCGACGCACTGATGACCTCCGTCGCCGTGCACGATCACGCGGATCGTCACCTGCGGATGCTCGCCGCCGACCTCGCCTTCGGTATGCCCGTCGTCGGAACGGTGACGCGCAAGGCCGGCCACACCCTCGCGTGCCATCCCGACGCCGAACGGCTCCTCCGGCAGGACCAGGTGGTCGCGGTCTTCCCCGAGGGCTACAAGGGACTCGGCAAGCCGTTCAAGGAGCGCTACAAACTGCAACGGTTCGGCCGCGGCGGTTTCGTGTCGGCCGCCCTGCGCACCCAGGCGCCCATCGTGCCGTGCTCGATCGTCGGCTCCGAGGAGATCTACCCGAACATCGCCGACCTCACCTCGCTCGCGCGCCTGCTCGGCCTGCCCTACTTCCCGATCACCCCGCTGTTCCCGGCGCTCGGCCCGCTCGGAATCGTGCCGCTGCCGTCGAAGTGGTACATCGAGTTCGGCACACCGATCGTCACCGACGTGTACGACGACGCCGCGGCGGAGGATCCGATGGTCCTGTTCGAGGTCACCGACCACGTGCGCGAGACGATCCAGCAGACCCTCTACAAGCTGCTCACGCGCCGGCGGAACGTCTTCCTCGGCTGAGAAAGACGGAAATCAGGCCGCTCGGTCGCGGCTGTACTGTCAGGCCGCTCGGTCGCGGCTGTACTGTCAGGCCGCTCGGTCGCGGCGGCGGCCCACGAGGACCGCGACCGCACCACCCGCGGCACCGAGGCCGAGCGCCGTCGGAACCCCGACCTTCGCGGCCTTGCGCGCCGTCCGGAAGTCGCGGATCTCCCACCCACGTGTGCGAGCGACCTGCCGCAGGTCCGGATCGGGATTGATCGCGACGGCCGTGCCGACCACCGAGAGCATCGGCACGTCGTTGTGGCTGTCCGAATAGGCCGTGCAGCGCTTGAGATTCAGACCCTCACGGATCGCGAGGGCCCGCACCGCGTGCGCCTTGCCGAGACCGTGCAGGATGTCGCCGACGAGGCGGCCCGTGAAGACGCCGTCCTCCGACTCGGCGACGGTGCCGAGCGCACCGGTCAGGCCGAGGCGTTCGGCGATGACGTCGGCCAGTTCGACCGGCGTCGCGGTCACGAGCCACACCTGCTGGCCCGCGTCGAGGTGCATCTGCGCGAGCGCGCGGGTGCCCGGCCAGATCTTGTCGGCGATGATGTCGTCGTAGATCTCCTCGCCGAGCCGGCGCAGTTCCTCGGTGGAGCGGCCCTGCACGAACGACAGAGCCTTGTCGCGACCGGACGCGACGTCGTTCATGTTCTCCTTGCCCGTCAGGCGGAACTTGACCTGCTGCCAGGCGAACTCGAACAGGTCGGACTTGTCGAAGTAGTCCCGGGCGACGAGGCCACGGGCGAAGTGGATGATCGACGCGCCCTGCACCATCGTGTTGTCGACGTCGAAGAACGCCGCCGCGGTCAGATCGCGCGGGACGGGAGTGGTGTCGGGGGAGGGCTCGGGCTCGACACGGGATTCCTGCAACGCGAGGGCGGCATCGGCGCTCGCCTCACCTGCGAGATTGGCGCGGACCTCTTCCTCGCTGGGCCCGAACTTGCGAGAGAAGAGCCGACGTCCGGGACGGATGATGCGCGCCCACGTCTCACCCATGCCCCATCCGTAGGGAAACGAACGTCCTGGCACTCGCACCTCCGGTGTCGTAACGGGCGGGGCTGTCGAAACGGGCGGGCCCCGTGTGACCCCTGTGCTCCGGGCGCCGCGCACACGGCGCCCGCATACACGGGTGACCCGCGCCAAGCCTAGCGCGCGATACGGCCCGTCACCGGGAGGCCGTCGCCCCCGTGACCGGGTGTGACGTTCATCTCGACAGGTCGTGCCGCACAGTGGAGGCATGAGTGAGCAATCGTCATCGGCAACGAGCGGCTCCGCGAGCCGTCATCACCTGACCCTTCTGGTGCGCGCCGGGTGCGGTGCGTGCGGTCCGGCGCGCGAGCAGCTCGAGGCGCTCGCGGAGGAGCTCGGCGTCGAGGTCACCTGCATCGACGTGGATGTCGCTGCCGCAACCGATCCCGATCTGCGGGCCGAATTCGGGGACCGTCTGCCCGTCGTTCTCCTCGACGGACGCGAGCACAGCTACTGGGAGGTGGACGAGCCGCGACTGCGCGCAGATCTCGCCCGCTGAGTCGGCAGGTCCTTGTCGTACAGCAGGTGGGAAGCACATTCGGGGTGCTTCGAGCAACTTTGTGCATGGCTTCACAAGCGGTTACCGTGGTGTGAACGAATTCCCGGATCACCGTGAGGCCAGGCGTGTATCCACCGGCCGGACGAGGAGCCACGTACCGTGACGCAGTTGCACCCACCGCAGGGCGAGGACGCTCGCGGCACCGCCGAGTCCGGCGAGGGTGCCACTCCCACCCCTCCGGTCCGCGATATCCCACAGGCTACTGTGACGCGTCTCGCCACTTACCTCCGGGTCCTCGGTGCGTTCGCCGAAGCGGGCACCCTCATCGTCTCCAGTGAGGAACTCGCGGCCGCGGCCGGCGTCGGTTCGGCCAAACTGCGCAAGGATCTGTCCTTCCTCGGACCCAACGGAGTGCGCGGCGTCGGCTACGACGTCCTGCGCCTCCAGTCCCGCATCGAAGCAGCTCTCGGACTCGACCGGGGCCATCGTGTCGTGCTCGTCGGAGTGGGCAGCCTCGGCCGCGCCCTCGCCCGGTATCCGGGCTTCGACCGCCGCGGATTCACGATGGCCGGACTCTTCGATTCCGATCCCGACGTGGTGGGCACACGTGTGGGCGATCTCGTCGTGCGTCACGTCGACGATCTCGAGAACGGAGCCCGTGAACTCGGCGCGACCATCGGTGTCGTCGCCACCCCCGACGAGGCAGCGCAGCAGGTGTGCGATCGGCTCGTGCTCGCAGGAGTGCGCAGCATCCTGAGCTTCGCTCCCGTCGAACTCGATGTCCCCGACCACGTCGAGATCCGACGCGTCGATCTGTCCGTCGAGATGCAGGTTCTCTCGTTCAACAGCACGCGCAACGGGGAGACCCCCCGCGCCGCGACCGCTGACGTTCGTCCTGCAGCCGGCGACGTACGCCCCGCCGGCATCCCGCGGGTGTCCACCCGGAGCTCTGCACGGCGTACCACAACAGGAAAGGCGGGTCCGATGGGCTCGGCCGCGACCAGAAACGGATCGGTGATCGCACCGTGAGTGTTCTCCTCGTCGGGATATCGCATAGGAGCGCACCGGTCCCGGTGCTCGAGAAGGTGGCGGTCACGGACACCGACCGTCCCAAGCTCACCGACAAGATGCTGGCGTCGGACAAGATCTCCGAAGCGATGATCGTCTCCACCTGCAACCGGGTGGAGATCTACGCGGTGGTCGACGCCTTCCACGGCGCGCTCGCCGCGGTCAGCGAACTGCTCGCCGAGCACTCGGGTCTGCCCGTCACCGAACTGCACAAGCACGCCTACGTCCGGTACAGCGAGGCCGCTGCCGAACACCTCTTCTCCGTCGCCAGCGGGCTCGACTCGATGGTCGTGGGGGAGCAGCAGATCCTCGGCCAGATCCGCACCGCCTACGCCGCCGCCGACGCCCAGCAGGCCGCGGGCCGCACCCTGCACGAACTCGCGCAGCAGGCGCTGCGCGTCGGCAAGCGGGTGCACTCGGAGACCGGCATCGACGCCGCCGGTGCGTCCGTCGTGTCGGTCGCGCTCGAGAAGGCCGCGAACTTCCTCGGAGGCGACCTGAAGGGTCGCACCGCCGCGGTGATCGGCGCCGGCGCCATGGGCGGCCTCGCGGTCGCGCATCTCGTCCGCGCCGAGGTCGGCTCGATCGTCGTCGCCAACCGCACCCGCGACCGTGCCGAGCGACTCGCCGAGACCGCACGGGCCGCCGGTGTCGACGCCGAGGTCGTCGGATTCGACGATCTCGCGACCGCGCTGAGCCGCGCCGACGTCGCCGTCACCTGCACCGGAGCGGTGGGCGCCGTCGTCACCCTCGCCGACGCGCACCGCGCACTCGCGCAGCCCGGCCGCGGCGAACGCCCCCTCGCGATCTGCGATCTCGGTCTGCCCCGCGACGTCGACACCGCCGTGGCCGGTCTGCCGGGCGTGCAGGTCTTCGACATGGAGTCGCTGCAACGCGACCCGTCGGCCGGTGCCGCCGCGACCGACGCGGAGGCCGCCCGCAAGATCGTCGCCGCCGAGCTGTCGCAGTACCTCACCGCGCAGCGACTCGCCGAGGTCACCCCCACCGTGACGGCACTGCGTCAGCGCGCCGCCGAGGTGGTCGAGGGCGAACTGATGCGCCTCGAATCGCGACTGCCCGATCTCGACGACGGCCAGCGCGGCGAGGTCGCCCGCACCGTGCGCCGGGTCGTCGACAAGCTCCTCCACGCCCCGACGGTGCGCGTCAAGCAGCTCGCGTCGACGCCGGGAGGCGACCAGTACGCCGAGGCCCTGCGCGAGCTGTTCGAGCTGCGCCCGGGCTCGGTCGAGGCGGTCGCGACACCCACCAAGGATCTGAGCTCGCTGACCGATCCCACCCTCTCGGGGGATCTGTCCGCCGCGCTGGACCCCGCTGTCACCACCGAACTCCAGGCCTCACGAAAGGACGGCACCGCATGAGCACCGAAGCCGCATCGGTTTCCCGCGACGATGTTGCTCGGCAGGATCGTCCTCTGCGGATCGGTACCCGCGGCAGCGTGCTCGCCACGACCCAGGCCGGTACCGTGCGCGACGCACTCATCGCCGCGGGTCGCCCGGCAGAGCTCGTCGTCATCACCACGAAGGGCGACGTGACGCCCGGCCCGGTGCAGCGCATCGGCGTCGGCGTGTTCACCGCCGAGCTGCGCGAGGCGCTGCTCGCCGGTGAGGTCGACGTCGCCGTGCACTCCTACAAGGACCTGCCGACCTTCCAGGATCCGCGTCTGGTCGTCGCGGCCGTCCCCGAGCGGGAGGATCCGCGTGACGCGCTCGTCGCCCGCGACGGACTCGTCCTCGGCGAGCTGCCGCCCGGCTCGAAGGTCGGTACCTCGGCGCCGCGCCGGCGGGCACAACTCGCCGCGCTCGGCCTGGGACTGCAGATCGAACCGCTGCGCGGCAACATCGACACCCGCATCGGCAAGGTCGACTCCGGCGAACTCGACGCGATCGTCATCGCGCGTGCCGGACTGTCGCGCATCGGACGCCTGGACCGCGTCACCGAGTCCCTCGAACCGGTGCAGATGCTGCCCGCACCGTCGCAGGGTGCACTCGCCGTCGAGTGCCGGTCGGACGATCCCGAGATGATCGAGCTGCTCGCCGGACTCGACCACGCGCCGAGCCGCGCCGCCGTCGTCGCGGAGCGCTCGCTGCTCGCCGAACTCGAAGCCGGATGCACCGCACCGGTGGGGGCGATCGCCGACGTCGTCGAGTCGCTCGACGACGACGGCCGGGTGATCGAGGAACTGTCGGTGCGTGGATGCGCCGCCGCCATGGACGGATCGGATGTGCTGCGAGCGAGCGCGGTGGGGGCGCCGGAGAAGGCCGAGGAACTCGGTCGTCGTGTCGCCCGCGAACTGCTCGAGCTCGGTGCGCGCGAGCTCATGGTCGAGCACGGGGTCGTCCCCGAGACGAGACCTGCCGATGATTGACCCAGCCGTCACCGTCACCCGATTTGCCCTTACCGCTGATTTGACCGCACTGGAGAATGACCGATGAGCCGAGTCCGTAAGCACAACCCCGGGCGCATCCTGTTCGTGGGATCGGGTCCGGGCGATCCTGCGCTGCTCACCGTGCGCGCGCGTGACGTGCTGGCGGGCGCCACGATCGCCTTCACCGACCCCGATGTCGACAAGGGTGTCGTGGCCCTCGTCGGTGTCGATCACGGCACCGACCCGGAGACCGGTGAGCCCGTCGCCGAGGTCCGCCCCGCGCTCGGCGAGCCCGCCGAGGTCGCCAAGACGCTCGTCGCCGAGGCGAAGGCCGGACGCGACGTGGTGCGCCTCGTCGCCGGCGACCCCCTCACCACCGACTCGGTGATCGCCGAGGTCAACGCCGTCGCCCGCACCCAGGTGGTCTTCGAGGTCCTGCCGGGCCTGCCCGCCGGGTCGTCGGTGCCGAGCTACGCCGGCATGGCGCTCGGCTCGTGCCACACCGAGGTCGACGTGCGCGGAGAGGTCGACTGGGCCGCGCTCGCCGCAGCCCCCGGCCCCCTCGTCCTCCACGCGACCTCCGGTCACCTCGCCGAGACCGCCAGCGCGCTGGTCGAGCACGGTCTCGCGCCGCAGACCCCCGCCGCGATCACCGTGCGCGGCACCACCCGCCAGCAGCGCACCGTCGAGGCCACCCTCGCGACCCTGAACGATGCGGGTTCCGAGCTCGTCGGGCCGCTCGTCGTCACCGTCGGCAAGGTCGTCTCGCATCGCAACAAGATGTCGTGGTGGGAGTCGCGCGCGCTGTACGGCTGGACCGTGCTCGTGCCCCGCACCAAGGATCAGGCCGGCGAGATGAGCGAGCGGCTCGTCACGCACGGCGCCATCCCGATGGAGGTGCCGACCATCGCGGTCGAGCCGCCGCGCAGTCCCGCGCAGATGGAACGCGCGGTCAAGGGCCTGGTCGACGGCCGCTACCAGTGGGTGGTCTTCACCTCCACCAATGCGGTGCGTGCGGTGTGGGAGAAGTTCGAGGCGTTCGGTCTCGACGCGCGGGCGTTCTCCGGCGTCAAGATCGCGTGCGTCGGTGAGGCCACCGCCGCGAAGGTGCGCTCGTTCGGCATCATCCCCGAGCTCGTGCCCAGCGGCGAACAGTCCAGCCTCGGCCTGCTCGCCGAGTTCGCCCCGTACGACGACGTCTTCGACCCGGTCAACCGGGTGCTGCTGCCGCGCGCCGACATCGCGACCGAAACCCTCGCCGAGGGCCTGCGCGAGCGCGGCTGGGAGATCGACGACGTCACCGCCTACCGCACCGTGCGTGCCGCTCCGCCGCCGGCCGCGACCCGCGAGATGATCAAGACCGGTGGTTTCGACGCGGTGTGCTTCACGTCGTCGTCGACGGTCCGCAATCTCGTGGGTATCGCCGGCAAGCCGCACGCCCGCACGATCGTCGCGTGCATCGGCCCGAAGACGGCCGAGACGGCGATCGAGTTCGGCCTGCGGGTGGACGTGCAGCCCGAGACCGCGCAGATCGGGCCCCTGGTCGACGCGCTCGCCGAGCACGCGGCCCGGCTCCGCGCCGAGGGCGCGCTGCCCCCGCCGCGGAAGAAGTCCCGCGCCCGCCGCTGATCTCTCGTGATCCGATGATCCGTGCGCGGTTCCGGTAGTCGCCACTACCGGGGCCGCGCACGGCCCGTATGGAAGGTGTTCTCCCCATGTTTCCCGACATCCGTCCCCGCCGGCTGCGCAGCACACCTGCCATCCGACGACTCGTGGCAGAGACCTCCCTCGAACCCCGCCACCTCGTGCTGCCGATGTTCGTGGCCGACGGTCTCGACGAGCCGCGCGAGATCGCGTCGATGCCCGGTGTGTACCAGCACACCGCCGATTCGCTCCGCAAGGCCGCGGCCGAGGCCGTGTCCGTCGGTGTCGGCGGCCTGATGCTCTTCGGCGTGCCGCGCCCCGAGGACAAGGACGCCCGCGGTTCCGCGGCGAGCGATCCCGACGGTGTGCTCAACCGCGCGCTGCGGTCGCTGCGCAGCGAACTCGGCGACTCCACGGTGATCATGGCCGACACCTGCCTCGACGAGTTCACCGATCACGGCCACTGCGGTGTGCTCACCGACACCGGTGTCGTCGACAACGACGCCACCCTGGAGCGCTATACCGAGATGGCCGTCGCGCAGGCCGAGGCCGGAGCGCATCTGCTCGGCCCGAGCGGCATGATGGACGGTCAGATCGGCTTCATCCGGTCGGCGCTCGACGAGGCCGGGCACACCGAGGTCGGTCAGCTCGCCTACTCCGCGAAGTACGCCTCGGCGTTCTACGGTCCCTTCCGCGACGCCGTCGGCTCGTCCCTCGAGGGCGATCGCCGCACCTACCAGCAGGATCCGGCGAACCGTCGCGAGTCGCTGCACGAGGTGGACCTCGACCTCGCCGAGGGCGCCGACATGGTGATGGTCAAGCCGGCGATGTCGTACCTCGACGTGCTGCGCGAGGTCGCCGACCGATCGCCCGTCCCGGTGGCCGCCTACCAGATCTCGGGGGAGTACTCGATGATCACCGCGGCGGCGCAGAAGGGCTGGATCGATCGCGACGCGGCGATCCTCGAATCGCTGGTCGGCATCCGGCGGGCCGGCGCGGACGTCGTCCTCACCTACTGGGCCGCCGAGGTCGCGGGTCGCCTGTCATGAGCTTCCCCGCACCTCCTGTCGGGCCCGGTCCCGCGGCGAATCGTCCCGTTCCCGGAGACGTCACGACGGCCTACCAATTGTGGTGCGGGGTACTCGCTCTCGCCGTAGTGAGTTTGGCGGCAAGTCTCGCCGATCTGCTCGGTCGACGCGACGAACTGCTCGATCTGATGACGACGATGGCCACCGATCAGGCCGTCGAGGGGGTCACGACGGAGCAGCTCGAATCGGCGGTTCCGGTGCTGGTCGCGCTGACCGCCGGCATCGGCCTGGTGATCGTCGGACTGCTGTATCTGGTGGTCAGGCAGCTGTTGAAGGCCAAGAACTGGGCCCGGATGCTGCTCACCCTGCTCGGGGTGTTCATGTCGCTGTCGACCCTGCCCACCGTCTTCGGTGTGGGCGTCGGGGAGGGCGGCGCGGGCTGGATACTCGGTGTGGTGGGCATTCTGCAAGCCGTCGCGACCGTCGGAGCGATCGTGCTGATGCACCGGCGGGATGCCAACCGGTTCTTCCTGCGACTGCCGGAAGAATAGACGTACCACTCGGTTTCGTCGGGCGCGACGGAAGAGTACGGTGGGCTCACCATGTGGGCCGCACGGCCCTTTCCGTCGAGCGAAAAGGACGTCATGCAGGTGGAACCGCGGCCCTATGGGCGCCGTCGCGAACTGGTGTTGATCGCTCTCATCGCCCTCCTCGGCCTGGTGACCACCGTGCTGCTGGTGATCCCCGGCGCGTTCGCCGCTTGACCGACCCGACGACCCCCGACCCGATGGGCACCGACGCGACCGGGCCGCTGTTCCACGAACCCGGGGCGCGATGGCGCACGGTCGCCATCGGTCCGCTGTTCTGCGTCGTGGCCCTGGTCGTCGAACTGCTCACCGGTCCCGTCGTGCACTGGGCGGCACTGCCGATCATCGCGATCGTGCTCGCCGGTTTCTCCTACGTGATGGTCGTGGCGGCCCGTCGGCACGTCAGTGTCGAGCTCACCTCCACGACCCTTCGGCAGGGCACCGAGGAACTACCGGTCGCCGAGATCGAGGCGGTGCTGCCGCCGCCACCGGAGGACCGGCGCGATCCGGAACGCTGGGAGACCGCCCGGAGCCTCGGCGAACTGGCCGACGTGCCGCGCGGCCGCAAGCCCGTCGGACTACGGCTCACCGGAGGGACGTTCGTGCGGGCGTGGGCGAAGGACGCCGACGAGCTGCGAGCACGGCTCGGTGAGCTCGTCGGCGACCCGGGTCAGACCGCGACTTCCTGAGGCGGGACGACCGCTCCCTCACGGTCGAGCATGGCCGAGCCGAGCAGGTAGTCGGGCACACCCAGCCCGTCCACGAGCGTCAGCGCGTGCGGACGCAGGCTGCGGCACCGCTCGTTGATCCCGCGCGTGACGGCCTTGGCACGTTCGACCGACAGCAGGCGGTGCTCCATGAACCACGCCTTGTCCTCGTCGATGATCGTCAGCGCGTAGAGATCGCACAGCTCAGACAGCAGGTCGCCGGCGGTCTCGTCCTTGCAGTCCTCGATCGCGGCGACGAACGCCTCGAGCACGACGCGGTCGATGTGGGCGCGGGCGGCGTGCAGCACGTGGTCCTGCACGAAGTTGAAGGCGTCGAACGGGTTGTCCTCGCGCTTCATCGCGGCCTGCAGGCGCCGGGCCGCGGTGGACAGCAGGTACTGCTCGCGGTCCTCGAACATCGTTACCTGGGTGCCGCGGTTGAAGAGGCTGCCGTCCTCCTCGTTGTCCTGGCGGGTGTCGACGATCGTCTGGATGATCTGCTGCGCCGCGGTGCGCTTCTTGACGATGTCGGAGATGGTGGTCGCGGCGAAGCGCATCCACTCCACCGGGCTCATGCCCTGCACCTCGTCGGCGTAGGCGGTGAGCAGTTCCTTCGCGACCAGCTGGGTCAGGACGTGGTTGTCGCCCTCGAAGGTGGTGAACACGTCGACGTCCGCGCGCAGCGCCGTCAGCCGGTTCTCGGCCATGTAACCGGCACCACCGCACGCCTCGCGGCACTCCTGGATCGCCCGCGACGCGTGCCAGGTGTTGGCGACCTTGAGGCCCGCCGCGCGACCCTCGAGTTCGCGCTGTTCCTGCGCGTCGAGTTCCTGCAGCGACGTCGACTGCAGCCGGTGCATCGTCGTGAGCAGCTCGTTCTGGGCGAAGCCGAGCGCGTACGAGCGGGCGATCAGCGGGAGCAGGCGACGCTGGTGGACGAGATAGTCCATGATCGGCACCTCACCGTCGCGTCCGGGGGCGTCGAACTGGCGGCGCTTCTCGGCGTAGCGGGTGGCGATGCTCAGCGCGACCCGCGCCGCCGCACCCGCCGAGCCGCCGACGGTGATGCGACCGCGGACGAGCGTGCCGAGCATCGTGAAGAACCGCCGGCTCGGGTTGTCGATGTCCGAGACGTAGGTGCCGTCCGGTTCGACGTCGGCGTACTTGTTGAGCAGGTTCTCCCGGGGGATGCGGACCTGGTCGAAGACGATGCGGCCGTTGTCGACACCCGGCAGGCCGCCCTTGTAACCGCAGTCGGAGGTCGTCACGCCCGGCAGGTCGTTGCCGTCCTCGTCGCGGATCGGGACGACGAAACAGTGCACGCCGTGGGTCTCACCCTGCGTGACGAGCTGCGCGAAGACCGACGCGAACCGGGCGTGCTGCGCCGCGCCACCGATGTAGTCCTTGCGGGACGACGGGGTGGGGGAGTGGATCACGAACTCCTGGGTGTCCGGATCGTAGGTCGCCGTGGTCTCGAGCGACTGCACGTCGCTGCCGTGCCCCGTCTCGGTCATCGCGAAGCAACCGAGCACGTCGAGATCGATGAGCCGCTTGACGTATTTCTCGTGGTGCCGCTCGGTGCCGAGGTTCTCGACGGCACCGCCGAACAGTCCCCACTGCACGCCGGCCTTGACCATCAGCGACAGGTCGGACATCGCGAGCATCTCGATGGATGCGACCGCACCGCCCGCGTCGCCCGTGCCGCCGGACTCGACGGAGAAACCTGCCGCGGCGTAGCCGTGCTCGGCGAGGATGCGCATCTGCTCGAGCGTGATGGCGCGGGCCTTGTCGGTCTCGGGGGTGTAGTGCGGCGCGAACTTCTCGTGCGCGAGATCCTTGCGGGCGCGTTCGCGGGCTTCGTGCCACGCACCGTCGAGTGCGATGCGCAGGTGTTCGGCTGTCGTCGGCATGCCTCAGACGATAGGTGCGACACGTCACTCACGGTGTCCCTTTTTCCTGGTAAGGGAGAAAAAACACATGAGGTTTGAGGACCGCTGTTTTTGGCAAATCCCGCGAAACTACGGACACTGGAAGTCGTGACTGCGACCCCCGATGCTTCGTCCACCCACGACACTCGATCCGCTGCACTCTTCCACCGGGCATCGAAGGTGACACCGGGGGGCGTCAACTCTCCGGTCCGCGCGTTCGGATCGGTCGGCGGCAATCCTCCCTTCTTCGCATCGGGATCGGGTCCGCTGCTCACCGACGTCGACGGAAAAACCTACGTCGACCTGGTGTGTTCCTGGGGTCCGATGATTCTCGGGCACGCGCATCCGGCGGTCGTCGAGGCCGTCCGATCCACCGCCGTGGCGGGTCTGTCGTTCGGTGCCCCCACCGAGGGTGAGGTCGAACTCGCCGAGGAGATCGTCGCCCGCATCGCGCCCGTCGAGCAGGTCCGGCTCGTCAACTCCGGCACCGAGGCGACGATGAGCGCTGTCCGTCTCGCGCGCGGATTCACCGGTCGGTCGAAGATCGTGAAGTTTGCGGGCTGTTATCACGGTCACGTCGATGCGCTGCTCGCCGACGCCGGTTCCGGCCTCGCCACCTTCGGTCTGCCCACCTCGCCCGGCGTCACGGGCGCCCAGGCGGGCGACACCGTCGTCGTCCCCTACAACGACCTCGCCGCCGTGCGTGCCGCCTTCGAAGCGAACCCCGGTGAGATCGCCGCGGTCATCACCGAGGCCGCCGCCGGCAACATGGGCACCGTCCCGCCGGTGCCCGGCTTCAACGAGGGCCTGCGCGAGCTCACCCGTGAGCACGGTGTGCTGCTGATCATGGACGAGGTGATGACCGGCTTCCGCGCGAGCCCGACCGGCTGGCACGGCATCGACGGCGTCTCCGGCGACCTGATGACCTTCGGCAAGGTCATGAGCGGTGGTCTGCCCGCCGCGGCCTTCGGTGGTCGCGCCGACGTCATGGCCCATCTCGCTCCGAGCGGGCCGGTCTACCAGGCCGGCACCCTGTCCGGTAATCCCGTCGCCGTCGCCGCCGGCCTCGCGAGCCTGCGTGCCGCCGACGCCGAGGTCTACGCCGCCCTGGACCGCAACGCCGAGACTCTCGGTCGTCTGCTCGAAGAGGCGCTCGCCGCCGAAGGGGTGCCGCACCACGTCCAGAACGCCGGCACGCTGTTGAGCGTCTTCTTCACCGACGAGCCGGTGACGAACTACGAGCAGGCCAAGGCTGCGCAGACCTGGCGCTTCCCGGCCTTCTTCCACGCGCTGCTCGAGCGCGGCGTCTACGCGCCCCCCAGCGCTTTCGAGACATGGTTCGTCTCGTCCGCACTCGACGACGACGCGTTCTCGCGGATCGCCGACGCGCTGCCGCATGCCGCTCGCGCGGCCGCCGCGGCGACCGCGCCGTAGCGCCGCTCTCCTGCCTGCTCACACGAACCCGCCCCTCCCACACCCCTCGAGGAACATCGACGTGACCGACGCCGCCCCGTCCGAGACCCGCACGATCGTGCACGTGCTCCGCCACGGAGAGGTCCACAACCCCTCCGGAATCCTCTACGGCCGCCTGCCCGGCTTCCGGCTGTCGGTGACCGGCGAGGCCCAGGCACGAGCGGTCGCGGCGTCGCTCGCCGACCACGACATCGCGCACGTGGTCGCGTCCCCGCTCGAACGGGCCCAGCAGACCGCCACCCCGATCGCGGAGAAGCACGGCCTGCAGATCCGCACCGACGAGAACCTCATCGAGGCGGCCAACGACTTCGAGGGCCTGAAGGTCTCGGTCGGCGACGGCGCGCTCAGCAAGCCGCGCCACTGGTGGAAGCTGCGCGATCCGTTCACTCCCTCCTGGGGCGAGCCCTACCTGCAGATCGCCCACCGCATGCTCGCCGCCGTCAACGCGGCCCGCGTGGCTGCGGCGGGACGCGAAGCGGTGTGCGTGAGCCACCAGCTCCCGGTGTGGACGCTGCGCCGCTTCCTCGAGGGCGAGCGCCTGTGGCACGACCCGCGTCGCCGCCAGTGCAGCCTCGCCTCGCTGACCTCCCTGGTCTACGAGGGCGACACCCTCGTCGACCTGGTCTACTCCGAGCCGGCCGGCGCCTCCGACCCGAACGTCCACGGCGCATGAGAAAGGTGTTCCGGGCGACGGTCGCCGCGATCTGCGGTGCCGTCCTGCTCACCTCCTGCGCCACCGGGGACGACGCCGTCGCCACCGGGGGAACGTTCGACTTCGTCTCGCCCGGCGGGCAGACCCGCATCTTCTACGATCCCCCGGCCGAACGCGGCACCCTCGGTGAGCTCACCGGCGAGGACCTCATGAACGAGGGGGAGACCATCTCTCTCGACGACTACGAGGGCCAGGTCGTCGTGCTCAATGTGTGGGGCCAGTGGTGCGCGCCCTGCCGCAGCGAGGCCGACGATCTCGAGGAGGTCTACGAGGCCACCAAGGATCTCGGCGTGCAGTTCCTCGGCATCAACGTCCGCGACAACCAGCGCGACAAGGCCCAGGACTTCGTCACCGACCAGCAGATCGGCTACCCGTCGATCTACGACCCGCCGATGCGTTCGCTGCTCGCCCTCGGACGGAACTACCCGACCTCGGTCGTGCCGACGACGGTCGTCCTCGACCGCGAGCACCGCGTGGCCGCGGTCTACCTGACCGAACTGCTCACCGAGGACCTGCAACCGGTCGTCGAGCGGGTCGCGGCGGAACCGGATTCGGAGCAGTAACAGTGATCCTTGCGTCGGGTGTCGGGGAGACCTTCCAGAACGCGGCCCTGTCGGGTCCGCTGCTGCTGGCGATGGGCGCGTGCCTGCTCGCCGGTCTCGTCTCCTTCGCGTCGCCGTGCGTCGTGCCGCTCGTTCCCGGCTATCTGTCCTATCTCGCCGGGGTGGTGGGAGCCGAGGCTCCCGCCGTCACCGCCGAGCAGGCCGGTGCCCGCACCACGACCGTCCGCAGCGACGGCCGCCTCCGGGTGGCGGGTGCCGCCGGGCTGTTCGTCCTCGGATTCACCGTGGTGTTCGTCCTCGCGACCGCCTCGGTGTTCGGGGCGATCTCCGCGCTGGCCGTCAACCGCGAACTGCTCATGCGTGTGGGCGGTGTCGTCACCATCGTGATGGGCCTGGTCTTCATCGGCCTCATCCCGGCCCTGCAGCGCGACACGCGCCCGGCGCCCCGGCGGATCTCGAACCTCGCGGGCGCCCCGCTGCTCGGCGCGGTCTTCGCGCTCGGGTGGACCCCGTGCCTCGGCCCCACCCTCGCCGGCGTCATCTCGCTGGCGGCGGGCACCGAGGGCACCACCGCGGCACGCGGGGTGACGCTGATCGTCGCCTACTGCCTCGGCCTCGGGTTGCCGTTCGTCGTGCTCGCGCTCGGCTCGGCGCGGGCGCTGCGCGGGGTGGGCTGGCTGCGCACCCACGCGCGGACCGTGCAAATCGTCGGCGGCCTGATGCTCATGGCCGTCGGCATCGCTCTCGTCACCGGCGCGTGGGACCTGTTCGTGTCCTGGGTCCGTGACTCGTTCATCTCGGAAGTGACTCTGCCCGTATGACCGCGACACACACCCCGACCCCCGCACCGCAACCGTCGCCTCCGCCGCGACAGGGCGCGCTCGGACGTGCCACGGCCTTCGTGCGGAACACCTGGCGCGGCCTGACGTCGATGCGGACCGCGCTGGTCCTGCTGTTCCTGCTCGCGCTCGCCGCGATCCCGGGCGCACTCCTGCCGCAGCGCAGCCTCAACACCCAGAAGGTCGACGAGTACATCGCGGCCCGCCCGACGCTCGGACCGATCATGGACCGGTTCGAGCTGTTCGACGTCTTCGGCAGCTTCTGGTTCACCGCCGTCTACGTGCTGCTGTTCGTCTCGCTGGTCGGCTGCATCCTGCCGCGGTGCGTCGAGCACTTCCACGCCCTGCGCACCCCGCCGGTCGCCGCGCCGCGCAACCTGCAGCGCCTACCGCACCACACGCAGACGACCGTGGCCGACAACCCCGCCGACGCCCTCGACCGGATCCAGGCAGAACTGCGCGGCTGGAAGGTCGTGCGCCGCGAGGGCGGTGCCCGCGGACGTGACGGCGAGATGACCCTGTCCGCCGAGAAGGGCTATCTGCGCGAGGCCGGCAACCTGGTCTTCCACATCTCCCTCGTCGGGCTGCTCGTCGCCGTCGCCGCCGGCAAGCTCTTCGGCTACGAGGGGCAGCGCATCCTCGTCGCGAACGGCGAGGAGTTCTGCACCACCTCGCCCGCCTCCTTCGACTCGTTCCGCGCCGGCAGCACGCTCGACGGCACCGGCCTGAACCCCATGTGCGTGCGGGTGAACACCTTCGCCGCCGACTATCTCGACAACGGCCAGGCCGAGATGTTCACCTCCGACATCGAGTACCAGTACGGCGACGACCTCGTCACGAACACCTGGCGCGACGCGCAGCTGAAGGTCAACCATCCGCTGCGGGTCGGCAGCGACCGCGTGTACCTGCAGGGTCACGGTTACGCCCCGACCTTCACCGTCACCTGGCCGAACGGCGAGACCCGCACCGAGACGATGCAGTGGGCGCCCGACGACGCGACGACCTTCCTCAGCAGCGGCGCCATGCGTTTCGACCCGCCCGGCGGCATGTACCCCGACGCCGACGAGCGCCGGAAGAATCAGATCGCGCTCGAGGGACTGTTCGCGCCGACGGCGTCCTTCCACGGCACGCTGCTCACGTCGATCTTCCCGGCGATGATGGACCCCGCCGTCGCGATCGACGTCTACAAGGGCGACTCCGGTCTCGACACCGGCAGCCCGCAGTCGCTGTTCTCGCTCAACAAGGAACTGATCAACCAGGGCCGCCTCGTGAAGCAGGACCGCGTGAACCTGCGTCCGGGGGAGAGCGTGACACTCGCCGACGGCACCGAGGTTCGGTTCGACAAGGCCACCGACTTCGTCAACCTGCAGGTCTCGCACGACCCGGCGCAGCAGTGGGTGCTCGTCGCGGCGATCGCGATGATGGCCGGTCTGCTCGTGTCGCTGCTGGTCAAACGACGCAGAGTGTGGGCGCGCGCGTACCCGAGCGGTACAGTGAACGACGGTGAACGACGAACCGTAGTAGAACTCGGTGGTCTCGCACGGACCGATCAGGCCGGATGGGGAGACGAGTTCGACCGACTGGTCGAGCGACTCCTCGGTGACGATGCACCCTCCGCCCCGGCGGCACAGGAGAAGAAGAACTGATGACACAGAACGACACCCTGGCGCGGTACAGCGACTGGGCCTTCGAATCGGCGTTCGCGGTGCTCGTGCTGGCGCTGGTATTGCTCGTCGCCGAATACGCGACCCACCGCGCCGACGTCGTGGCCGAGCGGGAACGCGAACTCGTCGCGGCAGGCCGGCGACCGGCCTCCGACACCGTCGAACGCACCGCCGGCCCGGGTCGCGTCGAGGAGGCGCCGAAGCGCGCCCTGTCGCAGCGTCTCGGCAACATGGGCCGCGCGCTGGTCGTCGTGGTCGCCGGACTGCAGGTCGCCTCGATCGTGCTCCGCGGCCTGGCCACCGAGCGCTTCCCGCTCGGCAACATGTACGAGTTCGTCGCGATGGCGTGCACCGCCGCCGTGATCTTCGGCCTGATCGTCCTGCGCAAGCCGGCCTACCGGACCATGTGGGTGTACCTGCTGGTTCCCGTCCTGATCCTCATGTTCCTCGCGGCGACCGTGCTCTACGCCGACGCCGCTCCGGTGGTTCCCGCGCTGCGCTCGTTCTGGCTGCCGATCCACGTGACGATCATCAGCGTCGGCAGCGGCATCTTCCTCGTCTCGGGTGTCGCGAGCCTGCTGTTCCTTCTGCGCATCCGTTTCCCGAAGGGTGAGGAGCGCAGCGGTGTGTTCGCGGCGCTCGCCGAGCGTCTGCCCGACGCCCAGACCCTCGACCGTCTCGCCTACCGCACCACGATCATCGGTTTCCCGCTGTTCGGTGCCGGCATCATCCTCGGTGCCATCTGGGCCGAGGCGGCCTGGGGACGCTTCTGGGGCTGGGACCCGAAGGAGACGGTCTCGTTCATCACGTGGGTCGTCTACGCCGCCTACCTGCACGCCCGTGCGACCTCCGGTTGGCGCAACACCCGCGCGGCCTGGATCAACGTCGCCGGTTTCGTCGCGATGCTGTTCAACCTGTTCATCATCAACATGGTCGTCTCGGGCCTGCACTCGTACGCCGGGCTCAACTGAGGCTGCTATCGTCGCGCCGTCGTCCGTGACAGTCGACGGGGGGAGAACGCGGTGGATGGGGCCGGCAACGGTTCGTCGGGGCTCGGCGGACACGCATTGGACGCGACGGCGCTGGACTCGTCGCTATTGGTACGCCCGGTCGCCGCGCCGCCGCGGAAGGGCTGGCGGCGGGTGGTCTACCGGGCGACCGGTGGTCGCGTCCATGTGGGGGAGAGCCCCCGGCAGCAGCGCAAGGAGGAATCGGCCGAGCGGGTGCGTGTACCGCTGCACGGCTGCCATCGGATCGCCCTGCTGAGTCTCAAGGGCGGGGTGGGCAAGACGACCACCACGGTCACGCTCGGCTCGACCTTCGCGGAGCTGCGTGGCGATCGGATCGTCGCGGTCGACGCCAATCCGGACCGCGGGACGTTGAGTCAGAAGGTGGCCGAACAGACGCCGGCCACGGTGCGCATGCTGCTGCGTGATCAGGAACTGCTCGAGACGTACGCGGACGTGCGCGCCTACACCTCGCAGAACACGCATCGTCTCGAGGTGCTCGCCTCGGACACCGATCCGGCGGTCTCGGAGGCCTTCAGCGCCGACGACTACGAGCGGACGCTGGGTCTGCTCGAGCGGTTCTACAGCATCGTGCTCACGGATTGCGGGACCGGGCTCATGCACTCGGCTATGAGCGCGATCCTCGAGAACGCCGACACACTGGTCGTCATCAGTTCCGGTTCGGTGGACGGCGCCCGCAGCGCGTCGGCCACCCTCGACTGGCTCGACGCGCACGGCTATCGCGAACTCGTCGAGCGGTCGGTGGCCGTCGTCAACGCGGTGCGGCCGAGGTCGGGCAAGGTCGATCTCGACCTCGTGGTGCGGCACTTCGAACAGCGGTGCCGCGCGGTCCACGTCCTACCCTTCGACCCCCACCTCGAAGAGGGGGCGGAGATCGATCTGGACCGGTTGCAGTCGGGTACGCGGCGCGCCCTGCTCAGACTCGCCGCGGATATCGCCGACGGGTTCGCCGCGCGGTGACAGGCTCACCGCACACGGTGAACGGTCAGTCGCCCCGTTCCTGATCGGACTCGCCGGTGCCGTCGCCACTGCGGCGGCGGTGCACCTCGCGATCGACCTTCCACAGGAAGTCGGGATCGTCGTCCGGACCCATCACGCGGGTCGGCGGACGAGATGTGGGACCGTACGCCTTCCACAGCAGGACTGCGAGTGTCACCGCACCGATGAGTGCCAACAGATAGAGCACGTTGCACCTCCTGACCGTGGCGGTGCCGGACGAGGACGTGCCCTCGCCGTGCACCTCCGGGCCGCGGCGACCGCAGACCGGTTCGTCCACATTCTAGGTGGGCGGAACCCGGTCCGGCACGTGGGTTCCGCGGGTGGTCGGCCGGGGTCCGGCAGGTGCACGCCGGAGGTGCGGATTCTGCTGTCTCGGATCAGCGCGTCGCTTCGGTCGTCAGGGAGCGGAGCAGCGCCAGGACCTCGGACTCACGGAAGCGGCGATGGCCACCGGGGGTCCGCAGCGAGCCCAATCGGCCGGCGTGGGCCCACCGGGTGACGGTCTTGGGATCCACATGGAACAGTGCTGCCACCTGGCCCGGGGTCAGCAGGGATTCCTTCGCGCCGTTGAAAGTGGGTGCGCTCATTGCGAATGTCCTCCCGGTTGTCGTGATCGTGTTGTTCGACGCGATCGAGTTGTTCGATCGGGATGTCCAAGCCCATGGTGGCACCGATACCCCTGGTTGCTCGAACGGTCTACGGTTGGTAAAGCGGAAGTAATAGACAAAACGGACGGATGTCCGACTTCCGGAAATCGTCGCGGAACTCGTCGTCCGGACGGCCGGTTAACCTGGAGTGGTGAACGACGAACGCCGGAACGAACCCTCGGATACCCCCTCCCAGCGCACTCCACACCCTCACGGCGAGGGCGCCACGGCCGCAGGCCGTCGAGCGGGGACCGGGTCCCTGATCCGGGACGTCGCGTTGTACTCCGTGGCACGGCTCGCCCTCGTCGTCGTGCTCACACTGCTCATTCTCTACGTTCCGCGGGCATTCGGGGTGGAAATCCCCCTCCTCGTCGCGGCCCTGTTCGCCGTGCTCATCGCCCTGCCCGTCTCGCTCGTGCTCTTCGCCTCGCTGCGGCGTCGCGTCAACGAGAGCATCGCCGCGGTCGACGAGCGCCGGCGTACAGAACGCGCCGACCTCGAGAAGCGCATGCGCGGCGAGAACGGGCGGTGACGGCGACCGGCGCGGTCGTCGACCGCAGCGCACCCCGGGACTGGGTCGACAACGCGGTCCGGCTCATCGAGGCCGACGCTCAGCGCAGCGCCGACACCCACCTGCTCCGCTACCCGCTCCCGGCGGACTGGCGCATCGACCTGTACCTCAAGGACGAGTCGACGCACATCACCGGCAGCCTCAAGCACCGCCTCGCGCGCTCGCTGTTCCTCTACGCCCTGTGCAACGGCTGGATCCGTGAAGGGACCCCGATCATCGAGGCGTCGTCCGGGTCCACCGCGGTCAGCGAGGCGTACTTCGCGCGACTCCTCGGCCTCGACTTCGTGGCCGTCGTACCGCGCCGCACCTCACCGGCGAAGGTCGCGCTCATCGAGGCCCAGGGCGGCCGGTGCCACTACATCGACCGCCCGCCGGAGATCTACACCGAGGCGCAGCGGCTCGCCGACGAGCTCGGCGGCTGCTTCATGGACCAGTTCACGAACGCCGAGCGGGTCACCGACTGGCGAGGCAACAACAACATCGCCGAGAGCATCTACTCGCAGATGCGTCTCGAGCGTCATCCCGTGCCGGAGTGGATCGTCGTCGGCGCTGGGACCGGCGGCACGAGCGCGACTCTCGGCCGCTACATCCGCTATCGCCGTCACCGGACGCGGCTGGCGGTCGTCGACCCCGAGAACTCGGCGTTCTTCGGTGGGTTCGAGACGGGTTCGGCCGACTACACCACCGGCATGCCCTCGCGCATCGAGGGGATCGGGCGTCCGCGCGTCGAACCGTCCTTCGTGCCCGAGGTCGTCGACCGGATGGTGCGGGTGCCCGACGCGGCGTCCATCGCCGCCATGCGGCACGCGAGTGCCGCGCTCGGACGCCGGGTGGGCGGCTCGACCGGCACGAACCTCTGGGGAGCCTTCGGTCTGATCGCCGAGATGCTCGCGGAGGGCCGTGAGGGCAGCGTCGTGACGCTGCTGTGCGACGGCGGCGAGCGCTACGCCGACACCTATTTCTCCGACGAATGGGTCGTTGCCGAGGGAATGGATCTCGCCGCACCGCTCGCGATGCTGGAGAAGTTCGCGACCACCGGTCGGTGGCCTCGGTAGATCGTCCACCTGCGCGGATCCCGCTTCTTGTCAATCTTCGTTGACGCGCTGGAGTTGTCAACCTATATTGACACCATGAGTGAAGCCACCACCCTCGCCGCTGCCGCCGCGAGCTCCGATCCCGCAGTGGGCCTGCGCGCCGTGCGTGCCCTGCGCCGGCTGCTGGAACGGCTCGAGGAGGTCCAGGTCGCGAATGCCCGGGATCGAGGTTGGTCCTGGCAGGCCATCGCCGACGAACTCGGCGTCAGCCGGCAGGCGGTCCATCAGAAGCACAACCGGAAGCGCAGGTGATCGACATGTTCGAACGATTCGCCGACAGTGCCAGATCCGTCGTCGTCGCAGCACAACAGGAAGCGATCCGGGTGCACGATCCCCGGATCGAGGCGCCACACCTGCTCATCGGTGTCGCCGTCGCCGCGGAGGAACCGCTGCGGGTCCTGCTCGCGGAAGAAGGTCTCACGGTCGACGGGCTCCGCTCCGACCGGGCCGCCCGGACCACCGACGCCCCACTCGGTGAGGAGGACGCCGCGGCACTCGAAGCGATCGGCATCGATCTCGACGAGGTCCGGAGCCGTCTCGAAGCCGCCTTCGGCAAGGGGGTGCTCGACGGGAAGAGCGCCGATCGGCGGGGCGGCGCGAACCGACTCGGTCACATCCCGTTCGACCGGGCGGCGAAGAAGTCGCTCGAACTCGCGCTGCGAGAGGCGATCGCACGCCGCGAACGTGTCATCCGTCCCGAGCACATCCTGCTCGGACTGCTGCGCAGCGACGATCCGGCGACCGTCGCCCTCGTGGAAGCGCACGTGCCGCGCGCGCAGCTCCGTCAGCGACTGAACGGCCACCTCGACGCCGCCGCCTGATCCTTCGGGCGGTTACCGGGTGGGCTGTGCGGGAGCGACGGCGAGCGGACGCCCGGCGACGAGCGGGACGACAGTCGCCGCGACGAGCAGCAGCGTGCCGACCGCGATCGTCGCGAACGGCCACCACTGACGATCCGACGCGGCCACGGCTTCCGCGGCCTGCGTGTCCGGAGCGTCCGGCGCGGTGCGCGGCAGCGCTTCGGTGGCCGACCGGACGTTGTCGGCGATCCCACCGACGACATCGGCCACCGGCCCGACGCCGTCGACGAGCTGTCCGGTGCCGTCCGTCAGGGCCCGGCCCCCGTCGTCGAGGAGGACGAGGCCGTCGCGGAGCTGACGCGAGCCGTCGGCGGCCTGCGCCATGCCCGCGACGAACTGCGCGTTCGGATCGGTGAGTTCGTAGGCGAGCTGCCGTGCGCCGTCGCGCAACTGCCCGAGCTGGTCGAGGGTGTCCGGCCCGAGGCCCTGCGTGTCGAGGGTCTCGACGAGTCCGCGCAACTGGCCGGCCGCACCCTGCGAGACCGGGTCCGCGGACGCACCGAGCGTGTCGGCGACGGCCGTGAGGCGCGCCGTGACGTCGCCCTGCATCTCCCCGAAACCGGAGAGCCGGTCGACCACCTCGTCGACGCCACCGCTCACCTGGCGGGCGCCGTCGCCGAGCATGTCGACACCGCCGTCGAGCTGCCCGAGGCCGTCGGCGAGCTGCTCGCCACCGTCGCGAGCCTGCCGGAGGCCGTCGGAGAGTTGACGGGCACCGTCGTCGAGCTGGGTGCTGCCCTCCGTCAGCTGCCCGACCCCGCCGTCGAGCACCGACAGCGGCAGTCCGGCCCGCTGCAGGTTGCTCCGCGCCTCGTCGACGCCGTCCGCCGAGGGACTCGGCTCTTCCACGACGGTCGCGACCGGCGTCTCGGGGCGGTCGAGCCAGGCGAAGACCGAACCCGTGCCCACGAGGAGCAGTCCGGTCACAGCGAGAAGCAGGGGGAGAAGACGTGAACGCACGCCGGCCGACGCTACCGTCCGTCGCTGAGAGGCCCCTGAGGGGGAGGGGCGTCCTCGGATGTGTCCGATTTGCCCGTTACGAGACCGGGTTTCGTGTGCCACAGTGGCACCATGATTTCTCTGATACTGCGGTTGATCATCAACGCGGTCGGTCTGTGGCTCGCGGTCGAGCTGGTCGACGGGATCGACTTCACCGATCCCGCGGGCACCTCCGACACGACCCGCGCGGTCATCACGCTCGTCGTCCTGGCCGCCATCTTCACCGTCGTCAACGCACTCGTGAAGCCGCTGGTGAAGCTGCTGTCGCTGCCGCTGGTGATCCTCACCCTCGGGCTGTTCCTACTCGTCGTCAACGCGCTGATGCTCATGCTCACCGCGTGGCTGAGCGGCTTCACCGAGTACGGCCTCACGATCGACGGCTTCTGGGCGGCACTGTGGGGCGGCGTGATCATCGCGATCGTCAACTTCGTCCTCGGACTGGTCGTCCCGGACCGCGACTGATCCCGCCCGTCCGCGGCAGATTCCGCCGTGCCCGCGTCCTGGTCAGCCGAAGGCCAGCGCGGGCGCGGTGGCCACCGCCCACACGAGCATCGCGACACCCGAATCGCTCAACGCCGGGATCAGCGCGAGACCGAGGGCGCCGGCCCGCACCGGCTTGTGCGCGCGGACCGCGAACGGCGCGGCGAGGAAGCCTGCGAGCGCCCACGGCGTCGCCGCGACCAGCACCAGCGACATCACGAAGGGCACCACGATCAGCACCAGGTGGAGCGTGCGGGTCCTCGGATCACCCAGCTTGACCGCCAGGGTCCGCTTACCGGTCTCCGCATCGGTCGCGATGTCGCGGAGGTTGTTCGTCACCAGCACGGCCGTCGAGATCGAGCCGACGGCGACCGCGCACGCCAGACCCACCCAGTCGACGCGACCGGCCTGCACGAACTGCGTGCCGAGCACCGCGACGAGCCCGAAGAAGACGAAGACGCCGATCTCCCCGAAGCCGCTGTAGCCGTACGGGTTCTTCCCGCCGGTGTAGTACCAAGCCCCGGCGATGCAGACCGCGCCGACGAGCACGAGCCACCAGGCGGTCGTGACGGCGAGAGCGAGTCCCGCGACGGCCGCGATGCCGAAGCACACGAACGCCGCGCGCTTGACAGCACCCGGGCTCGCCGCGCCCGAGCCCACCAGCCGCATCGGCCCGACCCGCTCGTCGTCGGTGCCGCGGATGCCGTCGGAGTAGTCGTTGGCGAAGTTCACGCCGATGATCAGTCCGAGCGCGACGACCAGTGCCAGCAGCGCCTTCCACCACACGGCCTCACCGAGCCACGCCGCAGCGCCCGTGCCTGCCAGGACGGGTGCTATCGCATTGGGGAGGGTGCGCGGACGAGCGCCTTCGAGCCATTGACCAGCCGTTGCCATGGATCGATCTTCGCACCCGGGCCCACCTGCCGCGTCGTGCGCACCCCGTCAGGAGAAGCGCGAGACGAGGGCTCGGCGATCCACCTTGCCCGGCCCACGCAGCGGCAGTGCGTCGACGACCTGCAGCTCACGCGGCGCAGCAGTGGGATCGAGCGTGGCCTCGACGTGGTCCCGGAGCTCGGCGAGCGTCGGCGTCGTGCCGGGGATGGGAACGACGACGGCCGCGACGCGCTGCCCGAGCCGGGGGTCGGGCAGACCCACCACCGCGACCTCCCGGACGGCCGGGTGCTCGACGAGCACGGCCTCGACCACCTGGGGGACCACGGTGAGCCCGCCGGTGGAGATGGCCTCGTCGAGCCGTCCCAGGATGCGCAGGACCCCGTCGTCGAGCGTGCCTGCATCGTCGGTGCGGAACCAGCCGGGTTCGGCGAAGGCGGGATGATCGGGCAGGTTCCGGTAGCCCGAGGCGAGCGTGGCGCCGCCGAGCCACACCCGCGAGTCGCCGTCGACGCGCACGTGCACCCCGTCGAGCGGCACGCCGTCGTAGACGCAGCCGCCGCAGGTCTCGCTCATGCCGTAGGTGCGGACGACCGTGATGCCAGCCGCGCGGGCGCGTTCGAGGACCGGCACGGGAGTCGCGGCCCCACCGAGCAGGATCGCGTCGAGGCGGGCGAGCGCCGCGGTGGCGTCGGGATGATCGAGGGCCTTGATCAGCTGGGTGGGAACCATCGAGCTGTACCGGCGAGGACCCGGCATGGCGTCCACCGCCGCCGGCAGATCCGCGGGATCGAAACCGGCGGACACGTCGACGACGACGGGTTCGGTTCCGGAGAGCAGGCCGCGCAGCAGCACCTGCATGCCGGCGATGTGATGGGCGGGCAGGACCAGGAGCCACGAGCCCGTCCCACCCAGCCGGGCGTGGGTGGCGTCGCCGCTCGCACGCAGCGCCTGCGCGGAGAGCAGGGCGCCCTTCGGGGTCCCGGTCGTGCCGGAGGTCGCGACCACCAGTCCCACCCCGTCCGCGACGGGTTCACCGGGGCTCAGCGCATCGGTGAGGCGGAGCGTCTCCCGCTCGTCCCCGGCAGGGACGGGGAGCAACGCCGGTCCGTCACCGTCGAGCATGTGCTGCAGGGCGGGCAGCACGGATCGGACGGCGGACCCGGCCGGGACGGGCAGGAGCTCGAGTGTGGTCACAGATCGTATTGTGTCGTGTCCCATCCGCCCGCTTCGAGTTGGCGGCGGACCCGGTCCACGTCGTCGGGCGACGGCATGTTGTTGGTGATCTTGCTGATCAGGACCGCGATGTCGATGCGGTTGATCGAGAGGTCACCGTCCTCGACCAAGGTGTCGGCGACCTGGGCGACCTCCTCGTCGGACAGGCGCCGCGCGAGCAGTGCGAACAGGGGTACGTAGTCCTGTTCCGGCACCCCTTCGGGGTAACCGGCGCGGAGCCACTCGACGATGGAAGCGAGAAACGGCGGGAGGGCCACCCGTCACTCCGATCAGAAGATGTCGATGCCGAATGTTCCGGCGAGGAAATCGGACGCCAGCAGGAGGATGCCCGCCAGGATCGCGCAGGCCACCACGGCGAAGCACAGCACCGCGGCGGTCCGGGCCGCCGGATTCGGTGTGCCGTCGCTGCCACGACCGGTGTCGAGCGCGCGGACCCCCAGCGCGAACAGGGAGGGCAGGCCGGCGCCGAGCAGCAGGCCCACGAGAACGACCTGCCACAGGGAGTCGAGGGTGTGCGTCAGCAGGTTCACGAGCGTCCTTCCCCGGTGACCGTTTCGGAGGCACCCGGCGCCGGGGCGAGCTTGTCGTCCCAGTCGGCGGTGACGTTGGAGGCGTCGACGGGCTGCCGGCGCGAGCGCAGCCACATGAACACGGCCAGGGCGCACAGGATCGCGAACACGACGAGCACGCCGGGCATGCCGCCGATGAGCTGGGCGAGCCCCCAGCAGATCGCTCCGACGACCGCGGCGCACGGCAGGGTGATGACCCACGCGACGACCATCCGTCGCGCCACCGACCAGCGCACCTCCGCGCCCTTGGTGCCCAGACCCGTACCGAGGATCGAGCCCGTGGCGACGTGCGTGGTCGACAGCGGCAGACCGAAATGGCTCGAGGTGAGGATGATGGCGGCCGACGACGACTCGGCGGCCAGGCCCTGCGGCGGGGCGATCTCGACGAGACCCTTGCCCAGCGTGCGGATGATGCGCCAGCCACCGAGATAGGTGCCGAGGGCGATCGCGACGGCGCAGGCGACCTTCACCCAGAACGGCATCTCCGTGTCGGCGGTGATGGTGCCGTGGGCGACGAGGGCCAGGAAGATCACACCCATCGTCTTCTGCGCGTCGTTGGTGCCGTGCGCGAGGGACATCAGGGACGCCGTGCCGATCTGTCCCAGCCGGAAGCCGCGGTCGCGGTGTTCGTTGGAGACGGAGCGGGTCAGGCGGTGCATCGACCAGATGCCCACCGTGGACACCAGCGCCGCGATGACGGGCGCGAGCACGGCGGGGATCAGGACCTTGCCCAGCACTCCGTCCCACACCACGCCCTGGACACCGATCGACGCCAGTGCAGCGCCGACGAGACCGCCGAACAGGGCGTGCGACGAGCTGGACGGCAGGCCGAACAGCCAGGTCGAGATGTTCCAGAGGATCGCTCCGACCAGACCGGCGAAGACGATGAGCAACAGATCGGTACCGCCGACGGTGTCGAGGTCGACGACACCCTTCGCGACGGTCGCGGCGACTTCCACGGACAGGAAGGCGCCGACGAGGTTGAGGGTCGCGGACAAAGTGACCGCGGTTTTGGGTTTGAGGGCGCCGGTGGCGATGGATGTCGCCATGGCATTGCCGGTGTCGTGGAAGCCGTTGGTGAAATCGAATGCGAGGGCAGTGACGACCACCACCAGGAGCACGACGAACTCTGCGGTCACGTCTGTCGATTGTGGGGTAGCGGGCACGTGAATGTACAGCGACGGGGGTGTGAATTCTGCGTCTCGCCGTCACGCCCGACCGGTTCTTTCGGACTCCGACCATGAGCGGAGTGCAGAGCAGACCGCGCGGCTTGTGTGCAAGATCACCGGCGCCGCGCGACTGCCTCCGGCCGTGCCCGGGTACCTCCGTTCGTCAGCGGAGGTCGCGGCGCAACGGATGGTCCTCGGGGATCTGCACCAGGACGATCGGAATCCCGTCGGGATCGGCGATCCACAGCTCGTGCAGTCCCCACGGCTCCTGCTTCGCACCCCGGACGATGCGTACACCCTTCAGTGCCAGCTCGGCCTCGGCGTCGTAGACGTCGCGCACCTGGAGCCACAGGGCGCCGTGGAACACCTCGTCGCTGTCGTCGGACCGGCCGTGGGCGGCGATCTCGATGAGCGACTGCCCCGCGAAGAAGACGGTTCCGCCGGGATACTCGCGGGCGATCGCCAGTCCCAGCGTCGAGCCGTAGAACTCGAGAGCGGCCTCCTGATCGCGCGGCCGGAGGATGGTGCGGCTGCTGAGGATCTCCACCGTCACTGCTCCTCGGCCGGGCGGGCCTCGTGATGGCGGCGGCCGTGTGTGCGCCGCGATTCCTTCATCTCAGCTTCGAACAGATGGCGCCGGCCCTGCACGAGTTCGTCACGCACCTCCTTCTCGAAGGTGCGGAAGTCCGACCAGTAGCCGTCGTCGAACTCCTCGACGAGCTGGAAGGTCCAGCGGCCCTCGGCGATGTTGCGTCCGATGATCTCGGTGCCGAGACGCTCGGCGATCTCGTCGTGCCCGGCCTCGCGGAACAACTCCTCGGCGTCGCCGGTGAGCAGATCGGCGCGGCCCATCAGCTGGTGGAAGGCATAGAGATGGCCCCGCGCCTGCTCGACGGTCTCGAGGGCCTCGGACAGTTTGCCGGTCGCTTTCACGGTGGCGTCGGAGACGCCTTCCGGGCGGGTGTGGGCGGTTCGCGGACTCTGGCGATCGGTCATGTCCCACAGTGTGCCCGAGAGCACACAGTTCGAACGTAACTGGACATATGTGTTTGACGAAGCTTCGGGTGGGACATTACTGACGGCAACGGTGCCCATGACAGCGCCGGCCTGCCACAGCGGGTCCGACGCAGCCGTAACCCGCGACTGCGCGGCACCGCCGACAACGAGTGAGGAGAACTGCCATGGCGACCGACTACGACGCTCCCCGCACCACCGACATCCTGGGCGGCGGTGGCACTGCCCTGGACGAGCTGGACATCAAGCCCACCGCGGCCGCCGACACCGACGAGGGCGAGATCCTCGAGACCCTCGACCTGCCCGGCGCCGACCTCTCGGCACTGTCGGCGGAGGAGCTCTCGGTCCAGGTCCTGCCGAAGCAGTCGGACGAGTTCACCTGCATGGGCTGCTTCCTCGTCCAGCACCACAGCCGTCGCGCGACGGGCGACGGCGAGCAGGCCTTCTGCCGCGACTGCGTCTGACCTTCCGTCCGACGACCCCTCCTTACGCGGCGAACCGGGCCTTGCACCTGCTGTAGCAGGGGCGAAGCCCGGTTCGTCGCGTCAGGATCAGTAGTAGTGGGGGTACGGCGACCAGTCGGGATCGCGCTTCTCCAGGAAGGCGTCGCGACCCTCGATCGCTTCGTCGGTCATGTAGGCCAGGCGCGTGGCCTCGCCCGCGAACAACTGCTGGCCGACGAGTCCGTCGTCCTGCAGATTGAAGGCGTACTTGAGCATGCGCTGCGCCTGCGGCGACTTGCCGTTGATCTTCTGCGCCCACTCCAGCGCGACGTTCTCGAGCTCGTCGTGGTCGACGACCTTGTTGACCGCACCCATGTGGTGCATCTCCTCGGCCGTGTAGGTGTCGCCGAGGAAGAAGATCTCCCGCGCGAACTTCTGGCCGACCATCTTGGCGAGGTAGGCGCTGCCGTAGCCACCGTCGAAGCTGCCCACGTCGGCGTCGGTCTGCTTGAAGCGGGCGTGCTCGCGGGAGGCGAGCGTCAGGTCGCACGTGACGTGCAGGCTGTGCCCGCCACCGGCGGCCCAGCCGTTGACCAGAGCGATGACGACCTTCGGCATGAACCGGATCAGCCGCTGGACCTCGAGGATGTGCAGTCGGCCGGCGCGGGCCTTGTCGACGGTGTCGGCCGTCTCGCCGCTCGCGTACTGGTAGCCGCTGCGGCCCCGGATCCGCTGGTCGCCGCCGGAGCAGAACGCCCATCCGCCGTCCTTCGGGCTCGGGCCGTTGCCCGTGAGCAGCACGACGCCGACGTCGGAGGTGGTCCGCGCGTGGTCGAGCACGCGGTAGAGCTCGTCGACGGTGTGCGGACGGAAGGCGTTGCGCACCTCGGGACGGTCGAACGCGACGCGGACCGTGCCCTGCGTGACGTGTCGGTGATAGGTGATGTCGGTGAGGTTCTCGAACCCGGGTACCGGGCGCCACAATTCTGGATCGAAGGTCACCTCGTCACCATAAAGGGCCGGGCATCGCGACGACGTGCGCCGCCGCCCGATAACGTGCACAACCATGAGCGAGCAGACCGATCCCCGCGACGACTACGAACACCACGGTGGATTCCCGGTCTACGAACCGGTGAAGGCGGGGCCGAACTACGGACGCTTCGTCGAGACCTTCCGGCGTCTGCAGGATCTGATGGTCTCCACGAACCCACCGGACGAGGTCGTCGACCGCGCGATCGAGCAGACCGAGGCCCTGGTCGATCTGCTCGCCGAGCACGCCGTGCCCGAGGGCCGCTCGCCCGCCGGCTTCAACGTGGACCTGCCCGGACGCGGCAGTGCGCTGCTGCTGCCGTGGACGATCGAGAAGTACGGACCGGACGGTGTCCGTGAACGCGGCGTCTTCCGCCGCTACCACCTCGGAGGCAACGGGGCCGCGCACGGCGGCACGTTGCCGCTGCTGTTCGACGACCTGTTCGGCATGGTCATCCACGCCAACGGCCGGCCGATCGCCCGCACCGCCTATCTCCACGTCAACTACCGCAGGATCACCCCGATCGAGACCGAACTCGTCGTCGACGGCTGGGTCGACCGCGTGGACGGTCGCAAGGCCTTCTGCAAGGCCGAACTGCGCGATGTCGACGGCAACCTCCTCGCCGACTGCGAGGCGCTGATGGTCCAGTTGCTGCCGGGCCAGCCGTGACCTCCCTACCCCTCCCGTCCGCGGACGAGCTGCTCGACGGGGCGGTCGTCGTCTCGATGCCCATGCGCGTCCGGTTCCGCGGCATCACCGAACGCGAGGTGCTGCTGCTGCGCGGACCCGCCGGGTGGGGCGAGTTCGGGCCGTTCCCCGAATACGGTGACGACGAGGCGGCGCACTGGTTGCAGTCGGCGATCGAATCCGCCTGGCAGGGCCATCCGGCTCCGCGCCGCTCCCGGATCGCTGTCAACGCGACCGTGCCCGCCATCGGCCCGGAGCGCGTCCCCGAGGTGCTCGCCCGGTTCCCCGGCGCGCGCACCGCGAAGGTGAAGGTCGCCGAGCCGGGCCAGGATCTCGCGCAGGATGTCGCTCGTGTCCGGGCCGTGCGCGAGCACGTGCCCAACGTCCGGATCGACGCGAACGGCGGCTGGAGCGTGGACGAGGCTGTCCGTGCGCTCACGGCACTCACCGCCGACGGTCCGCTCGAATACGCCGAGCAGCCGTGCGCGACCGTCCCCGAACTCGTCGAGGTGCGCCGGCGACTGCCCGGGGTGCGCATCGCGGCGGACGAGAGCATCCGCCGCGCCGAGGATCCCCTGCGGGTCGTGCGGGCCGGGGGAGCGGATGTCGCCATCGTGAAGGTCGCGCCGCTCGGCGGGGTCCGACGCCTCGTCGCGCTCGCCGACGAACTCGCCGGACACGGCGTCGAGGTGGTCGTCTCGAGCGCTCTCGACTCGGCGGTGGGAATCGCCACCGGTCTCGCGGCGGCCGCTGCCCTGCCCGACCTCCCGTACGCCTGCGGGCTGGGCACGGGTGGCTTCTTCGAAGCCGACGTCGCGCCGGCTCTGCACATGTCCGACGGAGCGCTCGACGTCGTCGCGGTCGAGCCCGAACCCGAGCGGCTCGATGCGCTGCGGGCCGATCCCGATCGAGTCGAGTGGTGGTGCGAACGGGTGCGTCGGTGCCGTACGGTGCTCGCCGGACGCGGACTGTGACGACCTCGCCGGACGCGGACTGTGACGGCACGGAATCGTCGTATATCGTTCCCCGCGTCCCAACGGTCACAAGTGTCACATCTACGGAGGCAGTGAAAGTGGTTGCAGCTCTGGGCGATGCCCTCCTCGGCGCCGACAAGTTCCCGGCGGTCAAGGCAGACGTCGAAGCCCTGATCGATGCTGAGGTGTCGGACAAGAAGGGTGCGTCCGGTCTCGCCCTCAAGGGTGGCTACGCAGCAGTGAAGAAGGTCGGCCCGGGCATCGTGCCGGGTGCCGTCGAAGGTCTGCTGCCCGAATTCGTCGAGAAGCTCCAGCCGTTCTGGGTGGAGTACGCAGGCAACGGTTCGTTCGCGGACTTCCTGGTCGCCCGCGGCGAGGTCGTCGCCGACGCTCTTCTCGGGGTGACCGACGAGCGCATCGCCGGCACGTCGAAGTCCGGTGTCAAGAAGGTCTACGACTCGCTGCGCCCCTCGGCCAAGAAGCACGTCGTCGAGGCCCTGCCGCGCCTGGGTGATCTCATCCAGAAGCACGCCGGCTGAGCCGACACCAGCGACATCCGGACGTCGCGGTCCCGAACCGGTTCGCCGGTCGGTACCGCGACGTTCGTCGTTCCGGGGAAGATTCGGACCGTCAGTAGACGGGCTCGCCGTACTTCCAATATCCGATGAAGGTCACCGCCGAGCGGTCCCAGCCGCACTCGCGCACGAGATGACGGCGCACACCGGTCGCGAGCGATGACTCGCCCGCGACGAACGCGTGGGCGGAATCCGACGACGGGGTCGCCTCCCGCACGGCGTCGGCGACGAGACTGCCCGGTACCGCCTCGGCATCGGTCCTGATCACCGGATGAACCCGCACGTTCTTTCCCGTCGGCAGGTTCTGGGCGGTGAGGTCGTCGGGGTGCGGAACCTCGACGAAGACCTCGACGGACGCGAGCGGATCGAGGGCGAGGATCGAGTCGAGGATGCCGGCCACGGCGGGCACGGCGCTCTCGTCACCGACGAGCAGCCACGACCGCGCCTCGTCGAGAGGGAGGTTGCTGATGCCCTCGTCGAGGATGCCGATCTCGTCGCCGGGCTGTGCCCGCTCCGCCCATGCCGAGGCCGGGCCCAGATCGCCGTGCGACGCGAAATCGATCTCGATCTCGGAGGTCGGGCCGAACAGCCCGGTTCCCGCAGGTCGCACGCGGCGGAACGTGTAGTTCCGCAGCACGGGCCGCCGCTCCTCGGGTAGCTCCTGGTATTCGGGCCACCAACGATCGTCCGTCGCCCCGGGGAGGGTGAGTTCCTGCTGCCCCGGAGTGGGGAAGAACATGCGGAACCAATGGTCGAAGCCCATCGGTGCGATGGAGTCGACATCGTCACCGCTCACGGTGATGCGCACGAAGGTCGGGCTGATGCGTTCGGCGGCGAGTACCTGCGCGCGCACCATCCGCCGCGACCCGGGCTTGAGATAGGGATTGCGCCGTGCGGTTCCGGTGCTCTTCGCCATGCGGCCCTCCGAGGTTGCTCGGATGCCACCACTGACGACGTGCAGCATCCCGACGATCGTTCAGCGGAGCCTAACCTGTGTTCTCACCCGGGAGTGCCGGGCCGCTCCAGTCTCCGCACCGCGGGCGTCAGGCCCCATTCCGTCCGCCCCAACCGGCTCACCGCGCCGAGCGCCGCGAAATCCGGGGCACCGTCCTCCGCCAGCACCTCGGGGTCGACCGTCACCGCGAGGACGTCGCCCATCACGACGAACGAGTCGCCGATCTCGATCACTCGATGCAGCCGGCACTCGATCGAGGCGGGTGCCTCCGCGACCCGCGGGGGCCGCACCCGCTCGCTCGGCTCGGCGTGCAGACCCACCTCCGTGAACTCGTCGATGTCGTGCGGGAACGCCGCCGACGAGGCGTTGACCTTCTCCATCAACGGCACGGTCGCGATGTTGATCACGAACTCGCCCGTCAGCTCGATGTTCCGCAGGCTGTCCTTGCGGCCCACGGACGTGAATTGCACGACCGGCGGGGCCGTACTCGCCACTGTGAAGAAGCTGTACGGAGCGAGATTGAACACACCGTCCTCGGCCTCGGTCGACACCCACGCGATCGGTCTCGGCACGATTGTCGCGGTGAGAAGGCGGTAGAAGCGGCCGGGACTCGACTCGGCAGGATCGAAGACTGTGCGCACGGCCTCCATTCTGACCGCACCTGGACCCGGCCACACTTCCGGCGCAATTACCCTGGACTCCGTGAATCCGTCCACTGCCCAGGCCACCGCTGTCGTCGACGAACTCGCCCGGGGCGGTGTTCGGGACGTCGTGCTGTGCCCGGGCTCGCGCAACGCGCCGCTCGCCTTCGCGCTCCAGGCCGCCGACAACGCAGGACGTCTGCGCCTGCACATGCGTATCGACGAGCGCACCGCCGGATTCCTCGCGATCGGCCTGGCCCTCGCCTCGGGTCGCCCCGTCCCGGTCGTCATGACCTCCGGGACCGCCGTGGCCAACCTCGCGCCGGCCGTGCTCGAGGCGAACTACGCCCGCGTCCCGTTGGTCGTGCTCAGCGCCAATCGCCCCTACGAACTGCTCGGATCCGGCGCGAACCAGACCGTCGAACAGCTCGGAATGTTCGGCACCCAGGTACGCGCGACCATCAGCCTCGGACTCGCCGAAGGCACCGAACAGAACAGCCAGTGGCGTTCGGCGGTCTCCCGAGTGCTCGCCGCCGCCCGCGGAACCCGCTCCGGCAACGCCGGCCCGGTCCACTTCGACATCCCGCTGCGCGAACCGCTCGTGCCCGAGCTCGACGCGAAGGGACCGGTGCCCGAGGGGCGTCCCGACGGCAAGGCCTGGACCACCACAGTGAACGCCACCCTCGACGTCCCGCTCGAGATCGACCTGACCCCCGACACGATCGTCGTCTCCGGTCACGGTTCCGCCCACCGCCCCGAGCTCTCCGGGCTGCCGACCGTCGCCGAACCCACCGCACCGCTGCACGGCATCCCGGTGCATCCGATGGCGCTGCCGCACCTGAAGCCGCGCCAGGCGATCATCACCGGCCGGCCCACGCTGCATCGGCCGGTGTCGAACCTGCTCGCCGACCCCGCCGTCACCGTCTACGCGCTGACCACCGGCCCGCGCTGGCCCGACGTCTCGGGCAACGTCATCGCGACCGGCACCCGCGCCGTGGTGTCGGGAGCACCCGACGAGGCGTGGCTCGAACGATGCCGCCAGCTGTCGGCGCACACCGACAAGGCCGTGCGCGCCCAGCTCGACGGGCATCCGAAGGCCACCGGACTGCACGTCGCCGCGGTGGTGACGGATTCACTGAAGCCCGGCGACCAGCTGCTGCTCGGGGCGTCGAACCCGGTGCGCGACGCGGCGCTCGTGAGCTACCCGAAGCCGGACGTGAAGGTGCTGTCCAACCGCGGTGTCGCCGGGATCGACGGCACGGTCTCCACCGCCGTCGGTGCCGCACTCGCCTACGAGCAGGGACGGACCGTCGCGCTGCTCGGCGACCTGACCTTCCTGCACGACGCGTCGGGCCTGCTCATCGGACCGTCGGAGCCGCGTCCGCAGAACCTCACCATCGTCGTCGCGAACGACGACGGCGGCGGAATCTTCGAACTGCTCGAACAGGGCGACCCGCAGTACGCAGGTGTCTTCGAGCGTGTCTTCGGCACGCCGCACGGCATGGACCTGGCGGCACTGTGCGCGGCCTACCGCGTCCCGCACGAGCGGGTGGATCTGCAGGGCCTCGCGCTGGCGCTCGCGGACGACACGGTGCCGCCCGCAGGCATCCGTGTGGTCGAGGTCACCACAGACCGGGCCGGGTTGCGCGAACTGCACGCGGCGGTGCGGGCGCAGCTGTGAGCGGACCCGAGCGTGCGCGGCGCGCGGTTCTCATCGTCGCGGCGGCGATCTCCGCCCTCGCGGTCGTCCTGTTCCTCGGCGCCCTCCGCAACGACCTCACCATCCGCTCCGACACGGGTACGGCCGTCGCCGAGGTGCTCTCGGCCGGATCCCTCCGGTCCGCGGTGAGTTTCGTCACTCCCGACGGCGTGACACACAATCCCGAGCTGGGTGTTCTGTATCCGACAGGGCTGACCACCGGGCAGCGGATCGCCGTCGAATACGCCCGGAGTGATCCCGATCTCGTTCGCGTGACCGGACGGGACGCTCGCGTCGCACTGATCCCCACCGGATCGGTGATTGTCGTCACATGGCTGATCGCCATGCCCGTGTCGATCTGGCTCAGGCGGAAGAGGAACGCGGCTGCCGCAGCCCCCTCCGACGAGAAGGGTCGGCAACTTCGGGTGTGACGAACGCAACGTCCGTCGCGACGTCGCTCCCGGGACGGCACGACGGCCGGGACGGCGCAGGGGAGCGGGTAACGTTTCGGCCGTGGCAACAACTCACGGATCACGCGCGTCGCTCGACAAGGACCCGCGTGAGGTCGCGTCCATGTTCGACGGGGTCGCTGCACGCTACGACCTGACCAACACCGTCCTGTCGTTCGGGCAGGACCGCGGGTGGCGTCGCGCGACCCGTGCCGCCCTCGACCTGAAGCCCGGCGAGCGCGTGCTCGACCTGGCCGCTGGCACCGGGGTCTCCACCGTCGAACTCGGACGGTCCGGCGCATGGGTCGTCGCCACCGACTTCTCCACGGGCATGCTGCACGCCGGTGAGTTCCGCAACGTCCCGATGGTCGCGGGCGACGCGATGCGACTGCCGTTCGCCGACGCCGTCTTCGACGCCGCGACCATCTCCTTCGGCCTGCGCAACGTCGCCGACCCGGACGAGGGACTGCGCGAGATCGCCCGCGTGGTCAAGCCGGGTGGACGCCTCGTGGTGTGCGAGTTCTCCACGCCCGTGCGCGAACCGCTGCGCACCGTCTACATGGAGTACCTGATGCGGACGCTGCCGCGGGTCGCGCGGGCGGTCAGCAGCAATCCCGACGCCTACGTCTACCTCGCCGAATCGATCCGGGCCTGGCCCGATCAGGAACAGCTCGCCCGGCGCATCGAGGCCGCGGGCTGGAGCGACGTGAAGTGGCGCAATCTCACCGGGGGCATCACCGCCCTGCACCGCGCGGTACGCACGTAGCCGCGCGCATCGGTGCAGCGCGGTACGCAAGTAGCCGCGCGGCACATGTAGCGGCTCAGGCGAAGAGCGGCTGCCGATCCCAGCGCATCGAGAAATGACCGCTCGTCCGCCACACCCGGGCCACGAAGTCGGCGTCCTCGTCGGTGACGAGATTGCCCATCACCCGCACCGCGACCGACATCATCGTCCGCGACCGCATCGCGATCGGACCCGTCGCCGGCAGGAACTTCGGGATCGTGAGCAGGTTCGCGAGGCGACGCGCGGTGGAGAACGCCCGGCCGTAGTGGGAGCGCAGCGTCGCCGGCCACAGTTCGGTGAGGTCGTCGGAGTCGAGCAACCCGGCGACCAGCCGCCCGCCCTCGAGTCCGTAGTCGATGCCCTCGCCATTGAGCGGATTGACGCACGCCGCGGCGTCGCCGATCAACGCCCAGTTCCTGCCCGCGACCCCCGACACGGCACCGCCCATGGGCAGCAGCGCCGACGCCACCCGCGTCACCTCACCGAGCTCCCATTCGCTGCGGCGCTGCCGCGCGTACAGGTCGATGAGCGGTCGCAGCGATCCGTTCGCGGGTCGCGAGGCGGTCGCGAGGGTGCCCACCCCCAGGTTCACCTCGCCGGTGCCGAGCGGGAACACCCAGCCGTAACCCGGCTGGACGGCGCCCGCGTCGTCGCGCAGTTCGAGGTGCGAGGTGATCCACGGATCGTCGCTGCGCGGGGAGGTGGCGTAGGCCCGCGCGGCCACGCCGTAGGTGGTGTCGCGGTGCCAGCGACGTCCGAGCACCTTGCCGAGGGGAGAGCGCACCCCGTCGGCGACGATCAACATGCGGCACCGGACGGTCCGCGGTCCGTCGGCGGTGCGGAAGATCACGGCCGAGACCCGGTCGCCGTCGCGTTCGACGTCGACGGCCTTCGTCCCGTCCACGGCGCGGGCACCCGAGTCGAGCGCGACCTGCCGGATCCGGGCGTCGAGTTCGGTGCGCGGCACGGCACTGCCCACGACGGGGAACGACGAGTCGGGCCAGGGGAGTTCGAAGCGGCCACCGAAGCCCTCGAGACGCAGACCGCGGTTGACGGTGCGGGTGCGCAGCCAGTCGCCGAGACCGAGTTCGTCGAGTTCGGCGACGGCGCGCGGGGTCAGTCCGTCACCACAGGTCTTGTCGCGAGGGAAGGTCGCGGCATCGACGAGCAGCACCTCGCGACCGGCGCGGGCAGCCCACGCAGCGGCGGCGGAACCGGCTGGACCGGCACCGACGACGAGAACATCGGTACTGTCGGGAACGCAGGACTGGGATTGCCGCGGATCTCGCGCGGAGTGTTCGGCCACCACCGCTCCATCTTCTCAGGCCGCGATCGGCCGCCTCGACGAGGTGGATCGGGGAACGAACGGCTAGGTTCACTACGGTGAAGTCGAGGCGACAGAACAGGATGGGTACGTCATCGTGAGCACTGAGGGGGCGGCTCGGACCGCCGGTTCGGCCGATGCGGCGCCGAGCACCGTCGTGGCCGGTGTGGAACTCGGCGATCCGGTCCTCGCCGCGACAGTCGGGGACGGCCTCGCGAGCGTCGAGAAACTCCTGGTCGAGGAATTGTCCGACGGTGAGGACTTCCTGACGGAGGCCGCACTGCACCTGGCGAAGGCGGGTGGCAAGCGGTTCCGGCCGCTGTTCACGATCCTCACCGCGCAGCTCGGGCCGAAGCCCACCGATCCCGCCGTGGTGACGGCGGCGACCGTCGTCGAGCTCGTGCACCTCGCGACGCTCTACCACGACGACGTGATGGACGAGGCGACGATGCGTCGCGGAGCTCCGAGCGCCAACGTGCGCTGGGGCAACAGCGTCGCGATCCTCGCCGGCGACTACCTGTTCGCGCACGCCTCGCGACTGGTGTCGACCCTCGGTCCGTCGGCCGTGCAGATCATCGCGGAGACGTTCGCCGAGCTGGTCACCGGTCAGATGCGCGAGACCATCGGTGTGCGCAGCAACGACGACCCGGTCGAGCACTACCTGCGGGTGATCTGGGAGAAGACCGGTTCGCTGATCGCCGCCAGCGGTCGCTTCGGCGGTACGTTCTCGGGCGCCGATCCGGAACACGTCGAGCGTCTCGAACGACTCGGCGACGCCGTCGGCACCGCCTTCCAGATCGTCGACGACATCATCGACATCGCGTCCGACACCACGGAGTCGGGCAAGACCCCCGGAACCGATCTCCGCGAGGGCGTGTACACCCTGCCGGTGCTCTACGCGCTGCAGGAGACCGGGCCGGAGGCCGATCGCCTGCGCGAACTGCTCGTCGGTCCCATCGAGGACGAAGCGCACGTCGCGGAGGCACTCGAGCTGCTCGTCCGCTCGCCGGGGATGGATGCGGCGAAGGCGACCCTCGCGACCTATGCCGCCCGCGCCCACGCCGAACTCGACGCCCTGCCTCAGGGCCCGGCGAACGAGGCGTTGCGTCGCCTCGTGGACTTCACCGTCGCCCGCGTGGGCTGACGGACCGTCGTGTGGTCCCGCCCCGTTTCGGGGCGGGAACCGCGCCGTGCGCTCGTTCGTTGGACGAACGAGTGGGGAATCGTGGTGCGGAAGGGGTGCGACGTGCACGGATACTCGAACCGTCTCAAGACGGCCGGTCTGCTGATCGGAATGTCCGCGCTGATCGTGTTCGTCGGAGCGTTGTTCCAGAACTCGACGATCCTGCTGATATCGATCGTGCTCGCCGTCGGCATGAACGGCTACGCGTACTTCAACAGCGACAAGCTCGCCCTACGGGCGATGCACGCCCAGCCTGTCACCGAGGTGCAGGCTCCGGCGATGTACCGGATCGTGCGCGAACTCGCGACCGCGGCGCACCAGCCCATGCCGCGGCTCTACATCAGCCCCACCAACGCCCCCAACGCGTTCGCCACGGGACGTAACCCGCGCAACGCCGCCGTGTGCTGCACGACGGGCATCCTGGAGATCCTGAACGAACGGGAACTGCGCGCGGTGCTCGGCCACGAACTCGCCCACGTCTACAACCGCGACATCCTCATCTCGTCGGTCGCCGGCGCGATGGCCGCCGTCATCTCGGGTCTGGCGAACTTCGCGTTCTTCGCGTCGGCATTCGGCAACCGGGAGGGTGGCGCGAATCCGCTGGCGCTGCTGCTGGTTTCCCTGCTCGGCCCCATCGCGGCATCGGTCGTCAAGCTCGCCGTGTCGAGGTCGCGCGAGTACCAGGCCGACCAGTCCGGTGCCGAGCTCACCGGCGACCCGCTGGCCCTGGCGTCGGCGCTGCGCAAGCTCGCTCTCGGCACGCAGGCCGCGCCGCTGCCGCCCGAACCGAAGCTCGCGGCCCAGTCGCACCTGATGATCGCCAACCCGTTCCGGGCGGGCGACAGGATGAGCCGGCTGTTCTCGACGCATCCGCCGATGGCCGACCGCATCGAACGACTCGAGCGCATGGCCGGGATCCGCTGACCGGACGGCACACGACACCCACAGACGACACCGCCCGCGACGGAAGTCGCGGGCGGTGTCGTAGGGGAGGGGTTCGTCAGCAGAGGTCGACGAACCAGCGGTGCTCGACGAACCAGCGGTAGTTGACGAACTAGCGGTAGTTGACGAACTGCAGGGCGATGTCGAGGTCGGCGTTCTTGAGCAGCGAGATGACGGCCTGCAGGTCGTCGCGCTTCTTGCTGGTCACGCGTAGCTCGTCGCCCTGGATCTGCGCCTTGACGCCCTTGGGGCCCTCGTCACGGATGAGCTTGGAGATCTTCTTGGCGTTCTCCTGGCTGATGCCCTGCACCAGGGTTCCGGTGATCTTGTAGACCTTGCCGGACTGCGTCGGCTCGCCGGCGTCGAAGGACTTCAGCGAGAGGTCTCGGCGGATCAGCTTCTCCTTGAAGACCTCCAGCGCGGCGAGTGCGCGGTCCTCGGTCTCGGCCGAGATCGTGATGGCCTCGTCACCCGACCACTCGATGTGCGCCCCGGTGTTCCGGAAATCGAAGCGGTTGGCGATCTCCTTCGCCGCCTGGTTCAGCGCGTTGTCCACTTCCTGGCGGTCGACCTTGCTCACCACATCGAACGACGAATCAGCCACGTCTCACTCCACTTCCGGGTCGGTCTGTAAGGGTTCTGTCCACCCGACGCTATCGGGTCGCGCGGGGCTGTGACCACTCGGTTTGCGTTTCGGGGGGGTATGCGTTGTATTCTTCCAAACGCATCGAGGACGCGGTCCCGATCGCACCCGGCAGGTTGCCCGAGCGGCCAATGGGAGCGGACTGTAAATCCGTCGGCTTACGCCTACGTAGGTTCGAATCCTACACCTGCCACCGGAACGGCCCCGGTTCTTCAGAACCGGGGCCGTTCTGCATTCCGGGGTCTCTGTAGTGCGGATTCTCTGTAGTGCAGGTCCTTGTAGCGCAGGCCCTGGAGTGTGGTCCGGGAGTGTGGGTCCTGCTCTCCCGGGACTCTCCCGAGGTTCTGGCCGGCTCGGCACGCGGTGCCGTTCCGTCCCGCGCCCGGTACCCACCGCCGGCCCACCGCGCGCGTACGTGTGGGCACGGGTGGGTGCGGGTGCGCAGAGCTCGGAGAGCAGCGGCGTTTATGGGCCTCTACCAGCGGATTTTGCACCAGGACCGAGTGTGTGTAATCTTTTGGAGGCCGCAGCGAGCAGAGATGCTCCGGAGGCCACGCCCCCTTAGCTCAGTCGGCAGAGCGTTTCCATGGTAAGGAAAAGGTCGACGGTTCGATTCCGTCAGGGGGCTCGCTGGATTGAGGTGCCGCCTTCGTAGCGACACTCGGCACCGAGGCGGTGTAGCTCAGTTGGTAGAGCAAACGACTCATAATCGTTGCGTCGCCGGTTCAAGTCCGGTCACCGCTACCAAAAGTTCATTGATCCACCCTGATCGATACTGATCGGATTGACGCGAAAGAAGGCATCCCGTGGCCTCCTCTACTGACGTTCGGCCGAAGATCACCTTGGCCTGCGAGGTGTGCAAGCACCGCAACTACATCACCAAGAAGAACCGTCGCAACGACCCCGACCGGCTCGAACTGAAGAAGTTCTGCCCGAACTGCGGTACGCACCAGTCGCACCGCGAGTCCAAGTAGCCGGTCGGAACGACGTCGACGCGTAAGGTCTCCGCAATACCGACCGTGCCAGTTGGCGTCGTCGGAATTGCGGAGGTTTTGCGTATGACGAACGTACTCGAGAACCAGGAATCGGTGGACGCGACCGAACAGGCCGGGATCCCGTTCGATGCCGCCGCGCACGCCAAGTCCATGGTCGGCCACCACTACCGGGTGGACGACTACTACGAGGTGGGTCGCGAGAAGATCCGCGAGTACGCCCGTGCCGTGCGCGATTCGCATCCGGCGCATCACGACGACGACGCAGCCCGCGGGCTGGGGTACGACGGAGTGATCGCGCCGCTGACCTTCGTCTCGATCGTCGGCATGATCGCGCAGCGCAAGCTGTTCGAAGAGGTCGTCACCGGATACGACCTGAGCCAGATCATGCAGACCGACCAGCGGATGGTCTACCACCGCCCGATCCAGGCCGGCGACAGGCTGTTCTGCGACGTCTACCTCGACGATTTCCGTCAGGCTGCCGGCAGCGACATCATCACCACCAAGAACGTGATCACCGATCAGTACGACAATCTCGTGCTCACGTCCTGGACGACGCTCGTCGCCCGTTCCGGTGGCGAGGTCGACGACAACATCGCGCACGCGGTCAAGGATGTGGTGATGCACAGTGACACTCCGTAGTTTCGCGGATGTCGCGGTAGGGGACGAGCTTCCGTCGAAGGTCGTCACACTCACGCGCGGAAATCTGGTCAACTATGCAGGTGTGTCGGGTGATCCCAACCCGATCCACTGGAGCGACAAGGTGGCCGAACTGGCCGGCTTGCGCGACGTCGTCGGGCACGGCATGCTCTCGATGGGCATCGCGGCCGGCTTCGTCACGGAGTGGCTGGGAGACCCCGGCGCGGTGACCGAATACAACGTTCGGTTCACCAGTCCGGTATATGTGGAGGCCGACAAGGCCGCCGAGATCGAGTTCACCGGCAAGATCAAGTCGGTGGACGCGGAGAGCAAGACAGCAGTGGTCGCTATCGTGGCGAAGTCCGACGGTCGCAAGATCTTCGGTCGGGCCACGGCAACGGTCCGTTTGGCCTGACGGCCGAGCGGATTGGGTTTGTCCCGGGGCAATGCAGTACACTTAGGCTTCTGGGATCGCATAGCAGCGCGCTGCTCTACGAAGGCCGTAACGGCCCGACGGGGTAGCGCGCGTGTCATGTGGTCGCAGATGGGTCGGTTCCGGACACTCGCTTCGTACGAGTGTGGATGTCCGACCAGAGGGGCGTAGCTCAATTGGCAGAGCAGCGGTCTCCAAAACCGCAGGTTGCAGGTTCAAGTCCTGTCGCCCCTGCCCCCGGACTGCCAGCGACCGAGAGGAACGATGTGAGCGAGGAGCGCGGTCAGCGCCACAGCGGCACCGCAGGGAACATCCCCGGCGACGCTGGAACGGCTACCGGCGCGACCCCCGACGGTTCCTCCGCGGCTGCTCGGCCGACCGGCAAGCGGGCCACCCGTCGTGGTGCAGCCGGTTCCTCGGCTTCCACGACGAGCGCGGTGTCCATGAAGAAGACGTCGCGTTCGGCCACGGCCGTGAGCGATCGTCCCGCCGCGAAGTCCGAGAACATCTTCAAGCGACTCGTGCGCTTCTTCCGTGAGGTCGTCGCCGAGCTCCGCAAGGTGATCTGGCCCAACCGCAAGCAGTTGACCACCTACACACTCGTGGTCCTTGCGTTCGTGACCGTCATGACGGCGTTCATCTTCGGATTGGATCTGGCGTTCGTACAGGGCGTCAGCTGGTTGTTCGGTTAGCGCCTGTCCGCGCGAGACGAAAAATGTGATCGACGAGAGGAAAGTGCCCGGTGAGCACCCCCGAGAACGACTCGTACGAGGCTTCGGCCGAGGAGCACGTTTCGGACGAGGCCTTGGTTGACGACGTGACGGCCGAGTCGGCGGATGCGGACACCGAGGTCTCCGAGTCCGACGCTGCTGTCGAGTCCGGCACCGATGTCGAGTCCGATGCCGATGTCTCCGACGCAGCGGAGGACGCCGCTGACGCGCCCGCCGAAGAGGACGAGGTCGATCCGGCCGAGGCCCTCGAGAAGCAGCTGCGGCGTGAGCCCGGCGACTGGTACGTCGTGCACTCCTACGCCGGTTACGAGAACAAGGTCAAGACCAACCTCGAGACCCGTGTCCAGAACCTCGACCTCGCCGATTACATCTTCCAGGTCGAGGTGCCGACCGAAGAGGTCACCGAGATCAAGAACGGTCAGCGCAAGCAGGTCAACCGCAAGGTCCTGCCCGGCTACATCCTCGTCCGGATGGAACTCAACGACGAGTCGTGGGGTGCCGTCCGGAACACGCCCGGCGTGACCGGCTTCGTCGGAGCCACGTCGCGTCCGTCGCCGCTGACGATCAAGGAGGTCGTGAAGTTCCTCCTCCCGCAGCAGGCGAAGAAGAAGCCGGCGGCCGGTGCCCCGGCCGCAGGCGAGCAGGCTCCCGCCGCCGCTGCGAAGCCCGCCATCGAGGTGGACTTCGAGGTCGGCGAGTCCGTCACCGTGATGGACGGCCCGTTCGCGACGCTGCCCGCCTCCATCAGCGAGGTCAACGCCGAGCAGCAGAAGCTCAAGGTCCTGGTGTCGATCTTCGGCCGTGAGACTCCCGTGGAGTTGTCGTTCAACCAGGTGTCGAAGATCTGACGGTCCCCGGGACCCGACGGCGCCGGCATCCGGCGCGCACAAGCTTGCAGTAGCAGTACGCAAGAACCACACCGAGCAAGAAACTAGGAATAGAGATGCCCCCCAAGAAGAAGAAGATCGCCGGGCTCATCAAGCTCCAGATCCAGGCCGGCCAGGCCAACCCGGCTCCGCCGGTCGGCCCCGCGTTGGGTCAGCACGGCGTCAACATCATGGAGTTCTGCAAGGCGTACAACGCGGCGACCGAGTCGCAGCGTGGCAACGTCGTGCCGGTCGAGATCACGGTCTACGAGGACCGCTCGTTCGACTTCAAGCTGAAGACCCCGCCGGCCGCGAAGCTCCTGCTCAAGGCTGCAGGCGTGCAGAAGGGCTCCGGCGAGCCGCACAAGACCAAGGTCGCCAAGGTGACCATGGATCAGGTGCGCGAGATCGCCAAGACCAAGCAGGAAGACCTGAACGCCAACGACATCGAGGCTGCCGCGAAGATCATCGCCGGCACCGCTCGGTCGATGGGCATCACGGTCGAGGGCTGAGCCCTCACTGTTCCGGGGACCCGTCCCCGCCTGCAGTAGCACTCGTGGGAGGGCCGGCCAGGCCCGCTACCACGCCCGAACCATTCACCTGCCGGTGAGAAGTTAGGAAAGAACATGGCAAAGCGCAGCAAGGCATACCTCGCCGCGGCCGAGAAGATCGACTCGGACAACCTGTACAGCCCCCTCGCAGCTGCGAAGCTCGCGAAGGAGACCACCTCGAAGAACTACGACGCCACCGTCGAGGTCGCCATGCGACTCGGTGTGGATCCCCGTAAGGCGGACCAGATGGTGCGCGGCACGGTCAACCTGCCGCACGGCACGGGTAAGACCGCTCGCGTCATCGTCTTCGCGGTGGGCGAGAAGGCTGCCGAGGCCGAGGCCGCAGGCGCCGACGTCGTGGGCGCCGAGGATCTGATCGAGCGCATCCAGGGCGGCTGGCTGGACTTCGATGCCGCGATCGCGACCCCCGACCAGATGGCGAAGGTCGGTCGTATCGCCCGCGTCCTCGGTCCCCGTGGTCTGATGCCGAACCCGAAGACGGGTACGGTCACCCCGGACGTCGCGAAGGCCGTCACCGACATCAAGGGTGGCAAGATCAGCTTCCGCGTCGACAAGAACGCCAACCTGCACTTCGTGATCGGCAAGGCCTCGTTCGACGAGACCAAGCTGGTCGAGAACTACGCTGCTGCTCTGGACGAGGTGCTCCGCGCCAAGCCGTCCAGCGCGAAGGGCCGCTACATCAAGAAGGTCACGATCGCTACGACCACCGGCCCGGGCATCCCGGTGGATCCGCAGCGCACCCGCAACCTCCTCGAGATCGCGGAGTAGTTCGCACTGCACGCAGTGGATGTGCATTCGAAGCGGCCGGCACAGCATCGCTGTGCCGGCCGTTTTGCATTTCGCGGATATCGTCCGCTACAGTGGTCGGGTAGTTCGGCGTGCGCCGATCTTCACCCCGATCATGTTCTACCCAAGACCGTTGGTCACCGAATCCGCGTGCGGATCGGTTGAAGGTCCGGAGTTGTCCGGCGGCCCACGCAGGAGGACGAGGTTAGGGGAGATGTGAGCCGTGATGTGCCTTCCGGGTGCATTCGAGTTCCTCCTCCTTTCACGCCCCGTGTGCCCTGCGCCGGGGCGTTCGTCGTTTTCCGGTCCCGGCGGTCGTCCGGTGGGGCGTCCCACTCGGGACACCGGGAAAACGACTGTTACTGAGAGGAGGCGAAGTATGGCAAAGCCCGAGAAGGTTTCCGCAGTTGCGGAGATCACCGAGCAGTTCAAGACCTCCACCGCTGCCGTGATCACGGAATACCGTGGTCTGTCGGTGGGAAGTCTGACCGAGCTGCGTCGCGCTCTCGGAGAGGGTGCCACCTACTCCGTCGCCAAGAACACCCTGGTCAAGCGTGCCGCCGCTGAGGCGGGCGTCGAGGGTCTCGACGACCTGTTCGTCGGTCCGACCGCCATCGCGTTCGTCAAGGGCGAAGCGGTGGACGCTGCGAAGGCTCTGAAGAACTTCGCGAAGGACAACAAGGCTCTCGTCATCAAGGGCGGCTACATGGACGGCGCTGCGCTGTCCGTGGAGCAGGTCAACCAGATCGCGGACCTCGAGTCCCGCGAGGTGCTGTTGGCCAAGCTCGCCGGCGCGATGAAGGGCAACTTGGCAAAGGCCGCAGGCCTGTTCAACGCCCCCGCTTCTCAGGTGGCCCGCCTCGCGGCCGCTCTGCAGGAGAAGAAGGCGGGCGAAGAAGCCGCCTGACGCTGATCCGCATCACTGCGAATCCGCATCACCGCGAAAGATACATCCACGCGTGCTCCGGCACGCACCATCCCATCCGGTCGCGGATCAGCGACATGGGACTTATCAGGAAGGACCGCCACCATGGCGAAGCTCACCACCGAAGAGCTGCTCGACGCGTTCAAGGAACTGACCCTGCTCGAGCTCTCGGAGTTCGTTAAGGCATTCGAGGAGACCTTCGAGGTCACCGCTGCTGCTCCGGTTGCCGTCGCTGCCGCCGGTGCTCCGGCCGCTGCTGCCGAGGCCGAGTCCGAGCAGGACGAGTTCGACGTCATCCTCGAGGGTGCCGGCGACAAGAAGATCCAGGTCATCAAGGTCGTTCGCGAGATCGTCTCCGGCCTGGGCTTGAAGGAAGCCAAGGACCTCGTCGAGGGTGCTCCGAAGCCGATCCTCGAGAAGGTCGCCAAGGACGCTGCCGACGCTGCCAAGGCCAAGCTCGAAGAGGCCGGCGCCAAGGTCACCGTCAAGTAAGACGGTTTCCGAACTTCCCCGTCGAGCGTTCGTCGCTCTCCGGGACGGTTCCGCACAGGGCCGTTTCCGCGAATTCACTTTCGCGGGAACGGCCCTTTCGCATTCTCGGACAAGAATGCCGAGCGATATGTCCGATATCGGCAGAATTCGATATTTACATCGTGTTCATGCAGGTCACGGCATAAGTCCAGATATGTATGCCCCCTTGTACGAGGTCCTTACTCATGAGTAGGATCGCTTGTCACAGGTACCACTATCCATGCGATAGAGTGACCCAACCCACACGGGGGCGACGGTATCGGACAGCGGAGGTAATCGTGGGAGTCGAGGTTTCCGTCGAGGGGCTGACCAAGTCCTTCGGCTCGCAACGTATCTGGCAGGACGTGACGTTGACGTTGCCGGCCGGTGAGGTCAGTGCGCTGCTCGGTCCGTCGGGTACCGGTAAGTCGGTGTTCCTCAAGTCGTTGATCGGTCTGTTGCGCCCGGAGGAGGGCTCGATCGTCATCGACGGCACCGATATCCTGCAGTGCTCGAGCAAGGAGCTCTACGAGATCCGCAAGCTGTTCGGGGTGTTGTTCCAGGACGGGGCGTTGTTCGGGTCGATGAACCTCTACGACAATGTCGCCTTCCCGTTGCGTGAGCACACCAAGAAGACCGAATCGGAGATCCGGCAGATCGTGATGAGCAAGCTCGAGCTCGTCGGTCTGCTCGGCGCCGAGGACAAGCTGCCCGGTGAGATCTCCGGGGGGATGCGCAAGCGCGCCGGCCTGGCCCGTGCGTTGGTGCTCGATCCGGAGATCATCCTGGTCGACGAGCCGGATTCGGGTCTCGATCCGGTGCGCACCACCTACATTTCGCAGACGTTGATCGATATCAACGCGGAGATCGATGCGACGATCCTGATCGTGTCGCACAACATCAATCTGGCGCGTACGGTGCCGGACAACATCGGCATGTTGTTCCGTCGGCAGTTGGTGATGTTCGGTCCGCGTGAGGTGTTGTTGACCTCGGACGAGCCGGTGGTCAAGCAGTTCCTCAACGGCACGATGATCGGTCCGATCGGGATGTCGGAGGAGAAGGACGAGGCGACGATGGCGCACGAGCAGGCGCTCGTCGATGCCGGTCATCATGCCGGTGGTGTGGACGATATCGAGGGGATCGTGCCGCAGATGCAGGCCACGCCGGGGATGCCGGAGCGGCAGGCGGTGGCGCGTCGGCAGGAGCGGGTGCGCTCGATCCTGCACACTCTGCCCCCGGCCGCCCAGAGCGCCATCCTCGAATCGCTCGATCACACCGGCGCGCCCCGGACCTCCCGGGGATACGCCGACGACGACACCCAGATCATTCCCGCCTACACCGGAGAGGGATACGAGCAGGCCCCGAAGTAGCAACAGCCGCAGCAGTCGTACAACGTCAGTAGTAGTACAGCCGCAGGCTGGAGAAGTAGGAGAGTAGATGGGGGCGGGCAGCTCGCTCGTGCGGCCGGTTCACGGCGCACTCACCCAGGCCGGCAACATCGTCGAACTGTTCGTCGACGTCGTGCGGAACACCTTCCGCCGACCGTTCCAGTTCCGGGAATTCATCGAACAGGCGTGGTTCATCGCCAGTGTCACGATTCTTCCGACGGCGCTCGTCGCGATCCCGTTCGGCGCCGTCGTGTCGCTGCAGACCGGCTCGCTGATCAAGCAGCTCGGCGCCGAATCGTTCACCGGCGCCGCGAGCGTCCTGGCGGTCATCCAGCAGGGCAGTCCGATCGTGACAGCTCTGCTGATCGCCGGTGCCGCAGGCTCCGCGGTCACCGCCGACCTCGGATCGCGGACGATCCGCGAGGAGATCGACGCGATGGAGGTGCTGGGTATCAATCCCATCCAGCGGCTCGTCGTCCCGCGAGTACTGGCGATGGTGCTCGTGGCGCTCCTGCTCAACGGCCTAGTCTCCGTGATCGGCATCGCCGGCGGCTACTTCTTCAACGTGGTGCTGCAGGGCGGTACCCCCGGCGCCTATCTCGCCTCCTTCTCCGCCCTCGCGCAGCTACCCGACCTCTACGTCGCCGAACTCAAGGCTGCGATCTTCGGGTTGATCGCCGGCGTCGTCGCGTCCTACAAGGGACTGCACCCGGGTGCGGGCCCGAAGGGCGTGGGGGAGGCCGTGAACCAGACCGTCGTCATCACGTTCCTGCTGCTCTTCTTCGCGAACCTGATCCTGACGATGGTGTACCTGCAGATCGTTCCTGCGAAGGGATCCTGACCAGATGACAGTCTCCAGAGGCCGCGGAGATCTCGTTCTTCTCCGGGGTCGCCGAGCGGTGCGCGCACCGCTGAACGTGCTCGACCGCGCGGGGGACCAGATGTCCTTCTACGCGCGCGCCGTCGCGTGGACCCCGCGAACCCTCACCCACTACCGCAAGGAAGTCCTGCGGTTGCTCGCCGAGGTCACCTTCGGCAGCGGTGCACTCGCCGTGATCGGTGGCACCATCGGCGTCATCGCGATGATGTCCGGCTTCACCGGCGTCGTCGTGGGTCTGCAGGGTTACGCCGCGCTCGAGCAGCTCGGCTCGTCGGTGCTCACCGGCTTCCTCTCCGCCTACGTCAACACCCGTGAGTTGGCCCCGATCGTCGCGGCGCTCGCGTTGTCGGCGACCGTGGGCTGCGGCTTCACGGCACAGCTCGGCGCCATGAGGATCAGCGAGGAGATCGACGCCCTCGAGGTGATGGCCGTGCCGTCGCTGCCGTTCCTGGTGACCTCCCGGATGATCGCCGGCTTCGTCGCCGTGATCCCGCTGTACATCATCGGTCTCCTCGCGGCCTATCTCGCGACCCGCACGATCAGCACGCTGTTCAACGGCCAGTCGAGCGGCTCGTACGACCACTACTTCTATCTGTTCCTCCCACCGGAGGACGTGTTGTATTCGTTCGCGAAAGTGCTGGTCTTCGCGTTCGTGGTCATCCTCATCCACTGCTACTACGGTTTCCACGCCAGCGGCGGTCCCGCCGGCGTCGGTGTGGCCGTGGGCCGCGCGGTGCGTACCGCGATCGTGACGATCGCGATCCTCGACTTCTTCCTCAGCCTCGCGATCTGGGGCACGACGACCACGGTGAGGGTGGCCGGATGAGCGACACGACCACTTCGCCCGTGCGTCGGCGCACCCTGGGACTGATCTTCTTCGTGGTGCTGGCGCTGTTCCTGTACGTCACGATCGCGATGTACAACAAGACGTTCACGAAGGTCGTGAAGGTCGACCTCCGCACCGACAGCATCGGCAACGCGCTGCCGCTCAACGCCGACGTCAAGGCGCGCGGTGTGCTCGTCGGCGAGGTCCGCGGAACGAGCGCGGAAGGCGGCGACGTCACCGCGCATCTCGCTCTCGACCCCGACAAGGCCGAACTGATCCCGGTCAACGCCACGGCACAGCTGCTGCCGAAGACACTCTTCGGTGAGCGCTACGTCTCGCTGATCATCCCCGACGATCCGGGGCGTCCCGTCACGAACGGCGATGTGCTGGTGCAGGACACGAGCGAGCGCACCGTCGAACTCGGCGACGTGCTCGACGGGCTGCTCCCGCTCCTCGAGGCCGTCCCGCCGCAGGACCTCGCCAACACGCTCGGCGCACTGGCACAGGGACTGAGCGGACGCGGGGAGAAGCTGGGGCAGACGGTCGACGACCTCGAACAGATCTTCCGTGAGGTGAACGTCGAACTGCCCACGCTGCAGGAGGATCTGCGCGGTCTCGCCGACTTCTCGCAGACCTACTCCGAAGCCGCACCGGAACTCGTCGAGGCGCTGAACAACCTGCGCACGACGGGTGGCACGGTCGTCGAACAGCAGAACCAGATCCGCACGCTGCTCGCGAGCGCGACGGGAGCGTCGTCGCAGACGGCCGATTTCATCGAGCAGAACTCGAACTCGATCATCACGCTGTCCGCCGATTCGAAGGAGGCGCTGCAGCTGCTCGCCCGTTACTCGCCGTCCTTCCCGTGCACCTTCGAGGGATTCGCCGACGCGAAGCCGGCCGCCGTCGACCTGCTCGCGGCCGACGATCCGTTCCCGGGTGTGCGCGCGAACATCCAGTTCACGAACCCGAAGGGCCGCTACCTGCCGAACCAGGACGAACCGCGTCTGCTCGACGATCGCGGACCGGCCTGCTACAACGACGTGACCGCGCCCGGCCGCAACTTCCCGCAGTATCCGGGCGGTTCGGTCAACGACGGTTCGTACCAGGTGCCGTCGCGTAATCCCGGCCCCGAGACCATCGATTTCTTCCCTGCCCCGGCAGGATCCGGCGTCCCCGACGACGTCGGCGAGATCATCGGCACCTCGGGCAACGGCGCGACTCCCGTCTCGTACGCCGGCTCGCGTCTGGAACAGGACACGCTCGACGTGATCTACGGACAGGCCACCGGTGTCGACCCCGAGGAGGTCCCGTCCTGGACCACCCGGCTCGGCGCTCCGGCGATCCGCGGTACGGAGGTGAGCTTCCAGTGAGAGGTCTGGCAGCACCCCTGATCAAACTCATCGTGTTCGCCGTGGTCACCGTCATCGCGACCGGTGTCCTCGCCGCGACCATCGCCAGTGTCGGCGGTGGGGGAGGAACGAAGTTCCACGCGATCTTCTCCGACGTCACCTCGCTCAACAAGGGCGACGACATCCGCATCGCGGGTGTCCGCGTGGGACAGGTCGAGGAGATCTCGGTCTTCGACGAACGGCAGGCGCGGGTCACCTTCTCGCTCGAGGAGCGCGACTGGTTGCCTGCCGGTGCCACGGCGACCATCCGTTTCCGCAATCTCGTCGGCCAGCGGTACATCGCGCTCGGTCAGGGCGAGGGTGCGCAGGGCGAGAAGATCACGAGCGGCGACACGATCCCGATCGAGCGAACGAAGCCGGCGGTGAACCTCACGACGCTCTTCGACGGCTTCCGGCCGTTGTTCCAGACGCTGAGCGCCGACGACGTCAACAAGCTCTCGTTCCAGATCATCCAGGTCTTCCAGGGTGAGGCCGGAACGATCGACGATCTGGTGCGCAGCACCGCGTCGCTGACCAACACCATCGCCGACAAGGATCGCGTGATCGGTGCGGTGATCGACAACCTCAACACCGTCCTGGCCACGATCGACCAGCGCGACGAGCAGCTCGATTCGCTGCTCGTCAACACGCAGGCACTCGTCAGCGGATTGTCGGCCGACCGGGCGACCGTCGGTTCGGCGGTGGCGTCGATGGCGGGGCTGACCGACGCGGTCTCCGACGTCCTCGAGCCCACCCGTCCGTCGATCGCACAGTCGATCACGGCGCTCGAACAGGTCACCTCGAATCTCAACGCGAACCGCGACGAGGTCGACCGCGTCCTCGAGACGTTGCCGGTCAAGCTCGACAAGCTCGGGCGCGTGGCCAGCTACGGTTCGTGGTTCCAGTTCTACCTGTGCGGTATCGACATCGTCGCAGGTCCCGGTTCGGTCCCGTATCTGAATCTGCCGACGGGGCTGCCCACCGTGAACCAACCCATCTACACGAATGCGGCGAAGCGTTGCTCGCAGGAGGGGATGCAGGAGTTGCAGGGACGATGAGCAAACGTCGCAGTCCGGCCGCCGCCGGTGCCCTGGGCATCGTCGTGGTGCTGCTGGGGACACTGTCCGCCTTCTTCCTCGACGAACTGCCCATCATCGGGGCGGGCGCAACCTACGAGGCCGAATTCAGCGAGGCCGCAGGTCTCAAGCCCACCAACGAGGTGCGTATCGCCGGCGTGAAGGTCGGCAAGGTCACCGGAGTCGACCTCGAGGGCGACCGCGTGATCGTCTCGTTCAAGGTCCAGGACGCCTGGGTCGGGAACGACACGGCGGCCTCCATCCAGATCAAGACGATCCTCGGGCAGAAGTATCTGGCGCTCGAGCCGCGGGGTACGGAGGTGCTCGACCCGGACGACCGGATCCCGCTCGACCGGACGGTCGCGCCGTACGACGTGATCGAGGCGTTCTCGTCGGCGGCAACCACCCTCGGCGAGATCGATTCCGAACAGCTCGCGACCGGCTTCCAGACCCTGTCGGAGGCCTTCTCGGAGACACCCGACGACATCCGGGCCTCACTCGACGGCATCAGCCGCCTGTCCGAGACCGTCGCGAGTCGTGACCAGGAGCTGAAGAAACTCCTCGATGCGACCGGCAACGTCTCGAAGGTGCTCGCCGACCGCAACGCCGAGTTCAACCGGTTGCTCTCCGACGGCGCGCTGCTCGTCGCGGAACTGAACAACCGGCAGGAGGCGATCTCCCAGTTGCTCGACGGCACCAAGCGGTTGTCGGCCGAGCTCTCCGGGCTCGTCGAGGAGAACCGCGAGACCATCGGTCCCGCCCTGCAGCAGTTGCGCGGCGTCGTCGACATCCTCCAGGAGAACAACGACAACCTCGATCGGGCCATGGAGCTGTACGAGCCGTTCGTGCGCGTCTACACCAACGTTGTCGGCAACGGCCGGTGGTTCGACCAGGTCGTCGTGAACCTGACCCCGCCGGGCCTGCCGGAGATCCCCGGTTACCGCGAACCCGGTCGCCGCCTGGAAGGGGGTAACTGATGGCACACGCCGAGAACGGCGAGTCCCGCAGCAATCGCGGGCGCATCGCGCTGATCGCGGCCGTCGTGGCGGTCGCGGTGGCCCTGGCCGGAGCCGGCTGGTGGCTGTTCACCCGACTGGGCACCACCGAGATCACCGCCTACTTCGACAAGGCCGTCGGCATCTACGAGGGCTCCGACGTGCGGGTGCTCGGCGTCGAGGTGGGGAAGGTGACCTCCGTCGAACCGCAGGGCGATCTGGTGAAGGTCGGTCTGCGGGTGAACCGCGGCGTCGACATCCCGGCCGACGCTCGCGCCGTGCAGATCACCCCCTCGGTGGTCGCCGACCGTTACGTGCAGCTCACCCCCGCCTACACCGGCGGCGACACGATGAGCAGCGGTGCGGTGATCGACCGCGAGCGCACCGCCACCCCGGTGGAGGTCGACGAGCTCTACGCGAGCATCGACGAACTCTCCCGCGCGCTCGGTCCCGACGGCGCGAACCGTGAGGGCGCGCTGACCGATTTCGTGGAGGTCGGTGCGGAGAACCTCGCCGGCAACGGCGAGGCCCTCGGGCAGAGCATCGAGAACCTGTCGGCCGCCGCGCGCACGCTCGACCAGTCGCGCGACGACCTCTACGGCACGATCGAGAACCTGCAGGTGTTCGTCAGCGCCCTCGCGGCCAACGACGAGCAGGTGCGCCAGTTCAACGCCCAGCTCTCGGACCTGTCGGGATTCCTGGCGGGGGAGCGGCAGAACCTCGGCGAGGCCCTGAACACGCTGTCGGTCACGCTCGGCGACGTCGCGACGTTCGTGCGCGACAACCAGGCGGCCGTGAAGGACAACGTCGACGCACTCGTGCCGATCACGGAGACCCTGTCGAATCGTCGGCAGGAACTCGTGGATTCGCTGACGCTGCTCCCGCTCGCGGTGAGCAACCTCGTCAACTCCTACGACGCCGAAGCCGGTGTGCTCGCGTCGCGCCTCGTGCTGCCCGACCTGCAGGATCCTGCGGGAGCGGTGTGCAAGCTCATCGATCTGGGCAATCTCGTGCCCGGCGACGAGCGTTTCGAGCAGCTCGGCCGGCAGATGCAGCCGCTGATCGACCGGTGCCGCGACGTCGCCACACAGATCACCGAGGACCAGCGGTCCCCGGATCTGATCCTGCCGTTCGGTGTCCTGAGCGGCGAGAACATTCAGCGGCAGGTCACTCCGGGCACGGTGCCCGGCGTGGTCTCGCCCCGGCTCGACCTCCAGGGAGGAGATCGGTGAGCGGCGCGAAGAGGATGGGCCGCACAGGTGTATTCGGAGCGGCCGCGTGCGTGGTCGCTGTGACGGTCACGGGGTGCGGCGGTCTGTCCGACGTCCCGTTGCCCGGCGGCGCCGACGTGGGGAGCGATCCGATCCGTCTGTCCGTCCAGTTCGACGACGTGCTCGACCTGGTTCCGCAGTCGAGCGTGAAGGTCGACGGTGTACCGGTCGGGCGCGTCGAATCGATCTCGGTCGCATCCGATTTCGGGTGGACCGCCGACGTCGGCATCGTGCTCGACTCGAGTGTCGACCTGCCGGCGAACGCGCTCGCGAGCGTCGAACAGTCGAGTCTGCTCGGTGAGAAGTTCGTGCAACTCACGCCTCCGGAGGACGAGCCCCCGACGGGCCGGCTCGCGGACGGCGACGTGATCCCGCTCGACCGCACCCGGCACGCCACCGAACTCGAACCGGTGCTCGGCGCGCTGTCGCTGCTGCTCAACGGTGGCGGTGTCGGTCAGCTCGCGCCGATCGTCAACGAATTGTCGACGGCCTTCGACGGCCGCGAGGGAACCACGCGCAGCCTGATCGAGCAGGCCGAGACCCTGATCACCGGTCTCGAACAGCAACGCGACGACATCACCCGGGCGCTCGACGGACTCGACGAGCTCACGGTGCGGGTCGCGGAGCAGAACGACAAGATCGCCGCCGTGCTCGACGAACTGCCGGTCGCGACCGAGGTGCTCGAACAGCAGCGGCCGCAGCTGACCCAGCTGCTCGGCCAGCTCGACCGGCTCGGCACCGCAGGTGTCGACGTCCTCGATCAGTCCAAGGAGGATCTGATCGCCGACCTTTTGGCGCTGCGCCCGACCCTCCAGGCACTCGCGGCATCGGGCGACGACCTCGTCGAGGCGCTCGCCTTCGTGCCCACGGTGCCGTTCCCGGACGGTGTCGAGAAGGTCGCGCTGGGCAACTCGGTGAACCTCTTCCTCGTCGTCGACCTGCAGATCGGCAACGCGCTGGCCGCGCTCGGTGTGGGCCAGGGCGACCCGGTCTACCGCGAGCCGAAGTTCGGCAATCCGAAGCCGCTCGTCGACCCGTCCAACCCGTACTACGACGGGAACGGGCCCGCCCCGGGCTGGCCCACCGTGTCGCTGCTGCCGGTGCTTCCCACTCCGCGTCTGCCCGGTGTGACGCTGCCCGAAGGGGTGTCGCTGCCCGACGGCATCGAGATCCCGGGGGTCACCGAGGCCGGCGCGGACACCGACACCGGTGCCGACGGTGACGAGGCCCCACAGCCGGGGCCGCTGCAAGGTTTGCTGAATCAGCTCGGACTCGGGGGTGGGCAGTGAGATCGCGCCTGGTGAAAGTGCAGCTCGCGCTGTTCGTGGTCATCGCGCTGCTCGGCATCGTGTTCGTCGGTGCCCGGTACGTGCGGCTCGACAACCTCATGGGCTTCGGCCAGTACACCGTCGACGCGCGGTTCCCGACCGGCGGCGGCATCTTCCCGAACGCCGAGGTCACCTACCGCGGGGTGCCCGTGGGCCGTGTCGGGGCGCTCAGCCTCACGGACGACGGCATCAACGTCGAGCTGCGTCTCGACAACGGCGGACCGCAGATCCCGGCGTCGGCGCGACCGGTCGTGGCGAACCGGTCGGCGATCGGTGAGCAGTACGTCGATCTGCAGCCGCCGAACGACGAGGGCCCCTATCTCGAACAGGGCTCCGTCATCGAGGGAACCGAGGAGGATCTGCCCACGCCGGTCGAGGACCTGCTGCTGAGCACGAACGACCTCGTGTACTCGGTTCCGCTCGAGCCGCTGCGCACCGTCGTCACCGAGCTCGGCGCGGCCTTCGACGGCCGCGGCGACGACCTGCAGGTGCTCGTCGACGCGCTCGCCGGTCTCAGCGAGAAGGGCGCCGAGTACCTGCCGCAGACCGTCACGCTGATCCGCGACAGCCTCACGGTGCTCGACACGCAGTCCGACCAGTCGTCGGCGATCCAGCAGTTCAGCTCGGATCTGGACCTGGTGACCGCACAGCTCCGCGACAGCGATCCCGATCTGCGGCGCCTGATCGACACCGGCACCGACGCGAGCGACCAGCTCTCGCAGCTGATCGAGGGCTCCGGCCCGGGCCTGACCACCGACCTCGCGAACCTCGCGGCGGTGGCGGAAGTGGCCGCGCCGCAGTCGATCGCCCTGCAGCCGCTGCTGGCCTTCCTTCCCGCCGTCGCGGGCAGTGCGAGTACGGTCGCTCCGGGCGACGGTGCGGTGCGTCAGGGCATCGTGCTCGAGACCAACAATCCGCCTTCGTGCACCATCGGGTACGAGGGGACGCAGGAGATCCTCGCGCAGATGCGCGCGCAGGATCCGAACTTCGACGAGACCCAGCAGGACTTCCCGTTCAACACGAACGCCTCGTGCGAGGTGCCGCAGGGCAGTGTCACCGGCGTGCGCAGCGCGAACCGCATCGTCTTCGCCGATCCGAACACGATCCAGCCCTGGGATTTCAAGCCGAAGAAGGACCCCGACAAGCTCAACCTGAATCCGATCGCGACGCAGCTCGCGCCGTTGCTCGGAGTCACCCCGAAGTGAGCAGTTAGTAGGTTTGTGGAGTGAGTGCACCAATTTCCTCCGACGCTCCGCCCACCCCGCCCCCATCCGCCGACGGCAACTCGCCCGCGGACGGCCGGGGACCGGGCGGGGCACGCAGGGCGGCCCTCGCCGTCGTCTCGGTGCTCGCCGTCGTCGCCCTCGCGGCGGCGGTGTGGTTCGGCTACGGCTGGGGGCGTGCGCTCCTGGTGGACCGTTCGGCCGCCGAGGCGCGCGACGCCGCACTCTCGGGAGCCATGCAGGCGGCCGTCAACCTGAACAGTGTCGACGCGAACGACGTCGACCTGTCGATCGAGAACATGCGGTCGTCGATCACCGGCGACGCCCTGCGCAACGATCTCGCGGCGACCGAGGAGGACATCCGGGCTCGGGTCGCGGAGACCGGCACCAGCATGTCGGCCGAAGTGCTGTTCGGAACGCTCACCGAACTCAACACCGACGACGATCTGGGTAAGGCGCTCGTCGTGCTCGCCGTGCGCACCCAGACCCCCGAGTACTTCGTGACCAACAAGGTCCCGGTGCTCGTGTCGCTGCGCAAGGACGGCGACGTGTGGAAGGCCGAGACCATCGAGCCGCTCGCCTCCGTCGAGATGGAGTCGGGCCCGGTCCCCGGTGCTCCGGCTCCCGATCCCGGCGCGCAGCCCGCGCCCGACGATTCCGGGGCGCCCGCGCCGGGAGATACCGGGGCGCCCGCGCCGGGAGATACCGGGGCGCCCGCGCCCGAGGGCGAGGCGGGCCCATGATGTTCGGCAAGTCGACGAAGGAGAACGTGTAGTGCCCCCGCAGCGACGGAAGACCGGCCCCAGCGGGCCCCCGCGCCGTCGGCCGAAGGTCGCCGGCACGTCCCGACCGCCCCGGATGACCCCTGCAGAGGACGAACGCCCGACCCCGGCGCAGGACGAACGCCCGTCCCGGACGGAGCGGACGATCACGCCGCCCGAACAGGGGAGTACCGGACCGGCGGAGACCCGTACAGGGGAAAACCCTGCCGAGCAGTCGCGACCTTCCGAGGTGACGCTCGACAAGCAGGAGAACGAGCACGAGAAGCCCGCGCCGACGGCCGCCGACACGGCCGGGTCCCCGGCAGCGAGCCCGGCGGAGACTGCGACCGAGCCCGGGGATCCACCGGAGCCTCCCGCCGGTGAGGCCGGCGGGTCGCGTGCCTCCGGTGGGTGGCGCCCGGTGATTCTCGTCGGTGCGGTGGCGGTGGTGCTCGCGGTGATCGCCGCGGTCGCGGCCTTCCGTCCCGGTGCCGACGTCTCGAACGTCGCGTGGGTCGACACCGCGGAGACCCGGGAGGTCACCGAGGCCGCGAAGGTCGCGATCGAGACCATGCACGGCTACGACTACCGCACCATCGACGAGGACTTCGGGCGGATCCGGGAGTTGCTGACCCCGGAGCGGCTCGAGGAGTTCGACTCGACCGCGGACGTCACCAAGAAGGCCGCGATCGACACCCGCACGGTCACCGAGGTGATGGTCGAGCACATCGGCGCGACGATGCTCGACGACACCCGCGCCGAGGTCGCCGCCTACATCAACGTCAGCGCCACCGGCGACGGGATCGCCCAGGGCAGCGCGGCCGCACCGCTGCTGGTGAGGATGGAGAAGTCGGACGGACGATGGCTGGTCTCGGAGATCCGCGACCGGTGACGACGGCTGCGGATCGCCCCCTCACCGGGGGTGTCCGCGGCCGCGACGCGCGGATCGTTCCGGACGCGCAGTCTTGACGCAGGCGACGCGAGCGGTCACTCTATCGGTACGCCTGTTCGACTGAAGGCTTCCTCGTGAGCCGCTCGAGGTCGTTTGCCAGGTTTCTTTGAGGCACCCCTGTGGACATTTCGCCTACTTAGGTGTAGGTTAGTTCTTTGCGCTGGCTGCCTCCTGTTCACCTTCTGATCGTCGAGTCGGAATCCGCCCTTTCGGGCGAGACCGTTTCGGTGTGTCGGTGGGGTTCTCGTTCGGGTTGCGACCAGCGAAAACGCCCCACATGAAGAAGCAGGTACAGCGGCGGTCGCACCGGTTGGAGCGGCCCGCGTGAGGTGCTGGAAGGACGCATCTTGGCAGTCTCTAGCCAGACCAAGGCAGTAGCCGGAATCCCCGGAGCCCCGACGAGGGTGTCGTTCGCGAAGATTCGCGAACCCCTCGAAGTTCCCGGGCTCCTCGATCTACAGACCGATTCCTTCGAATGGTTGATCGGCTCGGAGCGCTGGCGCGCGAAGGCTGCCGAGCGCGGCGACGGTCACGTCGTCGGTGGCCTGGAGGAGATCCTCGACGAGCTCTCGCCGATCGAGGACTTCTCGGGTTCGATGTCCCTGTCCTTCTCCGATCCTCGTTTCGACGAGGTCAAGGCCTCCGTCGAGGAGTGCAAGGACAAGGACATGACGTACGCGGCTCCGCTGTTCGTCACTGCCGAGTTCATCAACAACAACACCGGCGAGATCAAGAGCCAGACGGTCTTCATGGGTGACTTCCCGATGATGACCGACAAGGGCACCTTCATCATCAACGGCACCGAGCGTGTCGTGGTGTCCCAGCTCGTCCGTTCGCCGGGCGTGTACTTCGACAAGACCGTCGACAAGAGCACCGAGAAGGACCTGCACAGCGTCAAGGTCATCCCGGGCCGCGGTGCCTGGCTCGAGTTCGACGTCGACAAGCGCGACACCGTCGGTGTGCGTATCGACCGCAAGCGCCGTCAGCCGGTCACCGTGCTGCTCAAGGCGCTGGGCTGGTCCACCGAGCAGATCGTCGAGCGTTTCGGATTCTCCGAGATCATGATGTCGACGCTCGAGAAGGACAACACGGCGGGCACCGACGAGGCGCTCCTCGACATCTACCGCAAGCTCCGTCCGGGCGAGCCGCCGACCAAGGAGAGCGCGCAGACCCTGCTGGAGAACCTCTTCTTCAAGGACAAGCGCTACGACCTGGCGCGCGTGGGCCGTTACAAGATCAACAAGAAGCTCGGCCTGAACACGGGTCAGCCGATCGAGGCGTCCACCCTCACCGAGGAAGACATCGTCGCCACGATCGAGTACCTCGTGCGTCTGCACGCGGGCGAGAACAAGATGACCGTCCCCGGCGGCGTCGAGGTTCCCGTCGAGGTCGACGACATCGACCACTTCGGCAACCGTCGTCTGCGCACGGTCGGTGAGCTCATCCAGAACCAGATCCGCGTGGGCCTGTCCCGCATGGAGCGCGTGGTCCGTGAGCGCATGACCACCCAGGACGTCGAGGCGATCACGCCGCAGACCCTGATCAACATCCGTCCGGTCGTGGCTGCGATCAAGGAGTTCTTCGGAACCTCCCAGCTGTCGCAGTTCATGGACCAGAACAACCCGCTGTCGGGCCTGACGCACAAGCGTCGTCTGTCGGCGCTGGGCCCCGGCGGTCTGTCGCGTGAGCGCGCCGGCCTCGAGGTCCGCGACGTCCACCCGTCGCACTACGGCCGCATGTGCCCGATCGAGACCCCGGAAGGCCCGAACATCGGCCTGATCGGCTCGCTGTCGGTGTACGCGCGGGTCAACCCGTTCGGCTTCATCGAGACGCCCTACCGCAAGGTCGTCGACGGTGTCGTCACCGACGAGGTCGAGTACCTCACGGCCGACGAGGAGGACCGCTACCTCATCGCGCAGGCCAACTCGCCGATCGGCTCCGACAACCGCTTCTCGGACGAGCGTGTCCTCGTCCGTAAGAAGGGCGCGGAGATCGAGTACGTCGCCGCCGACCAGGTCGAGTACATGGACGTCTCGCCGCGCCAGATGGTGTCGGTCGCGACCGCGATGATCCCGTTCCTCGAGCACGACGACGCCAACCGTGCCCTCATGGGCGCGAACATGCAGCGTCAGGCCGTGCCGCTGGTGCGCAGCGAGTCGCCGATCGTCGGTACCGGCATGGAGCTGCGTGCCGCCGTCGACGCCGGCGACGTCATCGTCACCGAGAAGAGCGGCGTGATCGAAGAGGTCTCCGCCGACTTCATCACCGTCATGGCCGACGACGGAACCCGCAAGACCTACCGTCTGCGCAAGTTCGACCGTTCGAACCAGGGCACCTGCTCGAACCAGCGTCCGATCGTGGACGAGGGACAGCGCGTCGAGTCCGGCCAGGTCCTCGCCGACGGCCCCTGCACCGAGAACGGTGAGATGGCGCTCGGCAAGAACCTGCTCGTGGCGATCATGCCGTGGGAGGGCCACAACTACGAGGACGCGATCATCCTGTCGCAGCGCCTCGTGGAGGAGGACGTGCTCACCTCGATCCACATCGAGGAGCACGAGATCGACGCCCGCGACACCAAGCTCGGTGCCGAGGAGATCACCCGCGACATCCCGAACGTCTCCGACGAGGTCCTCGCCGACCTCGACGAGCGTGGCATCGTCCGCATCGGTGCCGAGGTCCGCGACGGCGACATCCTCGTCGGCAAGGTCACGCCGAAGGGCGAGACCGAGCTGACCCCCGAGGAGCGCCTGCTCCGCGCGATCTTCGGTGAGAAGGCGCGCGAGGTCCGCGACACCTCCCTGAAGGTGCCCCACGGTGAGAACGGCAAGGTCATCGGTGTTCGCGTGTTCTCGCGCGAGGACGACGACGATCTGCCTCCGGGTGTCAACGAGCTCGTCCGCGTGTACGTGGCGCAGAAGCGCAAGATCCAGGACGGCGACAAGCTCGCCGGCCGCCACGGCAACAAGGGCGTCATCGGCAAGATCCTCCCGCAGGAGGACATGCCGTTCCTGCCCGACGGCACCCCGGTCGACATCATCCTGAACACCCACGGTGTTCCGCGTCGTATGAACATCGGCCAGGTCCTCGAGACGCACCTGGGCTGGATCGGCAAGGCCGGCTGGCAGATCCAGGTGGCCGACGACGGCAGCCGTCCCGAGTGGGCACAGAACCTCTCCGAGGAGATGCTCGCCGCCGAGCCCGACACCAACATCGCCACGCCGGTGTTCGACGGTGCCCGCGAGGAGGAGCTGACGGGTCTGCTGTCCTCGACGCTGCCGAACCGCGACGGCGAGGTCATGGTCGGCCCCGACGGCAAGGCGACGCTGTTCGACGGTCGCTCCGGCGAGCCGTTCCCGTACCCGGTGTCGGTCGGCTACATGTACATCATCAAGCTGCACCACCTGGTCGACGACAAGATCCACGCGCGTTCGACCGGTCCGTACTCGATGATCACGCAGCAGCCGCTCGGTGGTAAGGCGCAATTCGGTGGTCAGCGCTTCGGTGAGATGGAGTGCTGGGCGATGCAGGCCTACGGCGCCGCCTACACCCTCCAGGAGCTGCTCACGATCAAGTCCGACGACGTCGTCGGTCGCGTCAAGGTCTACGAGGCGATCGTCAAGGGCGAGAACATCCCCGAGCCGGGTATCCCCGAGTCGTTCAAGGTGCTTCTCAAGGAACTCCAGTCGCTGTGCCTGAACGTGGAGGTCCTCTCCAGCGACGGCGCGGCCATCGCGATGGCCGACGGCGACGACGAGGACCTCGAGCGGGCGGCCGCCAACCTGGGCATCAACCTTTCCCGCAACGAGTCGGCCACGGTCGACGACCTCGCGAACTAGGAGCCGAGCCGATGCGGTACGCACCCCGACACCACCGGGCGCGTACCGCATCGGGCCCCGGCAGCGATAGCGACAACTAGCAGCAATACAACCCGCACAGGGGAAAGGAAGTTACGTGCTCGACGTCAACTTCTTCGATGAACTCCGGATCGGCCTGGCCACCGCCGAGGACATCCGTAACTGGTCGTACGGCGAGGTCAAGAAGCCCGAGACCATCAACTACCGCACGCTCAAGCCCGAGAAGGACGGCTTGTTCTGCGAGAAGATCTTCGGTCCCACCCGGGACTGGGAGTGCTACTGCGGCAAGTACAAGCGTGTCCGCTTCAAGGGCATCATCTGCGAGCGCTGCGGCGTCGAGGTGACCCGCGCCAAGGTCCGCCGTGAGCGCATGGGCCACATCGAGCTCGCCGCTCCGGTGACGCACATCTGGTACTTCAAGGGTGTGCCGAGCCGCCTCGGCTACCTGCTCGACCTCGCGCCGAAGGATCTCGAGAAGATCATCTACTTCGCCGCGTACGTCATCACGTCCGTCGACGACGAGCTGCGCCACAACGAGCTCTCCACTCTCGAAGCCGAGATGGAGGTCGAGAAGAAGTCGGTCGCCGACCAGCGCGACGCCGACCTCGAGGCCCGCGCGCAGAAGCTCGAAGCCGACCTCGCCGAACTCGAGGCCGAGGGCGCCAAGTCCGACGTCCGCCGCAAGGTCAAGGACGGCGGCGAGCGCGAGATGCGTCAGCTCCGCGACCGTGCGCAGCGCGAGCTCGACCGCCTCGACGAGATCTGGACGACCTTCACGAAGCTGAAGCCGAAGGATCTGATCGTCGACGAGATGATCTACCGCGAGCTCCAGGACCGCTACGGCGAGTACTTCACCGGTGCCATGGGTGCCGAGGCGATCCAGAAGCTCATCGAGAACTTCGACATCGACGCCGAGGCCGAGTCGCTGCGCGAGACCATCCGCAGCGGCAAGGGCCAGAAGAAGCTCCGTGCTCTCAAGCGCCTGAAGGTCGTCGCGGCGTTCCAGCAGTCCGGCAACTCGCCCATGGGCATGGTGCTCGACGCCGTGCCGGTGATCCCGCCGGAACTGCGTCCGATGGTGCAGCTCGACGGTGGCCGCTTCGCGACCTCCGACCTCAACGACCTGTACCGCCGCGTCATCAACCGCAACAACCGCCTCAAGCGACTGATCGACCTCGGTGCCCCCGAGATCATCGTCAACAACGAGAAGCGGATGCTGCAGGAGTCGGTCGACGCCCTGTTCGACAACGGCCGTCGTGGCCGGCCGGTCACCGGTCCCGGTAACCGTCCGCTCAAGTCGCTGTCCGATCTGCTCAAGGGCAAGCAGGGCCGCTTCCGTCAGAACCTGCTCGGTAAGCGCGTCGACTACTCGGGCCGTTCGGTCATCGTCGTCGGTCCGCAGCTCAAGCTGCACCAGTGCGGTCTGCCGAAGCTCATGGCGCTCGAGCTGTTCAAGCCGTTCGTCATGAAGCGTCTCGTCGACCTCAACCACGCGCAGAACATCAAGTCCGCCAAGCGCATGGTCGAGCGTCAGCGCCCGCAGGTGTGGGACGTCCTCGAAGAGGTCATCAACGAGCACCCGGTTCTGCTGAACCGTGCTCCCACGCTGCACCGCCTCGGTATCCAGGCGTTCGAGCCGCAGCTCGTCGAGGGCAAGGCCATCCAGCTGCACCCCCTCGTGTGTGAGGCCTTCAACGCCGACTTCGACGGCGACCAGATGGCCGTGCACCTCCCGCTGTCCGCAGAGGCGCAGGCCGAGGCCCGCATCCTGATGCTGTCGTCGAACAACATCCTGTCGCCGGCATCGGGCCGCCCGCTCGCCATGCCGCGTCTGGACATGGTCACGGGTCTGTTCCACCTGACCCGTCTGGTCGAGGACGCCCCCGGCGCCTACAAGGCCGCGACCGCCGACGAGCCCGAGCAGGGCGTCTACTCGTCGCCGGCCGAGGCCCAGATGGCCGTCGACCGCGGCGTGCTGTCGGTCCAGGCTCCGATCAAGGTGCGCCTGACCCAGCTGCGTCCGCCGCGCGACGTCGAGAACGAGCTGTTCCCGGAGGGCTGGAAGTACGGTCAGGCGTGGACCACGCACACGACCCTCGGTCGCGTGCTGTTCAACGAGCTGCTGCCGACGAACTACGCGTTCGTCAACGACATCATGCCGAAGAAGCGCCAGGCCGCGATCATCAACGATCTGGCCGAGCGGTACCCGATGATCGTCGTCGCGCAGACCGTCGACAAGCTCAAGGACGCCGGCTTCTACTGGGCCACGCGTTCGGGTGTCACCATCTCGATGGCGGACGTGCTCGTTCCGCCGGAGAAGAAGGACATCCTCGAGCGGTACGAGACGCAGGCCGACGCCATCCAGCGGCAGTACGACCGAGGCAAGCTCTCGGAGGACGAGCGTCGCGATTCGCTCGTCAAGCTGTGGCAGGAAGCGACCGAAGAGGTCGGTCAGGTCATGGAGGCGCACTACCCGGACGACAACCCGATCCCCACGATCGTCAAGTCCGGTGCTGCGGGCAACATGACCCAGATCCGCTCGCTGGCGGGCATGAAGGGTCTGGTGACGAACCCGAAGGGCGAGTTCATCCCGCGCCCGATCAAGTCCTCCTTCCGTGAGGGCCTGACCGTCGCCGAGTACTTCATCAACACGCACGGCGCGCGTAAGGGTCTGGCCGACACCGCTCTCCGTACCGCCGACTCGGGTTACCTGACCCGTCGTCTGGTCGACGTCTCGCAGGACGTCATCGTCCGCGAGGTCGACTGCGGCACGCCGCGCGGCATCGAGATGACCATCGCCGAGCTCGCACGCGACGCGACGGGTCAGCCGACCGGTGAGCTCGTGCGCGACGCTCACATCGAGACCAGCACCTACGCCCGTACGCTGGCGACGGACGCGGTCGACGCGAACGGCAACGTCGTCGTCGAGCGTGGTTCCGACCTCGGCGACCCGGCGATCGAGGCGCTGCTCGAGGCCGGCATCCAGAAGGTCAAGGTCCGCTCGGTCCTGACCTGCGACACCGGCACCGGCGTCTGCGCGACCTGCTACGGCCGTTCGATGGCGACGGGCAAGCTCGTCGACATCGGCGAGGCCGTCGGTATCGTCGCCGCCCAGTCGATCGGTGAGCCCGGTACGCAGCTGACGATGCGTACCTTCCACCAGGGTGGCGTCGGTGAGGACATCACCGGTGGTCTGCCCCGCGTCCAGGAGCTGTTCGAGGCCCGCGTCCCCAAGGGCAAGGCCCCGATCGCCGATGTCTCCGGCCGCATCCGCCTCGAGGACGACGATCGCTTCTACAAGATCACGATCATCCCCGACGACGGTGGTGAGGAGGTCGTGTACGACAAGCTGTCCAAGCGTCAGCGTCTGCACGTCATCCGCAAGGCCGACGGCACCGAGGGCGTGCTCGCGGACGGCGACCACGTGGAGGTCGGTCAGCAGCTCCTCGAGGGCTCTGCCGATCCGCACGAGGTGCTGCGCGTGATGGGCCCGCGTCAGGTTCAGGTCCACCTGGTCCACGAGGTCCAGGAGGTCTACCGGAGCCAGGGCGTGTCGATCCACGACAAGCACATCGAGGTCATCGTGCGCCAGATGCTGCGTCGCGTGACGATCATCGACTCGGGCTCGACGGAGTTCCTGCCCGGTTCGCTCGTCGAGCGCAGCGAGTTCGAGGCTGCGAACCGTCGTGTGGTCCAGGAGGGTGGCGAGCCGGCTGCCGGCCGTCCGGTCCTCATGGGCATCACGAAGGCGTCGCTGGCCACCGATTCGTGGCTGTCGGCGGCGTCCTTCCAGGAGACCACTCGCGTGCTCACCGACGCGGCGATCAACTGCCGCTCGGACAAGCTGATCGGTCTCAAGGAGAACGTGATCATCGGCAAGCTGATCCCCGCCGGTACCGGTATCAACAAGTACCGGAACATCGAGGTCCAGCCGACCGAGGAGGCCCGCGCGGCCGCGTACGCCATCCCGGCGTACGACGACCAGTACTACTCGCCGGACGGCTTCGGCCAGAACACCGGCGCTGCAGTGCCGCTGGACGACTACGGTTACTCCAACGACTACCGGTAGTTCGCTGCCGTAGTAGACGACGAAGGTCCCGCCCTCTTCTCTTCGGGGGCGGGGCCTTCGTCATTTGTTCTCGACGGTGATCGCCGTCGTTGCTTCGCCGCGAGCGTCTCGCAGCGGTTCCGCGCGGGGTGTGGGTCAGCGCGGGATGTGGAAGTCCACGAGTTCGGCCGTGCCCCGCGACAGCTCGGACCACGATCCGCTCACCGTGAGGACTGCGATCGCGGAGGTGGGGAACTTCTCGGCCACCTGATGGGCGGCGTCGGTGCTGTGGTCCGTGATGAGTCCGAGGACGGTCGCGGAGAGGGTCGGCTCGTGCCCGATGACCAGCAGGGTCTGCACGTCGTCGGCGGTTCCCCGGATCTCGGCGACCAGGGATTCCGGATCGGCGTGGTACAGGCTGTCGCGGTACTCGACGGGAGCCTCCACGGCCGCCTCGGCGAGTGTCTTGCGTGTCCGGGTCGCGGTGGAGCACAGAACGGCGTCCACCTCGGGCAGGTTCGCCCGGATCCAGCGACCGGCGAGACCGGCCTCGCGGCGTCCGCGGGGGGAGAGGGGACGCTCGTGATCGTCCACGTCGTCCGGGTACGCGGACTTGCCGTGGCGCAGCAAGATCAGGGTACGGGTCATGGGGTCCACCGTAGAGCGTCCGGATTCCGGCCGATCCACGCGACCGCGCGAGTGTGATCCTCGACCGTGAACCAGACCGTCAGTCCGTCCTCCCGCAGGGTCGTCCGCAAGGTGAGGGTCTCGCCGGCGGCGACGGGGCGCAGGTGCTCGATCACCGCTCGGTACGGCGCGTCCGGGACGTCCGGCCGGAGGGGCAGAAGCTCTTCGACACCGTGCCAGTAGACGGCGTTGTTCACGTGCCCGAAGGGGTCGAGGTCGGTGGCGCGCAGGGGGAAGACGCGTTCGTCGTCGACCTCGTCGGGTGCGCGACCGGGCAGCCACGCCGTCCACTTCAGGCGTGTGTCGTGCGCGTAGCGGGCCATGTGCTCGAACAGGCCGTCGCTGATGCGGGTGGGAGCGCCGGTGGTGGGGCCGATGTCGATCCAGAACGCCGCGGTTTCGATCAGCGGACCGTCCGGGGCGTCGTCGGGGTCGTCGAGGCGGACCCGCACGTTCGCCCACCGTGTCGACAGGGCGTCGCACCAGCGCCGCAACCGGAGCGTGCGGCCGTACTCGGCGGGGCGGTGCACGTCGACGATCGTGCGCCGGACGATCCAGAGCGGGTCGGTCTCGGACGCGCCGACGGCGGCGAGGTTGTCGGTGCCGATGTCCTGGAGATAGCGGGCGATGCCGTCGAGTCGCAGTCGCTTCCCGGTGTCGACGTCGCCGGTGCGGACGGTGCGCTCGGTGGAGAAGGGATCCGCCTCCTCGGGCAGTTCCGTCAGCGGTCGCGTCCGAGGCAGATCGGTGCTCGACGTCGACGTGGCCATGTGTCCCCCCGGGTCGGATGTCCGATCGTGCGATTCTCGCAGCTTCGGTGGGTGGTCGCAGGTTCTCTTGCGAACCCGCGGTGACTGCCGCTACAGTCGAGTTAACTGTTACGGATCGTTACATGAAATTCGCGGACGCTCCGCCCGGCTGCCGAGGACCCTTCCCATGGCCTATGTGATCACCCAGACCTGCTGCAACGATGCGAGCTGCGTCGCGGTCTGCCCTGTGAACTGCATCCACCCCTCGCCGGACGAGCCCGAATTCGCCACCGCCGAGATGTTGCACATCGATCCGAAGACCTGCATCGACTGCGGCGCCTGCGCCGATGCGTGCCCGGTCGAGGCGATCCTGCCCGACGACAAGCTCGACCCCTCCCAGAAGCGGTTCGCCGAGATCAACGCGGCCTGGTACGCGGACCACCCGGCGCCGGAGGGGTGGCAGCCCCTCGTGCCCACCCCGGCGCCTCCGCGTGATCGCGGAACGCTGCGGGTCGCGATCGTCGGAGCCGGCCCCGCGGCCTGCTACGCCGCCCAGGAACTCCTCGAACGCTCCGACGTCGAGGTCGAGATGTTCGATCGGCTCCCGACTCCCTTCGGCCTCGTGCGCGCCGGTGTCGCCCCCGACCATCCGGGGACGAAGGCGGTCACGGAATCGTTCGAATGGTCGTTCCGGCGCGAGGAGTTCGCCCTGCATCTCGCCACCGAGGTCGGTCGCGACATCACCCACGCCGAACTGCTCGAACACCACCACGCCGTGATCTACGCGACCGGTGCGTCGTCCGACCGCCGACTCGGGATCGCGGGCGAGGACCTGCCCGGCAGCCACGCCGCCACCGAGTTCGTCGCCTGGTACAACGGCCACCCCGACTACGCCGACCGCACCTTCGACCTGTCCGGCGAACGCGCCGTCATCGTCGGCAACGGCAACGTCGCCCTCGACGTCGCGCGGATCCTCACCATGGACGTCGACGAACTGGCGCGCACCGACATCGCCGACCAAGCCCTGAAGGCGCTGCGGGAGAGCAACATCCGCGAGGTCGTCCTGCTCGGCCGGCGCGGCCCCGCCCAGGCCGCCTACAGCAATCCGGAGTTCCTCGCCCTCGGCGACCTCACCGGGGTGGACGTCGTCGTCGACGACGCCGACCTCGAACTCGATCCGGTGAGCTCTCGGGCCGTGGAGGACGACGCGGCGACCGCGCTGCGGGTCCGTCTCGCCCGTGAGTACGCCGGACGGCCCGTCCGTCCCGGTCACCGTCGCATCGTCTTCCGGTATCTCGCCGCCCCGAGCGAACTGCTCGGCGACGACCACGTGACCGGCGTGCGGGTCGAACGCACCGAACTCGTCGACGACGGCGGCCGCCTCACCGCCCGACCCACCGGCCGGTTCGAGGACCTGCCCGCCACGCTCGTGCTCCGGTCGATCGGCTATCGCGGCGTTCCCGTGCCGGGTGTGCCCTTCGACGACCTCCGCGGCGTCGTTCCCAACACCGGCGGTCGCGTCGACACCGGCGTCTACGTGACCGGCTGGGCCAAGCGCGGGCCGAGCGGCGTCATCGGCACCAACAAGGGGTGCGCGAAGGAGACCGTCGCGGCGCTGCTGGCCGATTTCGACTCCGGTGCGCTCGCCGATCCCCGCGGCGACCGTCGCGCGCTGAACCGGTTGCTCGGACAGCGCAGGCCCGATCGGGTGGACCTGGACGGCTGGAAGACCATCGACGCCGCCGAGCGGCAGGCCGGACGGGCCCAGGGCCGGCCCCGCGTCAAGATCACCGATCGCGGGACCCTCGTCGAACTCGGTCGTCGCCGACGCCGTCTTCCGCTGCTCGCTTCGCTGCGTCGCTGACGCAGTCGCGGGTGACGCAGGTCGCGGCCCACCCGGGCGTTCGTCGATAGGCTCGGGAGAACCGAATCCCGACCCGAACGGACATGTGCATGAGCAGCGACAACCTCGACCGCACGGCGCTCACGCGCCGCACCCTCATCGGCGGCGCCGGTGTGGTGGCGGCCGGCGCGGCCCTCACGGCCTGCGGATCGTCCGGCGACACCGGCGAGGCACGATCGGCGGTACCCGCACCGACCACGACCGCGCCTCCCGGACCCGACGCGGAGGTCGTCGCCGCCGTCGCGGACGTGCCGGTCGGCGGGGGCGTCATGCTCGAATCGAAGAGGCTCGTCGTCACCCAGCCCGCGGAGGGCGACTTCCGCGCGTTCATCGCGATCTGTACCCATCAGGGCTGCAATCTCAGCGGGGTCGAGGGCGACCGCATCATCTGCCCGTGCCACGGCAGCCGGTACGACCTCGACGGCGCCCCGGTCGAAGGACCGGCGAAGCGGCCGCTGAAGACCCGTCCGGTGGCGGCGCGCGGGTCCGATCTCGTCGTGGGCTGATCGGTCCGGGGATAGAGTCCGCTCCGTGGAGACCAGCGGAGGCTGGCGCCCGAAGGCGCTGCGTGACGGTACGGACCCGGACCCTCGTTTCACGCTGGCCAACGAGCGCACCTTCCTCGCCTGGGTGCGGACCGCGCTCGGCGTCATCGCCGCGGCGGTCGCGCTGGAGACCTTCGCGGGCGGCATCGTGTCGGAGGGGCTCCGCACGGTGCTGGCGTGTGCGCTGCTCGGATTCGCCGCCGTGCTCACCGTGTTCGCGCTGATCCGCTGGCACCGCGTCGAGCACGCGATGCGCACCGGACGTGCACTCCCGGTGCCGTGGGTGGCCTACCTGCTCGCCGTCGCCCTCGGGGTCTCCGGGGTCGTGCTCGCCGTCGCGATCGCCTGGTGAGACGAGCGGCATCGTGAGCCCGGACGATCTGCGGCACGGCGACGCCGGTCTGCAGCCCGAACGGACCAGTCTGGCGTGGCTGCGCACCGCGTCGGTGCTCGGGGCGGTGGTGCTCGGATTCATGCGGTTCGTGCCCGGCCCGGGTGCGGTGGTCGCGACGATCGGCCTGGTCTGCCTCGTGCCCGTGCTCGCGGTGCTGCTCGCCTCCCGGATCGGTCACCGCGCGCGTGTGCGCGGATTGGTGGCGGGGCGCGCGCCCTATTTCTGGTGGCGGAACGTCGCGGTCACCGCCACGGTCGTGGTGCTCGCGATCTCGTCGGCCGTACTGATCGTCACGGCCCACTGATTGTCACGGACCACTGATCGTCACCGCTCGCTGATCCTCACTGCCCGCTGATCGACGACACACCGATCAGCGCTATCGCGGCGACCCAAACAGTCGCCGCTGCCGCGAGTGCGATCGGGCGCCATCCGACCCCGCGAAGCACCTCCCGGCGCACCCCCGCGCCCAGGGCGAACATCGCGACCGTCAGCAGTGCCCTCTGCACCGTGCCCGCAGCCTCCACCACGATCGGATCGAGCAGTCCGGTCGAGCGCAGCGCGACACACGCGAGGAAGCCCAGCAGGAAGACCGGCACGATCGGGGGAGTGCGCTCGTCGCGGCGGCCCTCACCGCGCCGCCGGGCGACGACCCCGACGATCGCCACGACCGGAGCCAGCAGTGCCACCCGCGCGAGCTTGACCGTCACGGCCGCGGCGAGCACCCCACCGGCGGCGGCCTCGAGAGCGGTGCCGGTCGCGACGACCTGGGCGACCTCGTGGATCGCCGCACCCGCCCACAGACCGGCGGTCCCGGGGGTCAGCCCGAGCATCCCGGCGGCGAGCGGAACGAGCGGGATCATCGCGGTGCCGAAGACGACCACCAATGCGACGGTGGTGACGAGTTCGCGTTTGCGCGAATCGATCACACCGTCGACCGCCGCCGCGGCCGCGGCTCCACAGATCGAGAAGCCGCACGCGATGAGCAGGCGCTGGGTCCAGCCCACCCCGAGCCACCGGCCGAAGGCGAGCGAGCCGCCGATGCCCGCGACGACGACGGTCGCCGCGACGATCGCTGTGCCCCACCCGAGGTCGACGAGATCGGAGACCGCGAGCTGCACGCCGAGCAGCGCGACGCCCACTCGGAGCAACCGCTTCGATGCCGTACCCAGACCCGGCTCCAGAACCTCGACCACCGGTGCGGGCAGACCGACGTTCGCCACGACCACACCCAGGACGATCGCGACGAGCAACGGGCTCGCCCCGGGGATCAGGTGCGCCGCTCCCAGTGCGACGACCGCGCCCGCCGCGGCCACCAGGAGACCCGGGACGACGGTGGGCCGGGACACGGGCGCGTGGACGGTGAGCATGCCTCGACTCTTCCGTTGCAGCGGTGTCCGCACCAGCCGTCGATCGGACATGAGCTCATATCGAATGGATATGTGCAGAGGGTCCGGCATATCGTTCGTGCATGACCAGCTGGCCGGATCTCGTCGCTCTGGAACTGCTCGTCGGGGTCGACGACCGGGGCGGGCTCGGCGCCGCGGCCCGCGCGGCCGGTCTCGCCCAGCCCAACGCGACCCGCATGCTGCGCCGGCTCGAACGGCAACTCGGCGCGGTCCTCGTGCGGCGTGGCCGGACGGGTTCGGTGCTCACCCCGGAGGGCACAGTGGTCGCGCACTGGGCTCGGGAGGTCCTGGCCGACGCGGAACGCCTCCTCGACGCCGCCGCCGCACTGCGCGTCGAGCAGCAACCCGAACTGGTGGTCGCGGCGTCGATGACGGTCGCCGAACACCTCATCCCGCGGTGGCTCGGCGCCTTCCGCACTCTCCGCGACGACGTCCAGATCCAGTTGCAGGTCCACAACTCGATGCGGGTGTGCGACGTCGTCGCCGAGGGCGGATGCGACGTCGGGTTCGTCGAAGGACCGACGGTGCCGGAGGGACTGCACAGTGTCGCGGTGGCACGCGATCGCCTCGTCGTGGTCGTCCCGCCGCAGCATCCCTGGGCGCGGCGGCGTCGGCCGCTCACCGTGGCCGAACTCGCGGCGACACCACTGGTCGTCCGCGAGGAGGGCTCCGGCACCCGCCGCACCCTCGACCTCGCGTTGCAGGAGTACGACCGGGCCGCACCGCTGCTCGAACTCGGGAGCGGAGCAGCGGTCCGCACGAGCGTGCTCGGGGGTACGGGCCCGGCGGTGCTGAGCACCCTCGCGGTGGAGGAGTATCTGGACTCCGGTCGCCTGGTCGCGGTCGCGGTGGACGGACTCGACCTGCAGCGCGTGCTCCGTGCGGTCTGGAGACCACCGCGGGTGTTGTCCGGCCCGGCGGGGGAGTTGGTCCGACTGATCACCCGTACCCGCTGACCGGGCCTGCATCCGGTACCGGGTCACGCGCGCGAGTGCTGCAACGCGCCGGCTCCCGCGACCACGACGAGTGCGATGCCTACGAGGGCGAGAGGTTCGACGACCTGCCCCAGCACCAGAGCGCCGGCGAGCGCTGCGGCAGCGGGCTCGAGCGCGATGAGGATCGCGAACACCTTCTTCGGCAGGTCGCGCAGGGCACGGATCTCGAGGGTGTACGGGATCGCCGACGACAGCAGCGCCACGGCGAGTCCTGCGAGCGCGAGGTCGGGCCGGAGGAGCTCGGTGCCGGCGGTCGCCGCGCCGAACGGCAGGACGACGACTGCCGCGATCGTCGTCGCTCCCGCCAGTCCGGCCGATCCGGGCAGGGTCGTCGCCACACGTGAGCCGGCGATGATGTACCAGGCCCACCCCGATGCGGCGACCAGCGTGAAGGCGACCCCGAGGGGATCGAGACCGGTGGACAGTCCGGCACCGTCACCCACGCCGAGCAGGACCACTCCGGCCAACGCGAGCACCACCCACAGGGCGTCGCGGAGGCGTCGGGACAGGATCGCGGCCAGTCCGAGTGGGCCGAGGAACTCGATGGTGACGGTTGCGGCGAGGGGCAGCCGCGTCAGCCCCCCGTAGAAGGCCGTGTTCATCAGCGCGAGACTCGCGCCCAGTGTCACCACCGCCCGCCACTGTTCCGGTGTCCACGTCCGCGGCCGGGGCCGGGTGAACGCGCAGAGGATCACGGCCGCGAACAGCAGGCGCAGGGTCACCGTGCCGAGGGCGCCCGCCCGGCCGAACAGGGTCGCGGCGAAGGCCGCCCCGAACTGCATCGACAACACCGCGGTGAGGACCGCAACGACAGGCCCGACGGTGTGCGTGCGGGAGTCGTCGGCCATCCCGTCAGTCTGTCCGACAGGCCCGGACGACGTCTGCCGCAAAAAACAATCACGCGTGCTTGATTTTAGAGCTGTGACGTGTGACGCTTGCCGCATGTCCGATCTGCACACCGTGCTCGACGATCTCCGCGCGGAGGGCGACGATCTCGACGCTCTCGTTGCGAACCTGCCCGACGAGAGCTGGGCGCTGCCCACTCCGGCGGAGGGTTGGACCATCGCCCACCAGATCGGCCACCTGTTGTGGACCGACCGGGCGGCGCTCACCGCCGTCCGTGACCCGGACGCCTTCGTGAAGATGGTCGAAGCGGCGTTCGGCGACCCGCTGGGATTCGTCGACGTCGGTGCCGCGAAACAGGCGGGCCGGCCGCCCGCGGAGTTGCTCGCCGACTGGCGCGACACCCGCCGCGAACTCGCCGACGCGCTCGCCGAGGTCCCGCGCGGTACGAAGATCCTGTGGTTCGGACCGCCGATGTCGCCGGCCTCGATGGCGACCGCGCGGCTGATGGAGACCTGGGCGCACGGGGGAGACGTCGCCGACGCCCTCGGCGTCACCCGCACACCCACCGCGCGCCTGAAGAACATCGCGCACCTGGGGGTGCGGACGCGCGACTTCGCGTACGTCATCCGCGACCGGAAGCCACCGGCCGAACCGTTCCGCGTGGTGCTCACCGCCCCCGACGGTGACAGCTGGGAATGGGGTCCGGAGGACGCCGCGCAGTCGGTCACCGGCCCGGCTCTCGACTTCTGCCTGCTCGTCACCCAGCGCATCCACCGCGACGACACCGCCCTCGTCACCGACGGCCCGGACGCGGAGGAATGGCTCGGCCTCGCCCAGGCCTTCGCCGGTGCCCCCGGCGCCGGACGTGAAGCCGGCTCGTCCGCCTCCTGAAGACACCCGTACCCCAGCGAGACACCCCGGCCGAGACACCATCGGAGACATCGTGAGCATGTGGACCACCCCCGAGCGTCTCGCCCTCCGCGAGACCGTCACCGGTTTCGTGAAGCGCGAGATCCTGCCCCACCTCGACGACTGGGAGCGCGCCGGCGAACTGCCCCGCGAACTGCACGTCGAGGCCGCGAAGGTCGGCCTGCTCGGCGCGGGATTCCCCGAGGAGGTCGGCGGTTCCGGTGGCGACGGTGCCGACACGCTCACCGTGTGCGAAGCGTTCCACGAGGCAGGTGCCTCGGGCGGCGCGTTCGCATCACTGTTCACGTGCGGCATCGCCCTGCCGCACCTCATCGCGGCCGGCGATCCCGATCAGATCGACAAGTGGGTACGGCCCACTCTCGCAGGCGAACTCGTCGGATCCCTCGCGATCACCGAACCGGGCGGCGGATCGGACGTCGGCCATCTGACCACCACCGCGGTGCGCGACGGCGACCACTACGTCGTCAACGGCGCGAAGACCTACATCACCTCGGGATGCCGCGCCGACTTCGTGGTCACCGCCGTCCGCACCGGAGGTCCCGGCGCCGGAGGAGTCTCGCTGCTCGTGATCGAGAAGGGCACACCGGGTTTCACCGTCTCCCGCAAACTCGACAAGATGGGCTGGCGCGCGTCGGACACCGCCGAGTTGTCCTTCGCCGACGTCCGCGTGCCGGTCACCAACCTCGTCGCCGCGGAGAACACCGGATTCTGGCAGATCGCACAGGGTTTCGTCTCCGAGCGGATCGCCCTCGCCGCCCAGGCCTATTCGGGTGCGCAGCGGTGCCTGGACCTGACCGTCGCGTGGTGCCGCGATCGCGAGACCTTCGGCCGGCCACTGATCACCCGCCAGGCCGTGCAGCGCACGCTGTCCGAGATGGCGCGTCGCATCGACGTCGCGCGCGTCTACACCCGGCACGTCACCGAACGCGCCGTGGCGGGGGAGACCGACCTGATCGCCGAGGTGTGTTTCGCGAAGAACACCGCGGTCGAGGCCGGCGAGTGGGTCGCCAACCAGGCGGTCCAATTGTTCGGCGGACTCGGGTACATGGCCGAATCCGAGGTCGAACGGCAGTACCGCGACATGCGCATCCTCGGTATCGGCGGTGGCACCACCGAGATCCTCACCGAACTCGCCGCCAAGCGGCTGGGTTACGGCGCCTGACACACCTGATCCTTCACGCGACCGTCCACGGCCGCGCGTCCTCTCACCCGAACCCGGAAGGCATCCTCGTGAGCATCATCGAGACCGAAGAACAGAAGGAACTGCGCGCTGCGGTCGCGGCTCTGGCCGAGCGCTACAACTACGTCGACTACGTGCTTCCCAAGTCACGCGCGCACGAGCCGCTCACCGAATTGTGGGCGGAGGCGGCCAAGCTCGGCTTCCTCGGCGTGAACCTCCCGGAGCAATACGGCGGGGGCGGCGCCGGCATCTACGAACTCGCGCTGGTGCAGGAGGAGCTCTCCGCCAAGGGCGCAGGGTTGCTGCTCGTCGTGGTCTCGCCGGCCATCTGCGGCACGATCATCTCCAAGTACGGCACCGACGCGCAGAAGCAGGAATGGTTGCCCGGGCTCGCCGACGGCTCCCGCATCATGGCCTTCGGCATCACCGAGGCCGACGCCGGATCCAACTCGCACAACATCACCACCATCGCCCGCCGCGACGGTGACGACTGGATCCTCTCCGGCAGCAAGGTGTACATCTCCGGTGTCGACCAGGCCGACGCCGTGCTCGTCGTCTCCCGCACCGAGGACGCGAAGACCGGCAAGCTCCGTCCGGCCCTGTTCATCGTGCCGACCGACGCTCCGGGCTTCACGAAGACGCCCATGGAGATGGACATCCTCGAGCCGGACTACCAGTTCTCCCTGTTCTTCGACGACGTCCGGCTTCCCGCCGACGCACTGGTCGGTGAACCGGAGGCCGCGCTGATGCAGCTGTTCGCCGGACTGAACCCCGAACGGATCATGGGCGCGGCGATGGCAGTGGGGATGGGCCGGTACGCCCTCGACGCCGCGGTGCGCTACGCCAACGAGCGCACCGTCTGGAAGCAGCCCATCGGCGCGCATCAGGGCATTGCGCACCCGCTGGCGCAGCGCAAGATCGAGCTCGAACTCGCCAAGCTCATGATGCAGAAGGCCGCCGTCCTCTACGACAGCGGCGACGACTTCGGGGCCGCCGAGGCCGCGAACATGGCCAAGTACGCCGCGGGTGAGGCCGCGATCGCCTCGCTGGACCAGGCGATCCAGACCCACGGCGGAGCCGGCCTCACCCGGGAGTACGGCCTCGCGGCGATGCTCGGCGCCGCGCGCATCGCACGCGTGGCGCCGGTCAGCCGGGAGATGATCCTCAACTTCGTGGCCCAGCACTCGCTGGGCCTGCCGAAGTCGTACTAGGCCGACGCTTCGGTGTTCGACGCTTCGGTGTTCGATGCTTCCGGGTTCGAGGTGTCGGGATTCGACACCTCGGACCCGGAGGTACCGAGGTTCGGCGGGAAGGAATCCGGCGGGAAGATACCGGCCGCCTCCTCCGCCGGGAGCAGCGTCCCCAGCAGATAGGCGAGGGACCACCGCAACGAGTTCACGTCCTGCAGCGGCACGGTCTGCTGGTAGCCCACGAGCGTGTACAGGGCCAGCCTTGCGAACCGCTCGGCCTGTCCCCTCGAACCGAGATACTGGGCCACCGCTTCGGCCACCACCGCGTAACGCAGGTCGTCGACCTTGCTCTGCACCTCGTGGACCCCGGAGTCGCTGTGCGACCAACCACGGATGGCGGATTCGGCGGAGTGGGGGAGACTGCACGCGAATTCGACGAGCAACCGGAGCCGTCGGGTCATCGAACCCTCGAGGCGCGCCGCGGCGGCGAGCTGCAGCGTCTGGCTCTCGAGCCAGTGCTGGAGGAATTCGGTCTTGAACTGCGCCCAGCTCTCGAAATAGTTGTAGAACGAGCCGGTCGTCACCTCGAGGTGACTGCACAACCGTGCCTGCTTGAGCCCGGCATGGTCGTTGGTGGCCAGGATGGCCAGCGCGGCGTCGAAGTAGTCCTCGCGCCTGACGATGGTCGCCACGTGGTGCTCCCCTTTCGCCCCGACCTGTTATACGAGTGTACGGATGATGAGCTTTGCGTACGGTCTCGGGGTCGCACGAATACCCGTTCGGCGGAAGATCAGTCGTGACGGAACGGTCGTGACCGGGTGGTCGTGACAGAACAGCAGGAGCAGGAGGCCCGATGGCGCGAGAACCGAAGCAGGACCGCAGCCGCGCCACGCGGCGGCGACTGCTCGAGGCGACGATCGACTGCCTCGCCGAATCCGGTTGGGCCGCAACCACGGTGAGTGTGGTCGCCGAGCGGGCAGGAGTGTCGCGCGGGGCCACCCAGCATCACTTCCCGACCCGGGAGGATCTCATCACCGCATCGCTCGAGTTCATGTTCGACAGTCGCATCGAACGGGTCCGCACCGAGCCGTTCGACGTGCCCGAGGGCGTCGGCCGCACGGAGGCAGTGGTCGAGCGGATCGTCGACCAGTGCACCGGCAACATGTTCAAGGCCGCCCTGCAGGTGTGGACGGCCGCGGCGGCCGATCCTGCTCTGCGTGAGATGCTCCTGCCGCTCGAGGAGAAGTTCGGGCGTGTCTCGCACGCGGTCGCCGTCGAGCAGCTCGGCGCCGACGACACCGATCCGGTCGTGCACCGGACGGTGCAGGCGACCCTGGATCTCGCGCGCGGCCTCGGCCTGGCCGACGTGCTGACCGACGACTCGGCCCGCCGGCGGGAGATCGTCCGCCACTGGGCCGCGCAGCTCGACGAGGTGCTCCGGGAGTCCTCGAGTCGTCGCACACAGGCGGGCCCGGCTCGGTAGTCTTCCCGCCATGCCTCTCCCGCGCATCGGAAGGACGGCGGCTGCCGTGGCCACGGTCGGCCTCATGAGTCTCGGTGCGGCGGCGTGCGGGAACTCCGACGACGCCGGACAGGCAGCGACCTCGCCCACCGCGTCCGTCACCGACCCCGGCCCGCTGTTCGACGAGTGCGGCGCGATGTCCGACGACGAGGTGGCGGCGGCCTTCGGTCTCGGAAGTTTCACGACGGTGACGCGCAACTCGGTGGGCTGCGAGTGGGAGATCTACGTCGGCGGCCCCAGCGTGAGCTTCTCCTGGTACCGGGGAAGTCCCATCGGCCGCGAACGCGCCGGCTCCGATCTCATCGGCCGGCCCGCCGCCGACGTCGAGATCGGGGGACGGTCCGGTTTCATGGGGTCCTACCAGAACGAACTGGGGCAGACGACGCTGTGCGAGATCGGTGTGGAGTTCGGCGGCGACTTCGTCCACTGGTCGGTCTCGTACTCGAACCTCACGCCCGTCGCCGACGCCTGCGTGGTCGCTCGCGGCCTGGCCACCACAAGTGTGGAGAGGGTGCAGAAGTGAACGCCCGCCGCTGGGGTGCCGCGCTCGCGACCGTCCTCACGACGGGCGCTCTGCTCACCGGGTGCACCCGCACCATCGAGGGGCGTGCCGTTCCCGAGGGGATCGGTGGCGGCACGGGCGCCGAGTTCACCCGGCTGCTCACCGAGTGCGACGCGGTCGCCGACGAGAAGATCGCCGAAGCCGTGGGCGCGGACTACGTCTACCGCGGTTTCTTCGGTGCGATCTGCCGCTGGGACGGTGAGGGACCCGCGGGTGTCGTGAAGGTCACCTTCAACTGGTTCGAGACCGGTTCCCTCGACCACGAACGCGCCGCAGCCGAGGGGCTCGGTTACGAGATCGAGAACACGACCATCGAGGGCCGGCGGGCGCTGCAGATGCGCCGACCGGGCGATCCGCGCTCGTGCGGGGTCAGTTCCGGGGCCTCGACGACCGGCATCTTCGGCTGGTGGGTGCAGTACACCTCCGGGGGAGCGGACCCCTGTGAAGCTGCTGCTACGTTGGCCCGGCTCACACTGAACCTCAGCAGTTGACGGTGTGTGCGGATCCTCGGGAGGGTGCGCGCTCCTCACTTTGACCTCATGCGCGCCCGCCGGGTATCGTTGTGGGTCGTGTCCGGCATGCCCGGGCCGGTCTGTGTGCCTATGCGAGGTAGTGCCGTGCGCGCGGTCTGTGGATTTCTGCAGGAGCGAGCCCCCGGCTGCCTGTGTGGGGGTACGCGACACACCCGACCTCGTGTGCACACGAGGGGCGAGTGCGGGGCAGCAGCTTTCTTGCCCCAACCGATGGATCCCTAATTTCAGAACAGCCGAGGTTGCTCGAAGTGAGCAGCTTCAGACAACGAAGAAAGCCGGTTAATGCCAACCATCAATCAGCTGGTCCGCAAGGGCCGCCGCGACAAGGCCGCCAAGGTCAAGAGCGCGGCGCTCAAGGGCAGCCCCCAGCGTCGCGGCGTGTGCACTCGCGTGTACACCACCACCCCGAAGAAGCCGAACTCGGCTCTCCGGAAGGTCGCCCGTGTGCGTCTGACCTCCCAGGTCGAGGTCACCGCCTACATCCCGGGTGAGGGCCACAACCTCCAGGAGCACTCGATGGTGCTCGTGCGTGGCGGTCGTGTGAAGGACCTCCCGGGTGTGCGCTACAAGATCATCCGCGGCTCGCTCGACACCCAGGGTGTCAAGAACCGCAAGCAGGCTCGCAGCCGCTACGGAGCGAAGAAGGAGAAGGGCTGATGCCACGTAAAGGTCCCGCTCCCAAGCGCCCGCTGATCGCCGATCCGGTCTACGGTTCGCCGCTGGTCACCCAGCTGGTCAACAAGATCCTGCTGGACGGCAAGAAGTCCACCGCCGAGCGCATCGTCTACCAGGCGCTCGAGCAGGCTCGCGAGAAGACCGGCACCGATCCGGTCGTCACCCTCAAGCGCGCGCTCGACAACGTCAAGCCCGCCCTCGAGGTCCGCAGCCGTCGCGTCGGTGGTGCCACCTACCAGGTGCCGGTCGAGGTTCGCCCCGGTCGTTCCACCACCCTCGCCCTGCGCTGGCTGGTGACGTTCGCGCGTCAGCGTCGCGAGAAGACCATGGTCGAGCGGCTCGCCAACGAGCTCCTCGACGCGAGCAACGGCCTCGGCGCATCCGTGAAGCGCCGCGAGGACACGCACAAGATGGCTGAAGCCAACAAGGCGTTCGCGCACTACCGCTGGTGAGTCGTCGCCGACCGGGAGATGCCGTCATCACGGACCTCCCGGTCGGCTGCTCGCACAACTGTGTCGGTCCCGTAAAGGCCGGCTGACAACACAAGAACATGTGGTCCGCACCCAAGGACCGACACGAGCTACGAGCGGGGTTACCTGTGGCACAGGAAGTGCTGACCGACCTGAACAAGGTCCGCAACATCGGCATCATGGCGCACATCGATGCCGGCAAGACCACCACCACCGAGCGCATCCTCTTCTACACCGGTGTCAACTACAAGATCGGTGAGACGCACGACGGTGCCTCGACCACCGACTGGATGGAGCAGGAGAAGGAGCGTGGTATCACCATCACCTCCGCTGCTGTGACCTGCTTCTGGAACAAGAACCAGATCAACATCATCGACACCCCCGGCCACGTCGACTTCACGGTCGAGGTCGAGCGGTCGCTGCGCGTCCTCGACGGCGCAGTCGCCGTGTTCGACGGCAAGGAGGGCGTCGAGCCCCAGTCCGAGCAGGTCTGGCGCCAGGCTGCCAAGTACGACGTTCCGCGCATCTGCTTCGTCAACAAGATGGACAAGATGGGCGCGGACTTCTACTTCACCGTGCAGACGATCATCGATCGCCTGGGCGCGAAGCCGCTGGTCCTCCAGCTCCCCATCGGTGCCGAGGATGCCTTCGACGGCGTCGTCGACCTCGTCGAGATGAAGGCCATCACCTGGCGCGGCGTCACCGAGATCGGTGCCGAGCCGACCATCGAGGAGATCCCGGCCGATCTCGCCGACAAGGCTGCCGAGTACCGCGAGAAGCTGCTCGAGACGGTCGCCGAGTCCGACGAAGAGCTCATGGAGAAGTACTTCGGTGGCGAGGAACTGACCGTCGCCGAGATCAAGGCTGCCATCCGCAAGATGACGGTCGCCTCCGAGCTGTACCCGGTGCTGTGCGGCTCCGCCTTCAAGAACAAGGGCATCCAGCCCATGCTCGACGCGGTCATCGACTACCTGCCGAACCCGCTCGACATCGGCGACGTCATCGGCCACCAGGTCGGTAACGAAGAAGAGGAGATGCGTCGTAAGCCCTCGAAGGAGGAGCCCTTCTCGGCGCTCGCCTTCAAGATCGCTGCGCACCCCTTCTTCGGCAAGCTGACCTTCGTCCGCGTGTACTCCGGCCGGATCGACTCGGGCACCCAGGTGCTCAACTCGACCAAGGGCAAGAAGGAGCGCGTCGGCAAGCTGTTCCAGATGCACGCCAACAAGGAGAACCCGGTCGACGAGGCAGTCGCGGGCCACATCTACGCGATGATCGGCCTGAAGGACACCACGACCGGCGACACCCTGTGCGCGCAGGACGCCCCGATCGTCCTCGAGTCGATGACCTTCCCGGACCCGGTCATCCAGGTCTCCATCGAGCCGAAGTCGAAGGCCGACCAGGAGAAGCTGTCGACGGCCATCCAGAAGCTCGCCGAAGAGGACCCGACCTTCTCGGTCGAGCTCGACGACGAGACCGGCCAGACCGTCATCGGCGGTATGGGCGAGCTCCACCTCGACATCCTCGTCGACCGCATGAAGCGCGAGTTCAAGGTCGAGGCGAACGTCGGCAAGCCGCAGGTCGCGTACCGCGAGACGATCACCAAGCCGGTCGAGAAGCTCGAGTTCACGCACAAGAAGCAGACCGGTGGCTCGGGCCAGTTCGCAAAGGTCATCATCGGCCTCTCGCCGTTCGTCGGCGAGGACGGCGCGACCTACGAGTTCGAGAACAAGGTCACCGGCGGTCGCATCCCGCGCGAGTACATCCCGTCGGTCGACGCGGGTGCTCAGGACGCCATGCAGTACGGCGTGCTCGCCGGCTACCCGCTGGTGAACCTGAAGGTCACCCTCATCGACGGTGCGTACCACGACGTCGACTCGTCCGAAATGGCGTTCAAGATCGCCGGCTCGCAGGCACTGAAGGAAGCGGCCCGCAAGGCCGCCCCGGTGATCCTCGAGCCCCTCATGGCGGTCGAGGTCACCACGCCCGAGGACTACATGGGTGAAGTGATCGGCGACCTGAACTCCCGCCGTGGCCAGATCCAGGCCATGGAGGAACGCAGTGGTGCCCGTGTCGTGAAGGCGCTGGTTCCGCTCTCGGAGATGTTCGGTTACATCGGCGATCTGCGGTCGAAGACCCAGGGTCGTGCGAACTTCTCCATGGTGTTCGATTCCTACGCAGAGGTTCCCTCGAACGTCGCGAAGGAAATCATCGCCAAGGCGACCGGCGAGTAACCTCCGGGTTATCCCTCGGTCACCTGCACGACCAAGTAATACAAACCGCACTGCTGCATACAGCAAGCAACAACAGTCCAGGAGGACATCCAGTGGCGAAGGCGAAGTTCGAGCGGACCAAGCCGCACGTGAACATCGGCACCATCGGTCACGTCGACCACGGCAAGACCACCACCACGGCTGCGATCACCAAGGTGCTTGCCGACAAGTTCCCCGACCTGAACGAGAGCTTCGCTTTCGATCAGATCGACAAGGCACCTGAGGAGAAGGCTCGTGGTATCACGATCAACATCTCCCACGTCGAGTACCAGACCGACAAGCGCCACTACGCGCACGTCGACGCCCCGGGTCACGCGGACTACATCAAGAACATGATCACCGGTGCCGCCCAGATGGACGGCGCGATCCTGGTCGTGGCCGCCACCGACGGCCCGATGCCGCAGACGCGTGAGCACGTGCTGCTCGCCCGCCAGGTCGGCGTTCCCTACATCCTCGTCGCCCTGAACAAGGCCGACATGGTCGACGACGAGGAAATCCTCGAGCTCGTCGAGATGGAGGTGCGCGAGCTCCTCGCTTCGCAGGAGTTCGACGAGAACGCTCCGGTCGTCCCGATCTCCGCTCTCAAGGCTCTCGAGGGTGACGAGAAGTGGGTCCAGTCGATCGTCGACCTCATGCAGGCCGTCGACGACTCCATCCCGGACCCGGTCCGTGAGACCGACAAGCCGTTCCTCATGCCCGTCGAGGACGTCTTCACCATCACGGGTCGTGGCACCGTCGTCACCGGCCGTATCGAGCGTGGCGTGATCAACGTCAACGAAGAGGTCGAGATCGTCGGCATCCGCCCCGAGTCGACCAAGACCACGGTCACCGGCATCGAGATGTTCCGCAAGCTGCTCGACCAGGGCCAGGCCGGCGACAACGTCGGTCTCCTCGTCCGCGGCATCAAGCGCGAGGACGTCGAGCGCGGCCAGGTCGTCGTCAAGCCGGGCACCACGACTCCCCACACGGAGTTCGAGGGCCAGGCCTACATCCTCAACAAGGAGGAGGGCGGCCGCCACACGCCGTTCTTCAACAACTACCGTCCGCAGTTCTACTTCCGTACCACGGACGTGACGGGCGTTGTTACCCTCCCCGAGGGCACCGAGATGGTCATGCCCGGTGACAACACCGAGATGTCCGTCAAGCTGATCCAGCCGGTCGCCATGGACGAGGGCCTCCGCTTCGCGATCCGCGAGGGTGGCCGCACCGTCGGCGCCGGTCGCGTCACGAAGATCATCAAGTAGGCACCGCCTACGGGATCATCAAGTGAGCTAGTCCTCACTGACGCTCGAACGGCGTCCACCCTCGGGTGGGCGCCGTTCGGCGTTTCGGGATCACGGCGATCAGCCGACGATCTCCTTCAGCTGGTTCGCCACGGGGGTCACCGGTTCCTCCCCGTCGGCGGTCGGGATGTCGCTGTTCACGGCAGCGACGACCACAGCCTGCCGTTCGGGCAGATATCCCACGTAGGTGTTGAAACCGGGGAGCTCGCCCGTGTGGCCGAGCCAGCCGTTCTCGATACCGAGCCCGAGACCGTAGGCGCGGGTGTCGGTCGCACCGGGGATGTCGAACAGGAACGAATCGAGACGGAGCTGCTGCATCTCGGGGGAGAGGATGCCCTCGCCCGTCCCGAGGGCCGTGCCCCACAACTCGAGATCGTCGACCGTGGAGATCACCGCGCCGGCCGACCATCCCCACGACGGGTTCCAGTCGGTCGCATCGGCCGTCTGCCCGTCCGGCTGTCCCTGTTCGGTGATCCCGTACAGGTGCGGTGACGCGATCGCCGCGTCGGTGGGCATGACGGTCTCGGCCATGCCCAGGGGCTCGAAGACGTTCGCCCGGAAGTACTCGTGCAGGCTCTGCCCGGAAACCTGCTCGACGACCAGCCCGAGCGCGATGAAGTTGGTGTTCGAGTACTCGAACCGCTCGCCGGGAGCGAAGTTCGGTGCGTCGCCGCGCACGAAGTCGAGGAGCTGGTCCGGGGTCCACGGGGCCTCCGGATCGGCGAAGAGCCGCTGCTGGAATTCCTCGTCGAAGGTGTAGCTGGGGATACCGCTCACCATCGAGGCCAGTTGCCCCAGAGTGGCGGTGTCCCCGTTCGGCAGACCCGGCACATAGCGGCCGATCGGATCCTCGAGCGACAGTTCGTCGTCCTCCGCCAGTTGCAGCAGAGCGGTGACCGTCATCGTCTTCGTGATGCTGCCGATACGGGTGTGATCGTCGGGGTCGGGCTCCTCCGATCGATCCGCACCGATCGTGCCGGATGCACCGGTCCATTCGTAGTCCGGGGTGACCACGCGCGCAACGACTCCGGGGAAACCGACCTCCTCGCGCATGCGGTCGAGCACGTCCTGGAACTCGTCGGCGGGCGCCTCGCCGGTGGCGGTCGAATCCGTAGCCGTGGCCTCGGATGTTGCGGCCGGCGGTGATTCTTCGGCGGTGTCGTTGCCGCAGGCGGCCACGACGGTGAGCATCACGGCGGACAACACGATCGGTAATCGGCGCACGGCATTCTCCCCGGTCGAGACGACGGTGTGAGGACGACAGTGATCAGTATGTGCCGTTCGGCAGGACATCGGGTCTGTTTTCGGGTCGAAAAACGACCGCTCCGTATGTGAAGTACTCTTGTCAACCGCGCCGTGTGGTCGGCGCTCTCTCGATCAGGCGCTCTCGATCGCGGCGAGGAGCATCCGCGCCGTCATCGCAACCATCTGCGTCCGATCGGATCTCCGGGGACGTAGGAGGGCGATCCGCGAGCACAGGCTCGCCGTCGCTCCCATCACGATGAAGACGAGATCGTCGAGTGCTGCGTCGTCGAGATCGGGTCGCAGCCGCGCCGGGATGATGCGTCCCAGCGGCCGCAGCGGACCTTCGACCTCGGCCCACGCGAGCCCGAACTCGATCTCCTCCGAGGTGTACGACACCCGGAGTACCGCAGCGTGTTTCTCGAACGCGGCGGTGAGACTCTCCACGACCGTCACCATGGCCTCCGCCGGCTGCTGGTCCATCGCCCGTCCGATGGCGGTGGACAGTGAGGTGGTGATCGCGTGGACGGCGGTCATGCGGAGTTCGTCGAGCACGGCGTCGACGTCGGGGAAGTACCGGTAGACCGTCCCGATGCTCACGTGGGCGTGCTCGGCGAGTGCCGTGGTGCTGATCCGCGCGGTGGGGCTGCGCTCGAGCAACTCGTGCGCAGAGGTGAGGAGCAGCTTGCGGGTGTCGTGGCTGCGCTGCTGGACAGGACGCTTCCGGGGTGCTTTTCCTGCGGTTCTGTCACCGCGCGGGGAGCTCATGAAAAGTGAATAGTAAGTGAGGATTCCTCGTGTTTCCATGGATGTATGGAGCGACGTATCCCACGTGATCTCGTCAACGCCGACCTTGCGGTGCGCCGATACGCCGATCTCGGTGAGCGCTGGCTCGACGGCATGTGGCAGGCGGACCCCCTCGCCGACGCCGTGGTGAACGACGACTTCGGTCCGAACTCCGCGACCGACGCCGTGCGGGTCGCACTCGCCGACGGCGTCGACGCGGTCCCCGGGGCACCCGACTCCCTGCGCGACCTGTTCGCCTTCCTCGACGACGAACCCGCCTGGGTCGACCACGACCGCATCGACAACGCCGCCGATGCGCTCGTCCGGCACACCCCGATCCTCGGCATGGTGCTCGGTGCCGCGTCGCTGCTGCGCGGTGCCGGAAACTTCATCGCCGGAAAGCCTCTCGCGCTGACAGGGCGCTATGTGAGTCGGCCGGCCGTGCGGTCGGTGGAGGTCGGGGAGTGGCTGCGGCACGTCCTCACCCGCGGCGGGATGCGACGCGACGGAGGCGGATTCGCATTCACGGTGCGGGTGCGCCTGATCCACGCCCACGTGCGCAAGGGCATCCTCGCGAGCGGAGTGTGGGACGAGGACGCCTGGGGCGTGCCGATCCCGCAGTCGTACATGGCGCTGACGATGGCCGAGTTCGGCCACATCGCGGTCGAGGCGATGCAGATCCTCGGGGTGCGCTTCACCGATCGCGAACTCGACGACATCTACCACCTGTGGCGATATGTCGGGCACGTGATCGGGATGGGCGAGGAACTGGGCCTGCGTACCGAACGCGACCACATCGCGGTCGAGGACCTCTACAGGCTCACCTCGCCGGGCCCCAGCGACGAGGACCGGGAATTCGTCACCGCACTGACCGAGCAGTATCTCGTCCCGGAACTGGCGAACCTGTTGCCGGGCACCGCACCGATCCGGACGGCGGTCGCCCGCACGGTGATGCACTCGCTGCAGCGGGTGTTCATCGGCGACGCCGACGCCGACGCCCTGCACATCCCCGACAGTCCACTCAAGCACCTCCTCGGACGCGTCGGGCCGCTGCTCGCGCTCGTCACCCGCGTCCAGGAACTCCGCTACCCGGACCTCGAACGCACCACGCAGCGGGCGTACAAGGTGCGCGACGTGGCGATGGACCGGATGCGCGTGGACTACCGCGTCGAGCACGACCTCGTGGACGCGGCCCGAAGCTGAGCCGCCCCGGGCGGGGTGGGCTCAGTGGACGTCGACGGCCGGGTCGAGATGTACCAGGACCTGCGTCGCGACGTGCGCCCCACCGAGAGCCCGCGCGACCCGCTGGGCGGCATCCTCGGCGGCCTCCGTCAGTTCGGTGACGTCGATGGTCGGGTCGGCGTGCACCACCACCGAGAGCGTCGGCAGGTGGCGTTCGACCACGGCGCGTCCGCGCACGGCCCGCACGCCGGGTAGGGCGGCGAGTTCGGCTGCCACACCGTCGGCGACGGGACCGAGTTCGACACCGAGAGTGGCGTCGGTGACCTGGTCGTAGAGCTGCACGGTCGAGGTGCGCCGACGCGACAGGTTGACGGCGAGCAACGCGATGCCGAGCACGAGTCCGCCCGCGAAGACCGACCACAGGGCCGGCGTCCACCACGACTGGTCCGGAATGTCGGTCACGCGGGGACGGTCGAGACGCGAGAGCTGTTCGCGGGCGGCGGGAACCTGCCACACCCAGGCGAGGGCGAATGCGCCGGCACCGGCGAGCGCGAGGCCCGTCAGGAAGGTGACGAGCCGATTCGCCAGCACGGTACGAAGTTTCACCGCGCCACCTCCACCACGAGTTCGACGGGGTCGGCGAGCGCCGCGAGGTTCGGGGCGACCGCGCCGCGCACGGAGGCGGTGATCTCGTCGATCGGCGTCTCGTCCTCGATCGAGATACGCACCACGGCACGGCGACGATCGACGACCGTGCGGGCCGTGCGCACGCCGGTGAGCGCGGATGCGTGAGCGCTGCACATGCGTGCGACGTCGGTGCGCCGCATCCACACCGTGGGCACCGGTCCCGCGACCTGCAGTGGGACATGCGTCCGGCGACGGGGTTTGAGCGAGACGACGATCAGGACGATTCCGAGGACGAGGCACACCGCGGCGATCGGCGCGAGCCAGGTGTGCCAGTGCAGGCGGCCGAACCACTCGAAGGAGTTGCGCAGCCACGGGGCGCCGCCGTACGTCCCGTTGACGATGAGCAGTTCCCGGGCAGCGACGAACGACAGGGCGAGTGCCGCGATCGCGACGATCGCAGCGGCGGGTGCGGCCGCGGGCGGCGCCAGCGGCGGCAGGGGAGCGACGGTGGGGATGTCGGGATGCGGGGTGGTCCGCGCCGCGACGATGTCGGATTCCAGGTACTCGACGGGTGGCTGCGTCTCGTCGGTCTCGCCGTCCTCGACGAGCGCGGTCGCGACGATGAGCACGTTGAGTTCGCTGATCCGCATGCCCGTCAGGTCGTGCAGTTGGCGTTCGACCGCGTCGTGGACCCTGCGGGTGAGCATCGCCGCGTCGTACGGCCATTCGGCGGCGATGTAGAGATTCACCGCGACGGCGGTCGCTCCGGTGGTGACGTCGGCCCGGGGCAGGTCGCGTCCGGTGAGACGCAGGATGCCACCCCCGCTGTGCCGCACCACACCGGGGACGCCGAGCGCGGCGGCCGCGGCGATGCGTTCGATCGCGCGGTCCTTGACGACGAGGCTGCCGCGTTCGCCCGGCGGCACGACCCCGGTCCCGGAACCGGTCTCCGCGGGTGCGGCATCGTCGGATGTCCCGACATCGGATGCGGTGGGGTCAGCCACGGCCCCGACTCCTCAGCAGGGCGCCGAGGTCGAGGTGGCCGTCGCGATGGGCGCCGATCGCGGCACCGAGCGCGCCGAGCAGCACAGCGAACAGCAGACCGCTGAACCCGCCGATGATGCCGGCGAGGGCCAGGAGCAGCCCCGCGAGGAGTCCGACGACGGTGTTGCTGACGGGTGTGTGGTTCACGATGGGGCTCCTTCTCGTTCACCGGCGTGGACGTCTTCGATCGTCACCTGGACGGGCACGTCCACCAGCGAGGACACCCGGACGCGGACGGCGTCGGCGACGGCCGGGAGATCGGCGGGGATCCGCACGACGATGTGCACCGCGCACAGCTGATCGGTCAGCCGCACGCCTTCTACGCGTCGCCCGGGCAGGTAGGTGGCGACCTCCCCGAATGCGCCGCGGTGCAGACCCACGACGCCGGGAACGGACAGCGCGGCGTCCGCGACCAGGTCGGCCGCGTTCGCCTGCGCTGCGGATCCGGGGTTCACTGCACGCGGGGTTTGGCGTCGTCGGTGAGGGCCGCGGCCTCTTCGTGGAGCATGACGTCGAAGACCGTGATGTTGACCTCGGTGACCTCGAGTCCTGTCATGCGCTCGACCGCGGCGATGACGTTGTGCCGGATGGCGACCGCGAGTTCGTGCAGCGCGACGCCGTATTCGGCGACGATGCCGATGTCGATCGCAGCCTGACGTTCACCGACCTCGACGGCGACACCCTGGCCGTGGTTGATGCGCGCACCGGGGATGCGGTCGCGCAGTGCGCCCACGACGCGGGCGGTGCCGGCGCCCACCTCGATGACGCCGCTGATCTCGCGGGTCGCGAGCCCCGCGATCTTGGCCACCACCGCGTCCGCGATGATCGTGCGGCCCTGCGGGTCGGCGGGTCCGGAGGAGGTTCCGGCGCCGAACTGTATGCGGCTGATACCTGCGCCGCTGTCGCTGGTCATGAGGGCTCCCAGGTAGGTGTACCGGTCGTGTTCCGTGCTCGATCCTGTGCTGGATCCCATTGTCCTCACGGTGCCTCGAACTCTAACGGCCGACGTAGGTCTGTCGCCCGCCGTCGCCGTTTGGTAAGAACGTGGGACGCAGGGTGGGATGCATCACTACCGCGCGGCACGAGCATTCGTGTCACAGACGAAGCGAAGGATGGGGCAAGGGTGTCGAACGAGCGGGAGACCGAGAGTACGCCGGAGCGTGTCGTCGTCGTGGGCGCCGGCCTGGCGGCGGTGCGTACCGCCGAGGAGCTGCGCCGCGCCGGATACGAGGGCGAACTCGTGCTCGTCGGCGACGAGACGCACCTGCCCTACGACCGCCCGCCCCTGTCCAAGGAGGTCCTGCGCGGCGACCGCGACGACACGACCCTCCGGCCGAGCGAGTTCTTCGACGAGAACCGCATCGAGCTGAAGCTCGGTGCCGCGGCCCGCTCGGTCGACACCGCGTCGCGCACCCTCACCCTCGCGGACGGCACCGAACTCGGCTACGACGAACTCGTCGTCGCCACGGGTCTGCGGCCCCGCCGCATCCCCGGTCTGCCCGATCTGGCGGGAGTCCACGTTCTGCGGTCGCTCGAGGACAGCCGCGCCCTGCGCGAGGCGATCGTTCCCGGTGCCCGCGCCCTCGTCGTCGGTGCCGGGTTCATCGGGTGCGAGGTCGCGGCGAGCCTGCGCGCGCGTGAGGTGGAGGTCGTGCTGGTCGAACCGCAGCCCACTCCGCTCGCGTCGGTGCTCGGTGCCGAGGTCGGTGCTCTCGTCACCCGCCTCCACACCGCCGAGGGCGTCGACGTGCGTGCCGGGGTCGGTCTGTCGGAGATCCGCGGCGACGAGCGTGTCACCTCCGCCGTCCTCGGCGACGGCAGCGAGATCGACGTCGATCTCGTGGTGCTCGGCATCGGGTCGATCCCGGCCACCGAATGGCTCGAGGAATCGGGCGTCGAGGTCGAGAACGGTGTCGTGTGCGACGGCACGGGCCGCACCTCCACGCCGCACGTGTGGGCGGTCGGCGACGTCGCGTCCTGGCAGGTGCCGGCCGGGGGGCGCAGGCGTATCGAGCACTGGACGAACGCCGGTGAGCAGGCATCAGTGCTCGCGAAGACCATCATGGGCGTCGAGGCCGGGGCGGCCGCGCAGGTGCCCTACTTCTGGAGCGACCAGTACGACATCAAGATCCAGGGCCTCGGTGCGGTCACGGCCGACGACACGGTGCACGTCGTGCGCGACGACGGCCGCAAGTTCCTCGCGTACTACGAGCGCGACGGCAGGCTCGTCGGTGCCGTGGGTGGCGGCCTGCCCGCGCTGGTCATGAAGTCGCGCGCGAAGATCGCCGCGGGCGCCCCGATCGACGAGCTGCTCGCAGCGACGGTCTAGGGGAGTAGGGCTGCGTGCCGCACCGACCGCACTCGGGCCCGCCGCGCGCGACCGGCTAGATTCGTAGGGTGATCGTTGCGCTCATCGACTCGGGTCTCGGGCTGTTGCCGACGTCCGCGTGGCTGCGACGGTTGCGTCCCGATCTCGACCTCATGTTGTCGACGGATCCCGACGGCGCCCCGTGGGGGCCGAAGTCGCCGGACTGGGTAATCGACCGGGTCGTTACCACCGCCCGCCGCGCTGTCGACCGCGGCGCCGAGGTGGTCGTGCTCCCGTGCAACACCGCATCGGTGACCGCCCTCGAACACGTCCGGGCCGATCTCGGTCCGTCGGTGCCCGTGGTGGGCACGGTCCCGGCGGTCAAGCCCGCGGCGGCGGCGTGCGATTCGGTGGCGATCTGGGCCACCGCCGCGACCACCGCGAGCAGGTACCAGGCGAATCTGATCGAGCAGTTCGCGAACGGGTCCGAGGTCGTCGGGGTGGCGTGTCACGGACTCGCCGACGCCATCGATGCGGGCGATCGGGTGGCCGTCGCCGCAGCGGTCGCCTCCGCAGCCGAGCGCACCCCTCGGCACGTCCAGGGTGTGGTTCTCGGCTGCACCCACTATCCGCTGGTCGCCGACACCATCACCGAACACCTACCGGCCGGAGTGCGCCTGTTCGACAGCGCCGAGGCCGTCGCGCGGCAGACGCTGCGCCGGATCGACGCGCTCGGGCGCCCCGCCTCGGGTTCGGGCCGTGTCCAGGTCTTCCGCAGCGGTGTGCCCGGAGAGTTGCCGCCGGCAGCGACGGTCTTCGCCGCCGGTCGCGCCCTGCTCGCGGCGCCCGGCGACATGCGAGACGAGGACGTCGAGGACGCTACCTCCCTCTGAGTGTCCGAGCCGCCGGGTGGATGGCCGGAGGAATACTTCGTCGAGCGAAGTATGTTGGTGAAGGGGTGTTCACCAATTCGCGCGGGGACACGCCGTTCGTCTCTCGCGTGGAACGCGCCGATCACCTTCTGGAGGTTCGATGACTGCTCCCGTACAGCCCCGCGGCCGTATCCGCTCGTTCGGTTTCGCCGTGGTCGGCCTGGGAGCGTTCACCCTCACCGCGTCGTCGTCGGCACCGTCACCGCTGTATCCCGTCTATCAGCAGATGTGGGGATTCTCCGCGGCAATGCTCACGGTGGTGTTCGCGGTCTACGTGCTCGCACTGCTTGCGGCGCTCGTGACGGTGGGGTCGCTGTCCGACCACGTGGGGCGCAGACCCGTGATCGTGACGGCGTTGCTGTTGCTCGCGGCGAGCATGGTGGTCTTCATCGTCTCCCCTGGCGTGGGGTGGCTGATTCTCGCGCGGATCCTGCAGGGTCTCGCGGTGGGCGCGGCGACGAGCGCGCTGGCCGCCGCCGTGATCGAGATGCAGCCGAACAGACACATCGGCCCGCTGATCAACACCGCGGCGCCGTCACTCGGCCTCGCGCTCGGCGCGGCGGGAGCGGGCGTGCTCGTGCAGTTCGCGCCGTTCCCGACGGTCCTGAGCTATGCGGTCGTCGGCGTTCTCGCCGTCGCGCTGGCGATTGCGCTGATCTTCGTGCCGGAGACGTCGCCGTCGGTGGGTTTCCCGTCGCGACGCGACGCCCTGCGGAGCCTGGTGCCCAGCGCGTCGGTACCCCGTGAGGTCCGGGGCCGCTATCTGCTCATCCTGCCCAGCCTGATGTCGGCGTGGGCGCTCGGCGGGCTGTACATGTCGCTGGGACCGTCGATCGTCGACTCGGTGTTCGGTATCGACAACCGTCTCGCCGCGGGTCTGGCGATCGGCACCCTCTTCACGGCGGGCACCGTCGCGGCGACCACCACGGCCCGCCGCGACCCGCATCGCATCGTGGTCCTCGGGGCCGTGCTGCTCGCGACGGGACTGGCCGCGGTGATCACCGCGCTCCTCACGGGATGGGTCGCGGTGTACTACGCGGGTACCGCCGTCGCCGGTTTCGGCTGGGGCTCGACCTTCGTCGCGGCCATGGGCGTCGTCGGCTCGCTCGGCCGACCCGATGAGCGCGGCCGGATCTTCGCGACGACCTTCGTCGTCTGCTACTTCGCGTTCTCGGTGCCCGCGATGGCCGCCGGGGTGGCGGCCGGATCGTTCGGCCTGATGTCCACCGCCGTCGGCTACGGCGTGGTCGTGGCCGTGCTGGCGCTCGTGGCCGGGGTCGGCGTGCTCGTGCGCAAGCCGAAGCCCGACTCCGCCGGGATGCGGGAAGTGCCCGTCCCCGCACGTTCGTAGGGGCCGGGCACTTCCGCAGAGGGAGCGAGCAGCGGGGCGTGAACCCGCCGGCTCAGAACTCGATCTTGAGGTGGTCGGTCACCGGCCGGGCCTGGCAACCGAGGATGTAGCCCGCCTCGATGTCCTCGGGGTCGAGCACGTCGCAGTTCTCCATCTCGACCTTGCCCTCGAGCACGGTGCACGCGCACGACCCGCATTCGCCCTCCTGGCACGAATACGGCACGTCGATGCCCTTCGCGAGCATGATGTCGACGAGGGTCTGCTTGCGCGGCCACGACAGCTTGTGGACCTCGCCGTCGAGCTCGACCTCGACGGTCGCGGCGTCGGCGGCGTCCTCGTCGCTGACCTCGACCGGCGCCTGGTCGGCGAACGGGTCGCCCGACAGCGAGTTGAAGACCTCGGCGTGCACGCGGGCGCGGGGCATGCCCACGGTGTTCAGGGCCTGGTGGACCGTGTCCATGAACGGTCCGGGGCCGCACATGAACGCCTCGTACGACTCGTAGGGCGCTGCGATCGCCGCGAGCTGATCGGCCGTGGGAAGGCCCTGCACGGACTCGAGCCAGTGCACGACGGTCAGGCGCGTCGGGTACTTCTCCGCGAGCGCGCGCAACTCCTCGGCGAAGATGACGGACTTCTCGTCGCGGTTGGCGTAGACCAGCACGACCTTGCCGCCGCCCTGGGTGAGTGCGGACTTGAGGATCGAGATCACCGGGGTGATGCCGCTGCCGGCGCCGAACAGCAGGAAGTCGTGGTCGAGCGACTTCGGGGTGAAGACGCCCGCGGGAGGCAGCACCTCGAGGGTCTGTCCGGCCGCGATGTTGTCGCACAGCCAGTTGGATCCGTAGCCGTCGGAGGTGCGCTTGACGGTGACCTTGGGGGCGTCGTCGGTGAACGGCGAGCTCGCGAGCGAGTAGCAGCGGGCCACCGAGCCCGTCCGGTCGCTCGGGATGCGCAGGGTGAGGAACTGGCCGGGCCGGTAGGCGAATTTGTCGCGCAGCTCGTCCGGGACGGCGAACACGATCGACCGCGTGTCGGCGGTCTCCTCGACGACGGCGGACACGGTGAGGATCACCGAGCGTGAGCCGTGGGGCACCTCGACAGTCGTCATGGGTGGGTCTCGTCCTCTCCTGCAAAGATGGCCGCGCACGACCGAATCTAGAACGTGTTCTAATTCAGGTTACCAGCGCGCATGGGATGAGGAAAACGGTACCGGCACTGCTCGGGCGGGTGCGGAGCCCACCCGGTCAGCGGGAGGTCCCCTACCCGAACGGGCGGTGCCCCCGCGGCGACCGGACGGTTTCGGCCGCTGTGTCTTTCACGCCTCGCGACTCTGGTCGATGGTGAATCGCGGATGAGGTCCACATCACACTCCCGATCCGGTACACCCCCTCTGCGAGGAGATACACCATGGCAATCGAGCTCAATCAGATCTGGGACTTCCCGATCAAGGAATTCCATCCCTTCCCCCGCGCGCTGATGGGCGTCGGTGCCCACGACATCCTCGGCGTCGAGGCGAAGAACCTCGGTTTCAAGCGCGCCCTGCTGATGACGACCGGCCTGCGCGGATCGGGGATCATCGAGGAGCTCATCGGCAAGATCGAGTACCAGGGCGTCGAGGTCGTCCTCTACGACAAGGTCGAGTCCAACCCCAAGGACTACAACGTCATGGAGGCCGCGGCGCTCTACCAGAAGGAGAAGTGCGACTCGATCATCTCCGTCGGCGGCGGATCGAGCCACGACGCCGCCAAGGGCGCGCGCGTCGTGATCGCCCACGACGGCCGCAACATCAACGAGTTCGAAGGCTTCGCGAAGTCCACCAACAAGGAGAACCCGCCGCACATCGCCGTCTCCACGACCGCCGGCACCGGCTCCGAGACGTCCTGGGCGTACGTCATCACCGACACCTCCGACATGGACCACCCGCACAAGTGGGTCGGCTTCGACGAGGCCACGATCGTCACCCTCGCGATCGACGACCCGCTGCTCTACTACAGCTGCCCCCAGCACTTCACCGCCTACTGCGGCTTCGACGTCCTCGCCCACGGCTCCGAGCCGTACGTCTCCCGGCTGGACTTCGCGCCGTCGCTGGGCAACGCGCTCTACTCGATCGAACTGGTCGCGAAGAACCTGCGCGAGGCCGTCTTCGAGCCGCGCAACCTCAAGGCCCGCGAAGGCATGATGAACGCCCAGTACATCGCCGCGCAGGCCTTCAACTCCGGCGGCCTGGGCATCGTGCACTCCATCTCGCACGCCGTCTCCGCCTTCTTCGACAGCCACCACGGCCTCAACAACGCGATCGCGCTGCCCCGCGTGTGGGAGTACAACCTGCCCTCCCGTTACGAGCAGTACGCCCGCATCGCCACCGCGATGGGCGTGGACACCCGCAACATGACCACCGTCCAGGCCGCCGACGCGGCGGTCGAAGCGGCGATCCGTCTCGCGAAGGACGTCGGCATCCCCGACAACTTCGGTCAGGTGCGCACCGACTCGTACGAGAAGAACCAGATGAACACCAAGAAGTACGCGGGTCGCGGAGACACGATCCGCGGCGACGAGAAGACCGTCCGGGCGATCTCCGAGCACATCCAGGACGACTGGTGCACCCCGGGCAACCCCCGCGAGGTCACGGTCGACTCGATGATCCCGGTCGTCGACCACTGCATCAACCGGTCCTACTGAGAACCCGTGCTCCCGGGGCGTCCCCTGCGCCCCGGGAGCGCCCTGCTCCGCTGCGACCACGCCAGACAAGGAGACCCCGGATGACCCCGTTCGCCTCGGGCGCCGAGTTGAAGGATGCGCTGCGCCGGCACGACTACATCGCCGACGACGAGTTCGCGACCGTCGTGCACCTCGCCACCGCACTCGAGCGGCCACTGCTGCTCGAAGGCCCCGCCGGGGTCGGCAAGACCGAACTGGCCAAGGCGCTTGCCGCGGTCGGCGACCGGAAACTGGTGCGGCTGCAGTGCTACGAAGGGCTCGACGACAGCCGCGCCCTGTACGAGTGGGACTACGCCAAACAGCTGCTGCACGTGCAGATGCTGCGCGACCGCATCGGCGAACTGCTCGCCGGTCACGCCGACCTCGCGGACGCGTCGAAGTTCCTCGCGCAGCAGGACTTCGGCCTGTACTCGGAGACCTTCCTGTCGGTCCGTCCACTGCTCGAGGCCGTGCTCTCGGAGGAGCCGGTGGTCCTGCTCGTCGACGAGGTGGATCGCACCGAGGAGTCCATGGAGGCACTGTTGCTCGAGGTGCTCGCCGAACGGCAGGTGACGATCCCCGAGGTCGGCACGTTCACGGCGCGGTCCACACCGTGGGTGATCCTGACCTCCAACGACACTCGCGAGTTGTCGCCCGCGCTCAAGCGTCGCTGCCTGCACTACCACGTCGGATACCCGACACCCGAACGTGAACGCGAGATCGTCACCGCCCGGGTGCCGGATGTGCGCCCGGGAACGGCCCACCAGATCGTCGATCTGTCCCGGACCCTGCGCGATCTGCCGCTGCGCAAGAGCCCCTCGATCTCGGAGGTCATCGACGCCGCGCGCGCAGCGACGGTGATGGGACACGATGCCGACGACCCGGATTCGCTGGGCGGCATGCGCGACGTGCTGTTGGCGACGCTGCTCAAGTACACCGGCGACGTCGACCTCGCGAAGACGCGGCTCGGCGGTGCGGCACCGGCAACCGCGACGTCCGAACCGGATATGTCCGAAGCGATTGCGGCCGAACCTGTCCCGTCGCACGAACGTGTGACGGTCGCATCACGCCCGGCGAACACCACGACCTCCGTCTTCCGGGGACGCGGTGGTGGCGGTCGCGATGCCGCGGGCAGCGGACTGCGGGGGTGACCCCGCGATGTACGCATCCCGAGTGGGACGGGTGTCCACACCCCGGGCGACACGGGTGACCGCGCTCGACGAGCGTCGCCCCCGCTACGTGCTCGACGTGGTGGCGGCGGTGTTCGGCATGCTCCTGCGACGCCACGGTGTCGCGGCGTCACCGGCCGAGAGCATCGAGGTGCGCCGGGTGCTCGACCTGGTCCCCGTCCGCGAGCGGGATTCGCTGCGCTCGTGCTTGCGGGCGGTGTGCGCGAAGTACCCGCACGAGAGGGCCGGCTTCGAGCGCGCCTTCGACGAGTTGTTCGGTGCGGTCGACGCCGCCGTCGTCGCGAGCGGCGGCGGTCCCGCCCGCGCGCAGTTCGCGGAGTCCCTGCCGGCGGCGCTCGAGATCGGCGACGACCCGAGTGTCGCGCGCTACGCCGAGTACAACGAACGCGCAGCCGAGGTCGGCGACCACTTCGACACCCCGGAGGCCCGCAAGGGATTCAACCCGCACAAGGACGACGACGATGTGTCGATGACATCGTCCGACGCCGATCTGTCGGTGGACACGGGTGCGGACTCGGGCCGTCGCGGCGTCACCTACACCGTCGACGTCGAGAACGCCGCGACCACGACGGTGGGTGATCTGTCCGGTGAACCCGGGGCCGCGGTCGTCGGATCGTTGTCGTGGGACGACCCGGCGTCGATCCTCGCGTGGCTCGACGCCTACGACCCGCACCGCACGTACGGGGGAGAGGTCCTTGACGAACCTCTCTCCGCCTCGCAGCTCGCGCGACTCGTGGACGCGGTCGAGGCATTCGTGGCCTCGCTCGCCGCCGCGGTGCCGGGGACCGAAGGCGTCGAGGCACCCGAATCGCACGACACCGCCGGTATCGACCGTGCCGAGATCGAGCTCGCATGCCACGAGGTGCTGCGCCGCATGCGCGGACCGGTCCGGCCCCATCCGCGTGAGCGGACCCGCGGACGGCTCGACATGCGCAGGACCGCCCGAGCGGGGATGCGGACCGACGGCGTGCCCTTCCGGCTCGTCGTCCGCGCGCCCCGCCCCGATCGGGTGCGGCTGCTCGTCCTCGCCGACGTCTCGTTGTCGGTCCGTCCGATCACCGCGTTCACGCTCCGGCTCGCCCAGGCGATGCACGGGCGGGCGCACCGGTGCCGGGTGGTCGCCTTCGTCGATCGTCCGGTGGACGTGACGACACAGTTGCTCGCTGCCGGCGGTGACGGTGCTCTGGCCGCCGTACTCGCCCATCCCGCAGTCGATCTCGAAGCGAGCAGCGACTACGGCCGGATGTTCGACGAACTCCTCACCGAGCACTCCGGATCGATCGACGGCCGGACGTCGGTGCTGGTGGTGGGGGACGGGCGCTGCAACGGTCTTCCCCCGCGCACCGATCGGCTCGAGGAACTCCGTCGCCGCGTGCACCGCCTCGCGTGGATCACGCCCGAGCCCGAGCGGTACTGGACGCAGGCGACCTGCGCGATGCCCGACTACGCCGAGGTGTGCGACGAGGTGGTCGTCGCCCGCGACGGCGTGCAACTGCTCGCGCGCGCCGCCGAACTCGGCCACGCCCTGCGGTGAGCGGCGCTCACCGTGTCGCGGACCCGGCCAGCAGCTCCTCGAGTCGTTCGAAGCCCTCGGTCAGGCCGGTCTCCATACCCGATTCCGCCATGCCGTCGCGGGCCTCTCGGCTCGGGTACACGGAATGGCCGACCAGCTTGCAGCGGCCGTTCCCGAGGTCGACGAAGGTGAGCGTCTCGAGGCTCACCACATCCGGGAATCCGAGATATTCGAAGGTCTGGACGATGAGCTCGTTCTCGCGCACGGTGTGGAAGACACCCGCGAAGCGGTAGCTGCCGCCGTCGTCGGAGTGTTCGTAGCGGTACGAACCGCCGGTGCGGAGGTCGTACTCCTCGATCTTCATCTCCATGCCGCGCGGGCCGAGCCACTGCGCGACGAGATCGGGGTCCTTGTGGGCGCGGAAGACGTCCTCGAGGGGGAAATCGAACTCCCGCTCGTAGTCGATGAAGGGGACGCCCTCGGGGATCGAGAGGGTGACTGCGTTGCTGGTCATGATGGTCCTCCGGAGACCGGGGTGCGCTGTGCACACTATGAGGATCGGGGTGGGCTACACACCCCGTGGACGATCGGGGGCCGCTTCCCGGGCCAGCACGGCGTCGAGATCGCGGAACTGCTGCTCCTTCACCAACCGGTAGCGGTCGATCCAGGAGGTCAGCATCTCCAGCCGTGCAGGGTTCAGATGGACGGGCCGGCGCTGGGCGTCGCGCGTGCGCGTGACGAGACCGGCGTGTTCGAGCACCCGAATGTGTTTCGAGATCGCCTGCGTGGTGATCTCGAAGGGTTCCGCGAGTTCGGTGACCGTGGCCGGGCCCCGGCTGAGCCGGGCGACGATGCAGCGGCGGACCGGATCGGCCAGTGCGGTGAACGCCAGGTCGAGTGCGGTGTCGTCCGTCTCGTCGTCGTACACGATCGCCTCCGCTTTGTGAACCTTCCGGTTTATCAACCATCCGGTTGAATAAAGGATGCTCCCTGGGCGACGGCCGCGTCAAGGGGTCCGGCGCACGGACGCGAGCCGATCGCGGTCGAATTCCCTACGGCCACTCACGCGCCCGGTTACGGTCGGGGAATGGTCCTGCCCTCGAGAGTCCGGTCCGGTGTCCGCGCGGCCTTCGCCGCGACCGTCTCGATCACCCTCCTCGGCGCGTGTATGTCCGCGTCCGGCGATACGGAATCCGACGGTGCCGCCGATGTGCAGGAGACCGCGGCGGCCGCGACCTGCACCGCCGAACCGAACGGCACCCCGATCACCGACACGCAGCCGACGGAGACCGGGGATCGCGACATCTCCACGAACCCCGAGATCGCGACCGGTTACCGCGCCGGCATGACAGCGGTGACCACCTCCTCCTTCGCCGTGTCGACGGCCAATCCCGTCTCCACCGAAGCAGCGTGTGAGGTCCTGCGCGACGGCGGGACCGCAGCCGACGCACTCGTCGCCGCCCAGATGGTTCTCGGCCTCGTCGAGCCCCAGTCCTCGGGTATCGGCGGTGGAGCGTTCCTGGTCTACTACGACGCCGCGTCCGGTGAGGTGACGGCATACGACGGCCGCGAGACGGCACCGATGTCCGCGACCGAGAACTACCTGCGCTGGATCAGCGACACCGATCGCACCGAACCCCACCCCGACGCGCGTGCGAGCGGCCGGTCGATCGGCGTGCCCGGCGTCGTGCGGATGCTCGAAACCGTCCACGCGGAACACGGGAACGCCGCTTGGGGCGAGTTGTTCCGCCCCGCCATCGATCTCGCCGACCAGGGCATCGTGATCAGCGACCGCCTGGCGCAGTCGATCGCCGATTCCGCCGAACAGCTCGCCGTCGACGACGAGGCGCGCGCCTACTTCCTGCAGGCCGACGGCTCACCCAAGGCCGCGGGTGAGACCCTCACGAATCCCGCCATGGCCAAGACGCTCTCGGCGATCGCCACCGACGGCGCGAACGCCTTCTACACCGGTGACATCGCGGCCGGCATCGTCGAGTCCACCGGCACCGATTCCGGCGGGCGTACACCCGGAACGATGAGCCTCGAGGATCTCGCCGTCTACCAGGCGAAGGAACGGCAACCGCTGTGCACCCCCTACCGCGAGTACGAGATCTGCGGCATGCCCAATCCGTCCTCCGGTGGCATGGCGGTCGCGGCGACGCTCGGCATCCTCGAGAACTTCGACCTCGCGTCGCTGCCGCCGGGTGATGTCGACGCCGACGGCGGTGTCCCCGACGCGGACGCGGTGCACCTGATCTCCGAGGCCGAACGACTCGCCTACGCCGATCGCGACAAGTACGTCGCCGACGCCGATTTCGTCCCCCTGCCGGGCGGCTCACTGGAGACCCTGGTGAACCCGGACTACCTGTCCGAACGTGCAGGGTTGATCGATCCCGGCAAGAGCATGGGCGAAGCGCAGCCCGGCGACTTCGGTCCGGTCCCGCTCGGTATGCCGCCGCAGAGCCCCGAGCACGGCACCAGCCACATCTCGGTCGCGGACAGCTACGGCAACGTCGCGTCCATGACGACCACGATCGAGTCGGCCTTCGGCTCGTTCCACATGACGGACGGCTTCCTGCTCAACAACCAGCTCACGGATTTCTCGGCCGAACCGGTCGACGAGGAGGGACTGCCCGTCGCCAACCGCGTCGAACCCGGCAAGCGGCCGCGCAGCTCGATGGCCCCGACGCTCGTCTTCGAACGCACACCCGACGGTGGTCGCGGCGACATCCGGATGGTGGTCGGGTCGCCGGGCGGTTCGGTGATCATCCAGTTCGTCGTCAAGACGCTCGTGAACACCCTCGACTGGGGCCTCGACCCGCAGCAGGCCGTCTCGGCCGTGTCGTTCGGCGCCGCGAACACCCCCGTCACCGGGGTCGGCGGCGAACATCCGGCGATCGACGGTGCCGACGACGGAGCGAACGATCCGCTCGTGCAGCAGCTCCGCGACATGGGCCACGAGGTGTCCGTCGCCCCGCAGTCCAGTGGATTGAGCGCGCTGCTGCGTCAGGGGCAGGGATGGGTCGGTGGTGCCGACCCCCGCCGCGAGGGTGCCGTGATGGGCGATACCGGCGGGCAGTGACGTAGCGGCGCAGAACTGTCGACGTATCGGTGCAGGACTGTCGATGTATCGGTGCACGCCGTAGGGGGAGATCCGCCGCGCGCCGACCCGCTTCGGTGACCTACCCTGTCGGATAGGTGCCGACCTCGCCATCGGTCCGGTGCGTCCCGTGCCCGCTCCGCCCGACAACCCGTGCACCGTAAGCTGGATCACACAGGTGCGCGGATCGTGCGGATCGTCAGGAGTGAACAGTGGCCGTCGTCATGCCGGGACACCAGAACACGACCCATCCCCGTGCTTCCGCGACCCCTCGGGACGACCACCACGCTTCGGGGCCGGCCCTGGTCAAGTTCCACGCCCCCGAGATCGTCTTCGGGGAAGGCTCGCTCGTCGAAGCGGCCCACGCCGCCGTCCGGCTCGGCGGTGTCCGCCCCATGCTCGTCACCGATCCGGGGCTTATCGAGGCCGGTTGGGTCGACGAACTCCTCGGATACCTGCGTGACCAGGGTGTCGAAGCCACGGTGTGGGCCGGGCTCACCCCCAATCCGAAGGACCACGAGGTCGCCGCCGGTCACGAGCTGTACCGATCGCGGGGCTGCGACGTCCTCGTCGCCCTGGGCGGTGGCTCGGTGATCGACGCCGCGAAGGGCGTCGCGATCCTCGCCGCCAACGGCGGCAACATCCTCGACTACGAGGGCGTCGACCGCGCGCCGCTTCCCATTCCGCCCATGGTCATGGTGCCGTCGACGTCCGGGACAGGAGCCGACGTCTCCCAGTTCTGCGTGGTCACCGACACCGCTCGTGGCAGCAAGATCACCATCATCGGGCGGTCGCTCGTCCCCGACCTCACGGTGATCGATCCGCGACTGCTCACCACCATGCCCGCCGACCTCAACGCCGCCACCGGACTCGACGCCCTCACCCACGGCATCGAGGCGTTCGTCTCCCGCGCCCACAACCCCCTCACCGACCATCACGCACTGCGGGCGGTCGGCATGGTCACCGGCACGCTCGTACGCACGATCGACGACCCGACCTACATGCCCGCTCGCGCCACCATGGCCCAGGCGAGCCTCGAGGCCGGACTCGCGTTCACCAACGCGATTCTCGGCGCCGCCCACGCGATGAGCCATCAGGTCGGCGGGCTGCTGGATCTGCCGCACGGGGTCATCAACGGCGTGCTGTTGCCGCACGTCATCCGGTTCAACGGCGCCGATAACCCCGAGCCGTTCGTCCAGGTCGCCGCGACCCTCGGTCTGGAGGAGGCGCGCGGTGCCGCGCCCGAGGCCGTCGAGGCCGTCGCGGCGCGCATCGACGCTCTCGCCCGTCAGGTGGGTGTGCCGCGCGGACTGCGCCAACTCGGTGTGCGGGAGGAAGACCTGCCGCGACTCGCGGAGGGATCCCTGCGCGACGCGTGCATGTCGACGAATCCGCGCACCGCGACCCGCGAGCAGATGATCGAGTTGTTCCGGACGGCGATGTGAGTGCTCCCGACCTGTCGGCACTGACCGGACTCCGCTCCGGGAAGTCGACCTTCTATCCGCAATATCGCGGCGCCGCCGAGCGACTCGAACGCGTCGTCCACGCACTCGAGCTGATCTCCCGGGCGCTGGTGCGCACGGTCGAAGGGCCGGAGACGCTCATCTGCGCCGTTGCCGAGGCCGCCCGCGCACACCTGAGTGCGACGTGGGTGGCCTTCGCTCTCGCCGACGGTGTCCTGCCCGATGCCGGACCGCGCAGGCTCGTGCTCGGCCCCGACGCGACCCCCTTCCTCGTCGACAACGTCGAGGGACCGCCCCTGCCCGACGAGGTCGTGGCCCTGCTCGACGCCGTGCGCACCGGAGCCGTCGAGCGACGCGAGCTGGTCGAGAACCACCACGCGTTCGTGCCCATCGTCCTCGACGGGGGAGTCGCCGGTGCCATCGCCGCGTGGACACCGGAGCACCGCGCCCTCGACACCACCGACCGCGCCGTTCTGTCGATCCTCGCAAGCCAGACCGCGGTGGCGCTGCAGAACTCCGCTCTCTACCAGCGCGGGCAGCTCCTGCTCGAACGCGCCGAACAGGCCTACCGCGAAGCGAACCGCGCCGCCGCCGACCTGCAGGCACGCAACGAGGAACTCGAAGCGACCCTGAAGAAACTCGCCGTCACGCAGCGGCAGCTGGGCGTCGCCCACCGCAACCAGGCGCTCGACGAGGAACGCCACCGCATCGCACGCGAACTCCACGACAGTGTCACACAGGCCGTGCTCTCGGCGGGCATGCAGATCGAGGTGTGCCGCAGCGACATCCCCGACACCGAACGCAGCGAACGACTCGATCTCGCCAAGGAACTCACCCGCGGCGCCGTCGAGCAGTTGCGGTCGGCGATCTACGCGCTGAACCGGCCGTCCGATTCCGAACGGATGTCGTTGCCGGAGATGCTCGAACAGCTCAGCGTGGCTCACATGCCGGGCGAACTCGAGGTCAGGACGAGGATGGGCGGCACGCCGGTCGAGCTGAGCGGCGAGGCCGAGCACGCCCTGCTCAGGATCGCCGGCGAAGCGCTGTTCAACGCGGCGGTGCACGCCAACGCGAGTCGCGTGGTGCTGCGGCTCAGTTACGGACGCGACGCGGTCCTGCTGTCGGTGGCCGACGACGGCGACGGCGACCCCGCGCGTCTACGGGTGATGCTGCGGCTGGCCGCCAACGACCTCGACGGGAGCCACCGCGGTCTCGCGAACATGCAGGCCCGCGCCCGCGAACTCGGCGGCACGCTCGAGGTGCGTCGTTCGCGACTCGGCGGTGTGCGGATAGCGGCCCGGATTCCGTTGCAGGACAATGCTGTAGCTCAACAGGTGGGAGAACCGTCATGACCGTCACGCCGCCGCAGGCGACCCCGCGGGCGCGGCCCGGCACGGTGCGCATCGCACTCGTCGACGACCACGCGATCCTCCGCCAGGGACTCCGCTCGATCCTCGACCGCGAGCCGGATCTCGAAGTGGTGGGGGAGGCTTCGACGGACGCGGAGGCGCTCGCACTCGTCGACCGCATGCGCCCCGACATCGTGCTGCTCGACCTCAAGCTCTCGGCCGGATCGGACTTCGAGGGACTGGGATTGTGCGGACGGCTGTCCTCGGCGCATCCGGGTATCGGCCTGCTCGTCCTCACCACCTTCCTCGACGAACAGCTCGTCGTGCGGGCCGTGCACGCCGGCGCGCGCGGTTACGTCGTCAAGGACGTCGACACCACCGAGCTGGTGCGCGCCATCCGGGCGGTTTCCCGCGGCGAGAGCGCCTTCGACTCGCGCAGTGCCGCGGCGGTCGTGCGTTCGCTCAACGGGCAGGGTGCACCCGCCGAACAGTTGACCGGCCGCGAACTCGAGGTGCTGAAGCTTCTCGCCGCCGGCATGTCGAACGTGAAGATCGGTGAGCAGCTGTTCATCTCGGCCACCACCGTGAAGTTCCACGTCAGCAACATCATGCGCAAACTCGGGGTGAGCCGCCGAGCCGAGGCGGTCTACGCCGCGAGTAAGCAGGGGTTGATCTGACCCCCGCTCTCCCGACACTCAGCTGCGCTCGGTGAGCCTGCTGCTGTAGGCCGCACCCCAGTCGTCGAGCCACGCGACGGCCGGCTCGAGGGTCCGGCCGAGCTCGGTCAGCTCGTACTCCACCCGTGGCGGTACCTCGGCGAAGACCGTGCGCGACACGATTCCGTCGGCCTCCAGTTCGCGGAGCTGCCGGGTGAGCACTCGCGCGCTGACGGGACCGACACGCCGGCCCAGCTCGCCGAACCGACATGGCCCGTCGATCAGGTTCTTGACGATCGTGAGCTTCCACGCGCCCCCGAGGACCGCCACGGCGATCTCCACCGGGCACACCTGCATCGCCGTCTCCACGGCCTTCCGTGTCATCGGAACTCCTCGGTCATCAAGAATCGCTGGTCATCAGGAATCCCTGCTCATCGCCGATCGTTACATCTCGGTCCGTATGTGATCGCAAAGTGCGTACTTCCCATAGCGTTCCCGTCCCCAGACTATGGAGACATGGCCGAGAAGAACAGTGCAGAAAAGGACAGTGCAGAAAAGGACAGTGCAGAAAAGGACAGTGCAGAAAAGGACAGTGCAGAAAAGGACAGTGCAGAAAAAGACAGTGCAGAAAAAGACAGTGTCGAAAAGGACAGTGTCGAGAAGGGCAGCGTTCTGTGGGTGCACGCCCACCCGGACGACGCCTCCCTGGGGCACGCCCTCGTCCGCTCGGGGGCGGCACGACTACGCGAGTCGGGCACGCGCGTCGCGATCTCGGATCTCTACGCGATGAACTGGAATCCGGTGCTCGCCGACGCCGACTTCGGTACGGCGCCGGGGAGCACGTTGTCGGAGCGGCAGAAGAACGCCACAGCCACCGGGCTCCTCGCCGACGACATCCGTCGCGAACAGGACGCGCTGCGCGCCGCCGACCACTTCGTGGTGTCTTTCCCACTGTGGTGGTACGGCATGCCGGCGATCCTGAAGGGATGGTTCGACCGCGTGTTCACCAACGGCTTCGCGTTCGGTGTCCGCGACGAGCGTGGCCGCGTCCGCAAGTACGGCGACGGGGGACTGGCCGGCAGAACGATGCTCGCCGTCGTCACGGCGGGCGATCGGGCCGCAGCGCTCGGACCGCGCGGAATCAGCGGGTCGATCGATCACGTGCTGTGGCCGCTCCTGCACGATACGGGCTTCTACACCGGAATGCGGGTACTGCGACCGCATCTCGTCGCGAGTGCCGACCGGCTCGACGAGGAGACCTTCCTGCGCGAGGAGCGTCGTCTCCACGATCGTCTCGACGGCTTGTCGTCGGAATCCGCAATTCCGTACAGGCCGCTGCGCGGAGGAGAGTACGACCGCGAGCACGTGCTCGTCGACCACGTCCGCCCGGGCGAGTACGGCCCCGACGTCCACACCGCCTCAGCGCCCGCTCGGAGCAGACGAGTGCAACGGTACGAGTACCGACAGTGCGCCGGTGTACACGATCAGGCGCAGTAGCGGTCCGCCTCCGAGAAGTTGTCGGGTGATCTCCCGGACCCGTCGGCCCTCGTCCTCACCCGGCGGTGCGGCGAGCACGATCGCGGGACCGGACCCGGGCCGGGTCGCGGTGACGAGCAGGCACTCCTCCGAGGCGGTGAGTACCGGAATGTCGTTCTCGCCGTCGGTCTTTCCGATCGTCACGGCGTCGTAGTCGGAGTCGTCCGCGTCGTCGTGGTAGACGAGCAGTCGCACGTCCGGCCGCTCGGGGAGCGGCCGGCAGTCCGTCACCACTCCGGACGAGGACATCTGCCGGTCCGCGGCGCGGCGGGGAAGGACGACGCGGCGGGTCGTCCGGCCGAAGTGGCTCTCGGCGATGTGGTTCATCGCGCCACCTCCTTCCGTCCACACCGGGTATTCGTCGCCGGAGGGGAATCGGATGGGCGGGCAGGCGGATGGCCGGGTGGATCAGTCGACGACGAGCCACCCGCCGTGGTGTTCGAACACCTCGAAGGGACGCCCCGTGCTGCGCCCCAGTTCCTCGAGCGCGGGCAGGTCGAAGGTGCGCACGTGCCCATGGCAGGCCGTCGCCTCGTCCTCGAACGGCACCGCGACCACCACCCGCTCCCGGGCGATCCGCAGCGCCTCGGCGAGGATCGTGGCACCGAGGGTGTCGTCGACGTGCTCGAGCAGGTGGATCGCGGTGACGGTGTCGGCGCTGTCGTCGGGCACCGGAACGTTCGCCGCGTCGCACACGAGCGAGTCGACGTGCAGTCCGAGTCGCGGTGCGACCGCATCGAGCAGGCGCATCGTGCCGGACAGGATGTCGGTGGCGGTGACGGCGGTGCCGGCGGCGGCTAGCCGCAGCGGCAGGAAACCGAAACACGACCCCAGATCGAGGACGCTCCCACGCACGAGTTCGGCCGCGCGATCGTGGATGGGCGCGAAATCGGCTGTACCGTCGAGCAGTTCGCCGAGCGAGTTGCGGTAGTAGGTGACCCACGAGTCGAGGGCGCCCGGCACCGTGGAGCGGACGAGTCCCACCATCGTCAGCTCGAACTCGTCCTGGCCGAACTCGGCATCCTGGATCGAGGCGGTCACCTCGGCGACGAGGCGCTCGCTGAGCTGCTCGGCCGTGAGGGAATGCGTGACGTGGAGCCTATCGTCCTCCCGCCGGACGTTCAGCGGCCCGGCGGGTACGCGTTCGACCGTCACGTGGTCGTGTGTCCACCGGCCCGGGCTGCAGGGAGCGAGCGAATCGAGCAGGGTCATTGTTTCGCAACCTTTTTCGGAGGTGTGGAAGGGGGCAACGTGGAAGGGGAGTGCGGGTCACTGTAGTCGAGACCGGCGGTCAGTGTCCCCATCCCGATGGCCAGGTATTCGTGCAGATCCGATCCGGGTTCGTCGAGCCACGCCTCGTAGGCGGAAATCGCGACACCGAGCAGCAGATAGCCGACGGTGCGGGGGATGTGGTCGTCGGGATCGGCCCCGGTGCGACGGGCGACGAACTCGGCGACGACACGTCTCCAGCCCTGGTACATCACCGACGAATAGCCCTGCAGCGCGGGCGTGTGCAGGATGAGCCCCATCCGCGCGCGGTGTCGTTCGGCCTCGCTGTCGGGGAAGGTGTTGAAGTCGTGCAGGGCGGTGGTCAGCGCTTCGGAGAGCGGAACGTCCTCGGGGATCGATTCGAGGCTCGCGCGCATGCCGGCGAGGTGTTCGTCGAAGTTCCCCCATGCCACCTCGTTCTTCGACGGGAAGTAGCGGAAGAAGGTGCGTCGCGCGATGCCGGCTGCCTCGGCGATGTCGTCGATGCTCGTCTCGTCGAAGCCCGCCTCCATGAACAGTTCGATGCCGATCGCGGCGAGTTCCTCCTTCGAGGTGGACGGGCGGCGACCTATCCGAGCGGACGGTTTCCCGCGGCTGCGCGTCATTCTTCCTCCCGGAGGGGTGACATTCTGCACTCGATGTCATTACAGTAGTGAACCGGCTCACAGCGCAAGTCCACTGTGACCACCGACTCCGATCCAGGAGAAGAAACCGAGGAGGAAACATGTCCGATCGTGACAACGCCGTGATCGAATCCGATCTGATCGAGGAATCCCTCGTCGAGGAGGTCTCCATCGACGGCATGTGCGGCGTGTACTGACATGACCGCGCCCGGAGCCACCGACGTGTCCCCCGTAGCAATGGACACCGAGTTGTTCGATCCGGGTGCCGGCTGGCGGCTCCACCCGCAGGTAGCGCTTCGCCCCGAGCCGTTCGGGGCGTTGCTCTACCACTTCGGCACCCGCAAGTTGTCGTTCCTGAAGAACACCGTCATCGTCGACGTCGTCCGATCCCTCGGCGACCACGGTTCGGTGCGAGAAGCGTTGCGAGCGCACGGGATCGACGAGAACGCCGAGCGGCCCTACGTGCGTGCCCTGGGCACCCTGGCCGATTCGCACATGATCGTTCCTGCCTGACGTCTGTAAGGACCAGCCCATGACCTCGCTGCTCGAACCGCCCACCACCTCCGCCCCACCCAAGGTCGGCCGCCTCGTCGACCAGTTCGAGAAGGGCCTCGACGCCCCGATCTGCCTGACCTGGGAGCTCACCTACGCCTGCAACCTCTCGTGCGTGCACTGCCTGTCCTCGTCGGGCAAGCGCGACCCGCGCGAACTGTCGACCGAACAGTGCAAGGCGATCATCGACGAGCTGCAGCGCATGCAGGTCTTCTACGTCAACATCGGTGGCGGCGAACCCACCGTGCGATCCGACTTCTGGGAACTCGTCGACTACGCCACCGAACACCAGGTGGGCGTGAAGTTCTCGACCAACGGTGTGCGCATCGACAAGAAGGTCGCCGCCCGGCTGGCCGCCTCCGACTACGTCGACGTGCAGATCTCCCTCGACGGTGCCACCGCCGAGGTCAACGACGCCGTGCGCGGGCCGGGTTCGTTCGCGATGGCCGTGCGCGCGCTGGAGAACCTGTCCGAGGCGGGTTTCCGCGACGCGAAGATCTCCGTCGTCGTCACCCGCCAGAACGTCGACCAGCTCGACGAGTTCAAGGCTCTCGCCGACCGCTACGGCGCGACGCTGCGCATCACGCGACTGCGCCCGTCCGGCCGCGCCGTGGACGTGTGGGACGATCTGCATCCCACCCACGAGCAGCAGCGGCAGCTCTACGACTGGCTCGTCGCCCACGGCGAGGGCGTGCTCACCGGCGACTCGTTCTTCCACCTGTCCGCCTTCGGCGGCGAGGGCGGCGGCTCGCTGCCCGGACTGAACCTGTGCGGCGCGGGACGGGTGGTGTGCCTGATCGATCCGGTCGGCGACGTCTACGCGTGCCCGTTCGCGATCCACGAGAACTTCCACGCCGGGAACATCCTCACCGATGGTGGTTTCGCGTCGGTGTGGAAGAACTCCGAGCTGTTCCGCGAGCTGCGCGAACCGCAGTCCGCCGGTGCGTGCGCGTCGTGCAACTTCTTCGATGCGTGCCGCGGCGGTTGCATGGCCGCAAAGTTCTTCACCGGCCTGCCGATGGACGGCCCCGATCCCGAATGCGTGCAGGGCTACGGACAGTCCGCGCTCGAGGCCGAGCGCACCGTGCCGCAGTCGAGCGTCGACCACTCGCGTACCGGAAAGCGCGCCGAACGGCGCACCCCGGCCGCCCCGGTACCGCTGACCCTGCTCACCAAACCCCCCGCCAAGTTCTGCGACGAGAATCCGCTCGCAGGGCTCTAGATCTTCCGAGGAGACGACCGACGATGGCCAAGCCTTCCTGGTTGAAGAATCCGTGGGCCCAGGACCCGTGGTTCGAGACCGTCGCAATCGCACAGCAGCGCGCCCGTAAGCGCCTGCCCAAGTCCGTCTACGGCGCGCTCGTCGCCGGGTCCGAGGCCGGCATCACGGTCGACGACAACACCACCGCCTTCCGCGAACTCGGATTCGCCCCGCACGTCGCGGGACTGTCCGACAAGCGGGAGATGGCCACGACCATCATGGGCCAGGATGTGTCTCTGCCCGTGATGATCTCGCCGACCGGCGTGCAGGCCGTGCACCCCGACGGTGAGGTCGCCGTGGCCCGCGCGGCCGCCGCCCGCGGTACGGCGATGGGTCTGTCGTCGTTCGCGAGCAAGTCCATCGAGGAGGTCGCGGCGGTCAACGACAAGACCTTCTTCCAGATGTACTGGGTGGGCAGCCGCGACACGCTGATCCAGCGCATGGAACGTGCCCGTGCCGCCGGTGCGAAGGGTCTGATCATGACCCTGGACTGGTCGTTCTCCAACGGTCGCGACTGGGGCAGCCCCGCCATCCCGGAGCGGATGAATCTCGAGGCGATGATCAAGTTCGCCCCCGAGGGCATCACCCGCCCGAAGTGGCTGCTCGAATGGGCGAAGACCGGCGGGGTGCCGGATCTGACCACCCCCAATCTCACTCCGCCGGAGGGTCAGGCCCCGACCTTCTTCGGTGCGTACGGCGAGTGGATGACCACGCCCCTGCCCACCTGGGAGGACGTCGCGTGGCTGCGCGAGCAGTGGGGCGACGCGCCGTTCATGCTCAAGGGCGTCATGCGCGTCGACGACGCCAAGCGCGCCGTCGATGCCGGGGTCACCGCCATCTCGGTGTCCAACCACGGCGGCAACAACCTCGACGGCACCCCGGCACCGATCCGGGCGTTGCCGGCGATCGCCGAAGCGGTGGGCAAGGACGTCGAGGTGCTGCTCGACGGTGGTATCCGCCGCGGTAGCGACGTCGTCAAGGCGATCGCGCTCGGTGCCAGGGCCGTGCTCATCGGCCGCGCGTACCTGTGGGGTCTGGCCGCGAACGGTCAGGCCGGTGTGGAGAACGTCCTCGACATCCTGTCCGGCGGAATCGGTTCCGCCCTCATGGGTCTGGGCAAGAACTCGATCCACGAGCTCACCCCCGACGACGTCTTCGTGCCGGACGGTTTTCGCCGCGATCTCGGCATCTGACCGAACGGACGACATGAGCCCCGCGCTCACCGAACCGATCACCCTCGCCGGACGCACCGTTCCGGCGAGGGTGATCTTCGGTCCGCATGTCACGAATCTCGGTGACGGTCGGTCGTTCTCGGACCGCCACGTCGCGTACTACGCGCGACGTGCGCGGGGTGGGTGCGGGATCGTCGTGACGGAGACGGCGTCGGTGCACCCGTCCGACCATCCCTACGAACGTGCGCCGCTGGCCGAGTACTGCGGCGACGGCTACCGGCGGATCGCCGAGGCCTGTCGTCCGCACGGCACCCTCGTGCTCGCGGGCCTCGGTCATCGCGGCCTGCAGGGTTCGAGCGCGTGGACCCGCGCACCGCTGTGGGCGCCCTCGCGCGTGCCGGACCCGGGGACACGCGAACTACCCGCCGAGGCGACCGAGCGCGAGATCGCCGAGCTGGTCGAGTCCTTCGCCTGCGCCGCCACCGTCGCCGTGGAGGCGGATCTCGACGGGGTGGAACTCGACGCGGGACCGACCTCGCTGCTGCGGCAGTTCCTCTCCGGGCTGACCAACCATCGCGACGACGCCTACGGCACCGACCGCCTGCGGCTGCTGCGCGAGGTGATCGCCGCCGTGCGCACGCGGATCGGCGCGGATCGCATCCTCGCACTGAGACTCTCGTGCGACGAGAACGCGCCGTGGGCGGGCATCACACCCGAGATCGCCGCCGGATACGTCCGCGCGATCGCGCCGTCGATCGACCTGCTGACCGTGGTACGCGGTGGGTTGTTCTCACCCGAGTCGTATCGGCCCGACGCGCATGTCCCTGCCGGATTCAACGACGACCTGTGCCACCGCGTCCGTGACGAGATCGCCGGATCGGTCCCGATCGCTCTGCAGGGCGGCATCGTCGACGTCGGACACGCGCAACGGGCGCTTTCCGACGGCGCGTGCGACCTGGTCGAGATGACCCGCGCGCAGATCGCCGACCCCGACCTCGTCGTCGTCGCCCGTCGTGGTCGTCGGCCGCGTCCCTGCGTGCGCTGCAACCAGGCGTGCCTCGTCGACGACTTCCACAATCCGGTTGTGGGGTGCATCGCGAACCCGGAGGCCGGCGACGAGACACGGGACCCACCCGGACCGGTGACTTCCGCACGCGACGTACTCGTGGTGGGTGCCGGACCCGCCGGCCTGGAAGCAGCCCGCGTGGCCTCGACGCGCGGTCACCGTGTCGTCCTGGTCGAGGCGGACGAGCGGGTCGGTGGGACGATCGCCACCGTCTCACGCGGTGGCCGGCCCGACTTCGCTGCGCTCGTCGACTGGCTCGACCAGCAGTGCCTCGAGTCCGGCGTCGACATCCGTACCGGCACGGAAGTCGGTGCCGCCGACATCGAGAGCGCACTCGCCGCTGGCACCGCGGTCGTGCTGGCCACCGGCGGGCTGCCACGTCCGCCCTCCTTTCCGGTGACTGCGCCCGAGCGGTACGCGACCGCCGCGGAGGTGCTGTCGGGGAAACGGCCTCCTACGTCCCCGGTGGTCGTGTGGGATCCGATGGGTGGTCCGGTGGCGAGGGCCGTCGTCGACCGTCTCGTGGAGCGCGGTATGGAGGTCCACTACGCGACGGGTGATCCGGTGGCCGGATCACGACTCGCGCCGACGGGGGACCTCGTCGCCTTCGACGTCCGCATGCAGCGGGCGGGCGTGGCGAGACATCTCGGGTGCCGGGTCGGTTCGGTCGATGCCGAAGGCGTCGTGCTCGTCGACAGGGTGTCCGGGGAATCCACGCGGGTCGCGGACGCTGTCCTGGTCGACTGCGCACCCCTGCTACCGGCAGAAGTGTCCGAGTGGCCGGGATCGTGGTCGATCGGCGACCGGGCGGCCCCGAGAAGCGTGCGCGAAGCCGTCCGAGAGGGATACCGGGTGGCCACGGCGCTGTAACGTGGGGCACACTGAAACGCGTTCTAATCCGGGTCTACGGAAGGGCCGACATGGGAGATTTCGACGGCAAGGTCGTCTTCATCACCGGGATCGCACGCGGGCAGGGCCGCAACCACGCCATCCGGTTCGCGCGCGAGGGCGCGTCCGTCATCGGCGTCGACATCGCGGCCCCGGTCTCGGAGTACGTGACCTACGAGCAGGCCACCGAGGACGACTTCCACGAGACGGTCCGCCTCGTGGAAGAGGCCGGCGGAAAGATCCTCGCCCGCGTCGCGGACGTGCGCGACAGTGCCGCACTGAAGGCCGTCGTCGACGAGGGCGTCGCCCAGTTCGGGCGACTCGACGTGGTCGTCGCCAATGCCGGTATCTGCAGCTGGAACCGCTTCTGGGAGATGCCCGACGACCAGTTCGAAGAGCTGATCGACATCAACCTCACCGGTGTCTTCAAGACCCTCAAGGCCGCCGCCCCCGCGATGATCGAGGCCGGCAACGGTGGATCGATCATCGTCGTCAGTTCGGTGGCGGGCCTCAAGGCGATGCCGGGGCAGATCAACTACGCGGCAGCCAAATTCGGTCTCGTCGGCATCACGCAGGCGGCGGCGAAGGAACTCGGCCCGTACCGGATCCGGGTCAACTCCATCCACCCCTACGGTGTGAACACCCCGATGGGCACCGACGTCAGCGTCCTGAAGCTGTTCGAGAAGAATCCGTCGTGGGGGCCGAACTTCGTCCCCATCCTCACCGAGAAGCCCGCGGCCGACCCCGACGACATCTCCGAGACCGTGTTGTTCCTCGCGAGCGATCGGGCCTCCACGATCACCGGCAGTCAGATGGCCATCGACCAGGGCAACTCGAAGGTCTGACGGTGACGCGCACGGGGACCGGAACCGTTCCGCACGCGTCGTTGCGGATCGGTCCGGTCACCCTGCGCAATCGCATCGTCTTCCCGGCGCACCTGACCAACTTCTCGGTCGACGGCACCGTCACCGACCGGCACATCGCGTACTACGAAGCCAGGGCACGCGGCGGCGCGTCGATGATCGTCACCGAGGAGCACACCGTGCACCCCTCGGACCGGCCCTACGAGAAACTGATCCGCGGCTGGGACCCGGACGTCGTCACCGGTTACCGCCGCCTCACCGACGCCGTCCACCGGCACGGCACGCGGATCCTCGCGCAGCTCAACCACAACGGCGCGCAGGGCACCTCGATGTACACGGGGCAACCGTTGTGGGCGCCGAGCCCCGAACCCGACCCGCTCTTCCGTGAGGTCCCGCGCGCGGTGACGGAATCCGACCTCGCCGAACTCGTCGCGGGCTACGCCGACGTCGCCCGCCGCTGCGCCGAGGGCGGCTTCGACGGTGTCGAGATCCAGTGCTCCCAGGCATCGGTCCTGCGTGCCTTCCTCGCACCCGCGACGAACCGTCGCACCGACCGTTACGGCGGGGATCTCACGGGGCGGGCCCACCTGCTGCTCGAGGTCGTGTCCGCGGTGCGGGGGGCCGTCGGGCGCGACCGTGTCGTGGGCGTGCGACTGACGGGTCACGACGGCACCGAGGGCGGTGTCGGTATCGACGACGCCGTGCAGGTCGCGCGGATGCTCGAGGCGAGCGGCGACGCCGACTACCTCAACACGTCCGTGGGCGTCGCGACCGAGACGTTGCATCTGGTCGAAGCGCCGATGTCCACCCCGCACGGTTATTCACTGTTCGTCCCCGACGCGATCCGGGCAGCGGTGTCGCTGCCGGTCGTCGGGGTCGGGCGCTTCACCCGACCCGAACAGGTCGGTGCCGCGCTCGCCGACGGAGTGTGCGATCTGGTCGGCGCCGTGCGTGCGCAGATCGCCGACCCGGAGTTCGCGAACAAGGCCCTCTCCGGACGCGACGACGAGATTCGGCCGTGCATCGGCTGCAATCAGGAATGCATCGGACGGGTCGGGCTCAACCGTCCCATCGCGTGCGCGGTCAATCCCCATGCCGGGTACGAATCCGACGCTCCCGCCGCGACCGCCGTACCGCATCGGGTCGTCGTCGTCGGCGGCGGACCCGCGGGTCTGCAGGCTGCGGTGACGGCTGCCGGACAGGGGCATTCGGTCACGCTACTCGAACGGAACCGGTGCACCGGCGGCCAGATCCGTGAGGCGGCCGCGGCGCCGCACCGTGCAGAGCTGCTCGGTGCGGTGACGCACCTCGACGCCGAGTGTCGGCGCAGGGGAGTGGACATCCGCACCGGTGTGACCGCGGATGCCGCGACCCTGCGTGCGTTCGCACCCGACGTCGTGGTCGTCGCGACGGGTGCGCGCCCACACCGGCCCGCCTGGGCGGGATCGTCGGCGCGGGTGAGCGACGTGCGCGATGTGCTCACCGGTCGCACTGCACCCTCCGGCCGGGTCCTCGTCGTCGACGATCTCGGTTTCCACCAGGCGACGTCCGTCGCCGAACTGCTGGCGGACCGGGGATGTGCGGTGACGGTGTGCACGCCGGGGATGCTCGTCGGCCAGGATCTCGGCCTGACGCTCGAGCTCGACGGCTGGTTGCGCCGCGCCCACGCCACGCGGATCGAGCGACTCACCGGCGTCGCCGTCGGCGGTGTCGTGGACCTGCCGGACGGTGCCGAGGTCACCGTGGTCCACCACGCGACCGGCGAGCCGACGACGCTCACGGTGGACGCGGTCGTCGTCGCCACCCATCAGGAGCCCGTCGACGAGTTGTGGCGGGAACTCACAGGAGCCGGCACGAGGGTGATCCGCGTGGGCGATGCGGTGACCCCACGCCGCCTGCACGCCGCGATCGCCGAGGGGGAGCGGGCCGCCAGGGACCTGGCTCCTACGTCTCCAGCCCGCGACGCATGACGATCCGCGGCCACCGGTCGAGACCGTTCTTCCGTTCCTCCACGCGGATCCGGGTGAGACCAGGGGAGAGGGCATCGTCCGGGACGGTGCGGAAGCCGAGACGCGCGTAATACGGGCCGTTCCAGGGCACGTCGCGGTAGGTGGTCAGCGTCAGCGACCCGAACCCGGTGTCCCGAGCCCACCCCGCGACGTGCTCGATCAGCTCGCGTCCGATCCCGCGACGCGCGTGATCGGGATGCACCGACACCTGCTCGATGTGGACACCGTTGTCGACGAGGTCGGCCACGAGATACGCGACCGCTCGTCCCTGCTCGTCGAACCACGCCCAGCAGCGGCCCGCGTCCCGGTGAGCGCGCAACTCCTCGACGGACGGAGGATCGTCGTCGGCGACGAACGCCATCCCGATCTCGGCGAAGGGCTTGCCCGCCGCGCGTTCGATCTCCTGCAGCACCGGCAGGTCGTCGTCGGTCGCCGGACGGATCGGGGGCAGTTCCTTGCAGTAGTACATCGCCGTCGGTGATTCTGCGTAGAGCCCGAAGCGCTCGGTCATCGGCACGTACCCGGCCTTCGCGTACAGCGCGATCGCCTCGGGTTGCTCGCTGCCCGTCTCGAGGATCATGCGACGGCGACCGGCATCGGTCGCCGTGCGCTCCAGCGCACCCAGCACCCGTGCTGCCACACCGCGGCGCCGCATGCTCGCCCGCACGTACATCCGCTTGATCTCGGCATCATCGTCGCGCACCCCTCGATGCGAATGCTCCGGTGCACGCCAGCCGCCGATCCCGGCCGGAACCCCGTCGGCCACCGCCAGGAGGAACACCCCGCGTGGCGGTTCGAATTCGTGCGGCGCCAGTTCCGTGTCGTCGGGTCCGCCGTACCTCCGCACGTATTCGAGCTGGACCTCGCCGATGAGGTCCTGCACGTCCGGATCGTCCAGCGGACGAGGTTCGATCAGCACCGGGAAAGCGTACCGATCGGATCTCGGCGTCCGGGCGGACCTACCGGGACCTCCGGGTTTCGTGCACGCCCGCGAAACCCTTAGCATCGGAGCGGTGATGCGGGAGCTCGCCGACGCCTGTTGGACGGACATCGAACCCGACCGGGTGACGGTGGCCGTCCCGATCGGTGCGCTCGAACAGCACGGTCCGCACCTTCCCCTCGACACCGACACCCGGATCGCAGCTGCTGTCGCCGCCGCGCTGCCCGAGGTGGTCGTCGCCCCGCCGCTGCCCTACGGAGCGAGCGGCGAACACGAAGGTTTCGCCGGCACCGTCTCGATCGGAGCCGAGGTGACGAAGGCGCTGATCGTCGAATACGGCAGGTCGGTGTGCCGATGGGCGAAGCGGGTCGTCTTCGTCAACGGGCACGGTGGCAACGCCTATCCGCTGATCGAGGCGGTGAGCCTCCTGCGATACGAAGGCCGCGACGCTGCCTGGCTCCCGTGCGCGGTGCCGGGATCCGACGCCCACGCCGGTGTCACCGAGACGAGTCTGCTGTTGCACCTGGCACCCGGGACGGTCGACATGACACGGGCCGCGGTCGGAGCGACGGAACCGATCGGAGCACTGATGCCACGACTGCGCGAAGCCGGTATCGTCTCGGTGTCCGCGAACGGAGTGCTGGGAGACCCCACCGAGGCCACCGCAGAACTCGGCGCGCGCCTGTTCGCGAGTCTGGTCGAGCGGGCGCGTGCACAGGTCGCCCGGTGGCAGCCGGGAACGGAAGGAAGGCTTCGGTGAGTCGGGCGATCACTCCACAGGCGACCTCCCCGGAGGCGGCGCAGCCCCGGGCGACCCGGCTCCCCGACGGTTTCGGTGTGCGCATCGACGCGCGGGTGCGCAGCTTCGCCGGGGGACGTGTCCTCGTCGGAGGATCGCCCACGCGCATGCTCAAACTCGCACCGGCCGCCGCGGCGATGATCGACGAGGACTTCGTCGAGGTCGTCGACGCGCAGAGCGCTGCGGTCGCACGCCGCCTGCTCGACTCGGGAATCGGGAACCCCCGCCCGACGAAGCTGCCGCCGAGTTCCGCCGTCACCGTCGTCGTCCCCGTCAAGGACAATCCGTCCGGCCTCGCCCGTCTGCTCGCCGCCGTCGAAGGGCACGAGGTCGTGGTCGTCGACGACGGTTCCGAGAAGCCGGTCGAGGCTCCGGAGCGCGGTCGCGTCCGCGTGATCCGGCACGAGACCCCACGCGGGCCCGCAGCGGCCCGGAACACCGGATTGCAGCAGGTGACAACGGAATTCGTCGCCTTCCTCGATTCCGATGTGGTGCCGCAACTCGGTTGGCTCGAACGATCGCTGGGGCACTTCATCGATCCCGCGGTCGCTCTCGTCGCGCCGCGCATCGTGGCCCTCGAACCCGACAGCAGCGCGCTCGCGAAGTACGAGCACGCACGCTCGTCGCTCGACCTGGGCAGCCGGGAATCCGCCGTGGTCGCGGGTGGCCCCGTCTCGTACGTGCCGAGCGCGGCGCTGCTCGTGCGCCGCGACGCGCTCGTCGCCTGCGGCGGTTTCGACGAGACGATGCATGTGGCCGAGGATGTCGATCTGTGCCGGCGACTGCAGACCTCGGGGTGGCGGTTGCGGTACGAACCCATCTCGCGGGTCGCGCACGACCATCGCACCCGCTTCCGGACGTGGTTGACACGCAAGGCCTTCTACGGAACCGGTGCGGCCCCGCTCGCCGAGCGGCATCCGGGTTCCGTCCCACCGATGGTGATGTCGATCTGGACGCTCCTCGCGTGCGTCGCGATCGCGAGCTTCACCCGCATCGGGGTGATCGCAGCGGTACTGACCCAGGTGGCCACCTTCGTGCGGCTGCGACGGATGTTCTCCGAGCTCGACCGGCCGGACCGCATCGCCGGGCTGCTCACGGCCCAGGGATTCGCCGGTGGCCTGTGGCAGGTGGCGTCGGCGGTGTGCCGGCATTACTGGCCCGTGACGGTCGTCGCAGCGGTGTTCTCCCGCCGCGTGCGTCGAGCGGTTCTGGCTTGTGCTGTGGCCGAAGGCATCTGGGACTGGAAGACGCACCGCGAGAGCGGCGGCCTCGATCCCGTCCGGTATCTGCTCTACAAGCGCCTCGACGACCTCGCCTACGGCGCAGGGCTGTGGAAGGGTGCGCTCGACGCCCGCTCGGCGGCCGCGCTCGTACCCGACATCCGGAAGTGACATGATCCCGGCGCACGCCGATGTGGTGATCGTCGGCGGCGGAAGCTGCGGTTGCGTTCTCGCCGCCGGGCTCAGCGACGATCCGGCCCGCACCGTGCTGCTGCTCGAGGAGGGCGCGGCGTTCGGGTCGGCATCCGTTGTTCCGCGCGAGATCCGTGATGCCGCAGTCCTTCCGGTGGGTCCGGAGAGCCCGTGGACCGCGGACTTTCCGGCACGACTGACTCCGGATGTCGAGGCGACCGTGACGCGGGGCCGGGTGCTCGGCGGCTCCGGCGCGGTCAACGGCGCCTACTTCGTGCGTGCGCGACCCGACGACTTCGCGTCGTGGCCCGCCTCGTGGTCGTACGAGGAGGTGTTGCCGTACTTCCGGGCCGTCGAAACCGACGCGGATGTCCCCGGCGACCTGCACGGGAGTTCCGGCCCGATACCGGTCGCCCGGGTACCGCGCGAACGGATGCATCCGCTCTCGCGTGCCTTCGTCGACGCCGCCGAGGACGCGGGATTCACCCCGGTCGCCGACCTCAACGCCCCCGGACCCGACGGGGTGGGCGCGGTCCCGTCGAACGTCCGCGACGGCACGAGGGTGGGTCCGTTCCTCGCGTACCTCGCGCCCGTCCTGCACCGGCCGAATCTGACGGTCGCCGGCGGGGTGCCCGCGACCCGCATCGTGATGGCGGGCGCTCGCGCGGTGGGCGTCGAGATCGCCGGGCCCGACGGACCACGCACGGTCTCGGCCGCACACGTGATCGTCGCCGCGGGCGCCGTGAGGTCTCCCCAGTTGCTGATGCTCTCCGGAATCGGACCGGCCGGCGAACTGCGACGGCTCGGCATCGATCCGCTGCACGACCTTCCCGGGGTGGGCGGAAACTTTTCGGACCATCCGGAGTTCACCGTCCCGTACCGGTTCCGCCCGGGTCTCCCGTCGCACACGCTGCTGCTCGAGACGGTCGTGCACACCGGCAACCTCGAACTGCGCCCGTACACCGCGGCATTCGGAGCGGTGATCCCCGGCAGCGGCGTCGTCGATCCGGTGCTCGGAGTCGTCCTGACGCGCCCACGCAGCCGCGGACGCATCGTGCTCGACGAACGCGACCCGCGACGTCCACCCCTGCTCGACTACCGATACCTGACCGATCCGGCCGACCGGGAGGCCCTCGAAGAAGGGGTCCGGCTCGCCGCCGACCTCCTCGCCGCGACCACCGGCGTCGCCGAGGCCGGCAGCGTGGACGTGCGCGGCGGCAGGCTCGGGACGTCGCTGCACCTGTCCGGCACGTGCCGGATGGGCGACGACAAGCACGCCGTGGTCGACGAGTGGTGCCGCGTGCGGGGAATCGAGGGGCTGAGCGTCGTCGACACCTCGGTGTTTCCGCAGGTCCCGAGCCGTGGACCGCACGCCACCGCGGTGATGCTCGCCCACCGCGTCGCCGCGACCGCGAGGGATGCCCTGCCGCACACGGTGTGATCCCGACTACAGTGTCGGGGGAGGAGGCGCCGGTACATGACGGATCGTGGAATCGCGACGACCAATCCCTGGGTGGCACTCGGCCCGGGAGCGGACGTGGCCGCGCATGCACGTGCGGTGCTGCGTGCGCACGGAACCTTCGTCTCCGCACGCGGCAAGGATCGGCTCGACGGGGTGCGCTCGGTGGTCCGCGACTCGTGGAGCCGGAGCCTGCAACGCGGCATCGATCCCGACGTCGTCGAACAACCCGCGCTGCTCTCCGGACACGACCTCGAGGAGTACCGCGCCGGCCACCCGATGTCGCTGATCCGCCCGGTGGTGCGCAAGCTCCTCGTCGAGGACGCCGCCGACAGCGGACTGCTCGTCGCCATCACCGACGGGCAGGGACGGCTGCTGTGGGTCGAGGGCGATCACGCCGCGCGCGACCGCGCCCTGTCGATGAGCTTCGTCGAAGGGGCCGACTGGAGCGAGGACCGCGTCGGCACGAATGCGCCGGGAACCGCTCTCGCCGTGGATCATTCGGTGCAGATCTTCGGCGCCGAGCATTTCAACCGCACGGTGCACGAATGGAGTTGTTCGGCCGCTCCCGTGCACGACCCCACCAGCGGCCGGGTCCTCGGTGCCATCGACATCACAGGGGGGCACCGCGTCGCCGCGCCCGAGGTCCTGCAACTCGTCCGCGCGACGGTCGCGGCGGCGGAGGCCGAACTGCGCGTGCATGCCCTGAGCGGCCGCCCGCTGTTCCCCTCGACGACGCCGCGCATCGAGACGATCGGCGCCGGCCGGCCCGCACTGCACCGCGGAGGCGAACGCGTCGGCCTGTCCCGCCGGCACGCCGAGATCCTGCTGATCCTCGCCGATCACCCCGAGGGCCTGAGCTCCGACCGGCTCGCGGTGCTGCTCGACGAGAACGAACTCGACTCGGTGACGATCCGCGCCGAGATGTCGCGCCTGCGCAAGGTGCTCGGGGCCGAACACCTCGGATCGCGGCCCTATCGACTGCTCACCACGCTCGACACCGATGTCGCGGACGTGCGCCGCGCACTCGACCGCGGCGATGCGGCCTCGGCGGTCCGCCTCTGTACCGGGGAGATCCTGCCCGGATCGGTGGCGCCGGGCATCGAGGAGATCCGCGACGAACTCCGCTCGGGTGTGCGGGCGGCGCTGTTGCGCTGCGGCGACGAGCACCTGCTCGCGCAGTGGACCTCGTCCGTCCACGGCCGTGAGGACATCACCGCCTGGGCGGCCTACCGGGCGTCGATCGACCCGCGGTCGCCCCGTTTCGCGCAGGTCGATGCCACATTGACCCGATTGGACAGGCAGCTCGCAACGTAGTTGCAACCCTCGCGTTCGTAGTGTTCCGGATCACATACCGACCGCTCGACGCTGCAGGAGATGCACATGACCGTGTACGCCCGTCCCGGTTCGCCCGACGCCCTCATGTCGTTCCAGTCCCGGTACGACAATTGGATCGGCGGCCAGTGGGTGCCGCCGGTGAAGGGGGAGTACTTCGAGAACGTCACCCCCGTCACCGGCCAGGTGTTCACCGAGGTCGCTCGCGGCACCGAGGAGGACATCGAGCGCGCGCTCGACGCAGCCCACGCCGCCGCACCGGCCTGGGGGAAGACGTCGCCCGCCGAACGCGCGGTGATCCTCAACAAGATCGCCGACCGCATCGAGGAGAACCTCGAATCGATCGCCCTCGCCGAGTCGTGGGACAACGGCAAGCCCATCCGCGAGACCCTCAACGCCGACATCCCGCTCGCGATCGACCACTTCCGCTACTTCGCGGGGGCCATTCGCGCGCAGGAGGGTTCGATCTCCGAGATCGACTCCGACACGGTCGCCTACCACTTCCACGAGCCGCTCGGCGTCGTCGGCCAGATCATCCCGTGGAACTTCCCGATCCTCATGGCCGTGTGGAAGCTCGCGCCGGCCCTGGCCGCCGGCAATGCGGTGGTCCTCAAGCCCGCCGAGCAGACCCCGGCGTCGATCCTGCACCTGATCTCGATCATCGGCGACCTGCTGCCGCCGGGTGTGGTCAACATCGTCAACGGCTTCGGTGTGGAGGCGGGCAAGCCGCTCGCGTCGAGCCCGCGCATCCGCAAGATCGCGTTCACCGGTGAGACGACCACCGGTCGGCTGATCATGCAGTACGCCTCGCAGAACCTGATCCCGGTCACCCTCGAACTCGGTGGCAAGAGCCCGAACATCTTCTTCTCCGACGTGCTGTCGGCGAACGACGACTACCAGGACAAGGCGCTCGAAGGCTTCACGATGTTCGCCCTCAACCAGGGTGAGGTGTGCACGTGCCCGTCGCGTGCACTGATCCAGCAGGACATCTTCGACGACTTCCTCTCGCTCGCCGCGGTCCGCACCAAGGCCGTCCGTCAGGGCGATCCGCTCGACACCGACACGATGATCGGCGCCCAGGCCTCTAACGACCAGCTCGAGAAGATCCTGTCGTACATCGAGATCGGCAAGAGCGAGGGTGCCAAGGTCATCACCGGTGGTGAGCGCGCCGATCTCGGCGGCGACCTCTCGGGCGGCTACTACGTGCAGCCGACGATCTTCCAGGGCGACAACAAGATGCGCATCTTCCAGGAGGAGATCTTCGGCCCGGTCGTGTCCGTGACGTCCTTCAGCGATTTCGACGACGCGATCTCGATCGCCAACGACACCCTCTACGGTCTCGGTGCCGGTGTGTGGTCCCGCGACGGTGGTGTCGCCTACCGTGCCGGTCGCGCCATCCAGGCGGGCCGCGTGTGGACGAACACCTACCACCAGTACCCCGCGCACGCGGCCTTCGGTGGTTACAAGCAGTCCGGCATCGGCCGCGAGAACCACCACATGATGCTCGACCACTACCAGCAGACGAAGAACCTCCTGGTGTCCTACGCTCCCAAGGCACAGGGCTTCTTCTGATCCGAACTTCGGCGCCTGTCACGTCCGCACGACGTGGCAGGCGCCGTTGCCATACGCTCGGAACATCGTGCACCCCAACGGAAAGGCAGGCCTGTGACCGTCCCGCGACTCGTGGCGACCGTCGACGCCGTCGCCCTGCTGCGCCGCCTCGCGCAGCGCAACGGACCGCTCATGATGCACCAGTCCGGCGGATGCTGCGACGGCTCCGCGCCGATGTGTTATCCCGACGGCGATTTCGTCGTCGGCGACCGCGACGTGCTCCTCGGAGTCCTCGATCTGCGCCTCGGGGCAGGGGAGACCCGCTCGGATCCGCCGGTCGGCGCCGACGCCGTGCCGGTGTGGATCTCCGGTTCGCAGTTCGAGGCGTGGAAGCACACCTGTCTCGTCCTCGACGTGGTGCCCGGACGCGGCTCCGGGTTCAGTCTCGAAAGTCCGGAGGGGGTGCGTTTCCTCAGTCGGGGGCGCGCATTCACTCCCGACGAACTGGCCCTCCTGGAAGCCGACCGGCCGCTCACCGGGCGGGACCGGGAGGCCGGCGTGGAGCCCGCCGTGTCCGATGTACCCACGGTGGTCGCCGAGGCCGCCGACGCGTGCCCGGTGCCCGGCCTGTCCTCGTGATCCGATCTGCGTGATCCCACCGGGAGGAGGGTGACTCACCTGCCCGTTGCCGGTGTGCGTCAGAATCGGAGCGGAATCCGGCCGGATTCCGGACGACGACGTGGGCGCCCGGCGGGTGCGACGAGGAGTGGGCATGGCCTTCGCAGGCAACGTGGACGAACTGGCACTGCTGCAGACGGTGCGTCTGAAGAAGCAGGTCACGGCCGAGGTGCTCGCCGCGCACCTCGGTGTGTCGGTGGCGGCCGGCCAGGCTGCGGTGGCCGCACTCCTCGAGCAGGGCAAGGCGTCGGAGAACGACGGCGGCATCAGCCTCACCGACAAGGGCACCTCCGAGCTGAACGATCAGCTCGACGCCGAGCGGGTCTCCATCGACGAGGATTCGATCTCGGAGCTCTACGACCAGTTCCTCCCGCTCGACGAGGAACTCAACGCGCTCCTCGAGAATGCCGACGCCGACGGATTCGTCGACGGCCTCATCGATCTCGACCGCCGGGCGCAGAGCCTGTTCGACGACGTGTCGGCGTTCGTGCCGCGCCTGTCGCGGTACCAGGACCTGTTCGCCGAGGCCCTGGAGAAGATCAAGGGCGGCTCGCTCGCGTGGGCCACGGCCGCCAACATCGACTCCTACTCCTCGGTGTGGGGCGAGATGCGCCAGGAGATCGCGGGCGCCGCCGGCCGCTGAGAATTTCGTTCGTTCGGCACACTATGTGATGCCGGTCACCCCCACCCCCCTTTCGGGGGTGGTGAGGGGGTGACCGGCATCACTACGTTTTCGTTCATCCGCCGAGGCGATCACGCCCGCGGTTCGAACGGACAACGGAGGACTCACGTGACCAGTGTGTCGACCCCGGGGGCTGCCGAACCCCCCGTCGCCGGACCGGTGGGACGTTCGCGTCCCGACCCATCCACACCCCGCCACGCGGGCCCCTCGAAGGAAGGGCCCGGTATCCGGCGCGTCGCCGTCGCCAGCTGCATGGGCACGACGATCGAGTTCTACGACTTCTTCATCTACGGCACCGCCGCAGCGCTCGTCTTCCCGACGGTATTCTTTCCCGCGCTCGGATCGACCGCGGGTACCGTCGCCTCCTTCGCGACCTTCGCCGTCGCCTTCATCGCCCGCCCCGTGGGCGCAATGCTGTTCGGCCACTTCGGTGATCGCATCGGACGCAAGAAGACGCTGATCTCCACGCTGCTGCTGATGGGTATCTCCACCCTGCTCATCGGCCTTCTGCCCGGCGCCGAGACTATCGGTGTCGCCGCCCCGATCATCCTCGTACTGTTGCGATTCGCCCAGGGCTTCGCAGTGGGCGGTGAGTGGGCCGGCGCGACCCTGCTCACCGCCGAATATGCGCCACCGGGCCGACGCGGTCTGTACGCGATGTTCCCGCAGCTCGGTCCTGCCATCGCCTTCGCCCTGTCGAGCGGCACCTTCCTGTTCACCGGTCTCGCACTCGGCGACACCAACGACGCCTTCCTGAACTACGGCTGGCGGATCCCGTTCCTGCTCAGCATCGTTCTCGTCGGCATCGGCCTCTACATGCGCCTCGCCATCGAGGAGACCCCCGTCTTTCGTGCAGAGCAGGAAGCCCGCCGTAACGCCCCGGTCGCCGAGGTCGAGGCCCCGCGCCGGCTGCCCTTCCTCGACGCGTTGCGTTACCAGGCCAAGGAGATCTTCCTCGCCGGCGGCGCGCTGGCCATCATGTTCGCCTTCTTCTACATGGGCACGGCCTACCTGACCAGCTACGCGACCTCCGAGCTGGGATTCGACCGGCCGTTCGTCCTGATGGTGGGCATCGCCTCGTCGCTCGTCTTCGGTCTCGCGATCGTGCTGTCCGCGCTGTATTCCGACCGCTTCGGGCGCAAGAAGGTCATCATGGTCTCGTGCGCCTTCTCCGTGGTCTGGGCACTGGTGTTGTTCCCGCTTCTCGACACCGGCTCACCGATCGCGTTCGTGCTCGGGATGATGATCACCCTCGCGATCTTCGGTATCGCCTACGGACCGTGCGGAGCACTGCTGCCCGAGATGTTCGCGACCCGTTACCGCTACACAGGCGCCGGTCTGGGCTACAACTTCGCCGGGGTCCTCGGCGGCGCCATCCCGCCGATGATCGCCGCACCGCTCGCCGCCTCCTACGGCGGTATCGCGATCGGGATCATGCTGGCCGGAATCGGCCTCGTGAGCCTGGTCTGCACCGCGGCACTTGTGGAGACCCGCGACCGGGCCCTCTGATCCATTCCCGGTGGATCCGTTCCGAACCGATCCACCCCCCGGTGGCGGTCGTCCGGCAGCAGCCCGACGACCGCCACCACAGCCGTATCCCCGTCTCGTGAAGGAGAATGCGATGTCCGGCCTCGACGTCGACCGTCTGCCCAGCTACACCCAGGGTGCCTGGGACGTCCCGTTACTCGGCGACACCATCGGCGACAACCTCGACCGCACCGCCGCCCGCTTCGGCGACCGTGAGGCACTCGTCGACTCCGCCGCCGGAAAGCGCTGGAGCTACACCGAATTCGTCGCGGATGTCGATGAGCTCGCGCTCGGCATGCTGCGGGCGGGCATCACCAAGGGCGACCGTGTCGGCATCTGGGCACCCAACTGCTGGCAGTGGGTGCTCGTGCAGTACGCGACTGCGAAGATCGGAGCGATCCTCGTCAACATCAACCCCGCCTACCGCTCGCACGAACTGCAGTACGTCCTCGAGCAGGCCGGTGTGCGGATGCTGGTGTCCGCCCCGACGTTCAAGACCTCCGACTACGCGACGATGATCGAGACCGTCCGGCCCAACTGCCCCGACCTCGAGGACGTCGTCCTGCTCGACTCGCCGCGGTGGGACGAACTCGTCGAGTCCGGCCGCGCCGCGCTCGCCGAGGACCGGGCGCCGCTCGACTCGGCCCAGGCGGCGCTGTCGCCCGACGACCCGATCAACATCCAGTACACCTCGGGCACCACGGGTTTCCCCAAGGGCGCCACCCTCAGTCACCACAACGTGCTCAACAACGGTTTCTTCGTCGGCGAACTGTGCCACTACACCGAACGCGACCGGGTCTGCATCCCCGTCCCGCTGTACCACTGCTTCGGCATGACGATGGGTAATCTCGCGTGCACGAGCCACGGCGCGACCATCGTGCTGCCGGCGCCGGGCTTCGATCCCGCCGCAACGTTGAGCGCTGTCGCCGAGGAGAAGTGCACGTCGCTCTACGGCGTGCCGACGATGTTCATCGCCGAACTGGCCGACCCGGGATTCGACAACTACGACCTGTCGAGTCTGCGCACCGGCATCATGGCGGGATCACCGTGCCCGGTGGAGGTGATGAAGCAGGTCATCGACCGGATGGGCATGAGCGAGGTCTCGATCTGCTACGGCATGACCGAGACTTCGCCGGTCTCGACGCAGACCCGCAGCGACGACAGCATCGAGCGGCGCGTGAGCACCGTCGGTCGTGTCGGCCCACATCTCGAGGTCAAGGTCGTCGACCCCGTCACCGGACTGACGGTGCCGCGCGGCGAACCCGGCGAACTGTGCACCCGCGGTTACTCGGTGATGCTCGGCTACTGGGATCAGCCCGACAAGACCGCCGAGGCGATCGACTCGGCCCGATGGATGCACACCGGCGACATCGGCGTCATGGACGAGGACGGATACGTCTCGGTGACGGGCCGGATCAAGGACATGGTCATCCGGGGTGGGGAGAACATCTATCCCCGCGAGATCGAGGAATTCCTCTATACCCACCCGGACATCCTCGACGCCCAGGTCGTCGGCGTGCCCGACGTGAAGTACGGCGAGGAGCTGATGGCGTGGGTCCGGATGCGCGAGGGCGCCGAACCGCTCGACGCCGAGTCGCTCCGGGCGTTCTGCACCGGGAAACTCGCCCACTACAAGATCCCGCGTTACGTGCACGTGGTCGACGAGTTCCCGATGACGGTGACCGGAAAGGTCCGCAAGGTCGAGATGCGTCAACAAGCGATCGCGCTCCTCGAGGCGGCAGGAACAGAGGGGGCCCGGTGAGATCCGGGCCCTGCCGGAGAAGGAAATTCACCCGGAAGGGACGTCGAATCGGCCTCGTGTGAGCCGTTCATGATCGACACTGATGAGGTACATGGTCGTCGAGGTTGCGCCGCCCGCAGGTGCGGCGCCGAACAGAGAGGCTCACCATGGGACAAATCATCGGCACCATCATCTTCGGCGCAGTCATCGGCATCCTCGCCCGGTTGGTGATCCCGGGTAAGCAGGCGATGGGCATGATCATCACCATCGTCATCGGCATCATCGGCGCGCTGATCGGCTACTGGATCTGGGGCATGATCTCGTCCGAAGGCAACGAGGACACCTCCGGCATCGACTGGATCCGGTGGATCATCTCCATCGCCGTCGCGGTGGTTCTCACTCTCATCTACACCTCTGCGACACGCGAGAGGCGGTAGCCGGGAGTCCTCGCGCGAGGCTCCGTTTCGGACGTCTCGGACGTCGTGCACGGGCAGTCCGTCCGTGCACGACGGTCCCCGGCCGGTCCGGGCGGGGCCTTCACCCGTCTTCAGGTACGGTCCCGGACCGGGAGGTGAACTGTGGTGGAACCGCAATGGACTCCGACGGACGTCGACATCGAGCAGGCGAACGTCACCGGATTCACCCGATTCGTCGAGGAGAGACACGGACTCGACCTGCCCGATTACCGGGCGTTGTGGCAGTGGTCCGTCGACGAACCCGGTGATTTCTGGCAGGCCGTGTGGGACGCCTTCGACGTCGTCTCCCACACCGATCCCGGCCCGGCTCTGGCCGACGCCTCCATGCCCGGTGCCGTGTGGTTCCCGGGCGCGCGACTGAACTTCGCCGAGTACGTCTTCCGGGAACGTCCCCCGGACGAGGCCGCCATCGTCCATCTCGACGAGGAGGGACGCCGGCGCGAGATCGGCTGGGCCGAACTCGAACGCCGCACGGCCGCCCTCGCCGCGACCCTCCGAGCGCGCGGGGTGGGGGAAGGCGACCGTGTCGTCGGTTACCTGCCGAACATCCCCGAAGCGATCGTCGCCCTGCTCGCCACTGCGAGCATCGGGGCCGTCTGGGCGGGCTGCGGACAGGACTACGCCGTGCCCGCGGCGATCGACCGTCTGGGCAGGCTCGAACCGCGGGCACTCGTCACGGCGACCGGATACCGCTACGCGGGACGGCGACACGACCGCGTCGACGAGGTGAACCGGCTCCGCGCCGCGATGCCCGACCTCGCCCTGACGGTCGTCGTGTCGACCGGTGAGACACCGTTCGATGCCGCCGCATACGCGGGGGCCGTTCTGGACTGGCAGGACGCCGTCTCCGGTGACGCCGAACTCGAACCCCTGCCCGTCGCCTTCGATCACCCGCTGTGGGTGGTCTTCTCCTCGGGCACCACGGGTCCGCCGAAGGGCCTCGTTCACGGCCACGGCGGTGTTCTGCTCGAACACCTCAAGGCATTGTCGCTGCACCTCGACCTCCGTCCCGGCGACCGCTTCCTCTGGTACACCAGCCCCAGCTGGATGATGTGGAACTTCCTGCTCTCGGGCCTGCTCGTGGGATGCACCGTCGTCACCTACGACGGCGCCCCGTCCCATCCCGAGGTCGATCGCCTGTGGCGGATCGCAGCCGACGAGAACGTCACGGTGCTCGGGACGAGCCCCGGTTACGTGCTGGCCTGCATCAAGGCCGGTGTCGTCCCGCAGGACGACCACGATCTGTCGGCCCTCCGCGGCGTCGGCGTCACCGGCTCGACGCTGCCCGCCTCGTCGTCGTTGTGGCTGGCGGACAACGCGGGGGAGCACGTGCAGGTGATGTCCATCTCCGGCGGGACCGATGTCGTCACGGCCTTCGTCGGGGCCGTCCCCACGGTGCCGGTGTGGCCGGGGGAGATCTCGGTGCCCTGCCTCGGCGTGGCGGTCGACGCCTTCGACGAGACGGGGCGGCCGGTGCGCGGAGAGGTCGGCGAACTCGTCGTGACCGCTCCCATGCCGTCCATGCCGGTGCGGTTCTGGAACGACCCGGACGGCACTCGTTACCGCGACTCCTACTTCTCCGTCTATCCGGGCGTGTGGCGGCACGGCGACTGGATCACGATCACCGAGCGCGACACCTTCGAGATGCACGGCCGGTCCGACTCCACGCTCAACCGTCACGGTGTGCGGATGGGCAGTGCCGACATCTACCAGGCCGTGGAGACCCTGCCCGAGATCGTCGAGTCGCTCGTGCTCGGCATCGAACGACCCGACGGCACGTATCGCATGCCGCTGTTCGTCGTCCTCGCCGAGGGCACCACGCTCACCGACGACCTGAAGGAACGGATCCGTGCGGCCGTGCGCGAGCACGCCTCGCCACGGCACGTGCCCGACGAGATCGTCGCCGCGCCCGGGGTGCCGCACACCCGCACCGGTAAGAAGCTCGAAGTTCCTCTCAAACGGATCCTGCAGGGAGCCGATCCCGCCAGGGCGGTGGACCGCACCGCGATCGACGATCCGGACCTGCTCGACTGGTACCGCGGCCAGGCGTGATCCGGAGCACTCGAGATCCCGAGCACTCGGGATTCGGGGCACTCCCTGAGTGTCGCCTTACTGGACAGCCCACGCCCGGAATGGTCGGATTGCGCCCATGGACATCGCCATCAAGATCTTCCTCATCCTGCACTTCATCGGCCTCGCGGGCATCATCGGATCGTGGCTCGCGGTCATCAAGGAACCCCGCGTCGTGGCCGGCATGCTGCACGGCGCGATCCTGCAGGTCGTGACGGGTCTGGCCCTGGTGGGCCTCCGGGAGGCGCAGGACGTCGTCGAGGTGAACCACATGAAGATCGGCATCAAGCTGCTGGTCGCCCTCGCCGTGCTGGTCGTCGCCTTCGTCGGTCTGAAGAAGGAGAAGCAGAATCCCGGTTCGACCGCGACACTCGCCCATGTCGCCGGCGGTCTGGGCATTCTCAATGTGATCATCGCCGTGGCGTGGACGTGATCGTCCGTACTCGGTGCACTCGGTGACAGTCGGTCGGCGCCCGAGTGGGCACCCTGTAGATTGGGGTCGGTGCGTATGTCATGGGCTCCGGTGATGACCGGCGGGTAACCTGCTTCGGGCGCCTCGGCCGACAGGCTGGGGATCCGTTGCTGCGTCCGGTCCTGCGGAGAGTCCTACCGCCCGACCACGCCGTAACGATCCTCACCTGCTCAGCAGATAAACCGAGAGGGTTGTGCGCTGCGCAAGCCACCGCCGATGGGGGATTGCGCGACGGTGAGAGAAAGGTTGGGGATTGGACTCGCTGGGTAACGGCGGATCGGACGCGGGGAACTCGCAGGGCGTCGTGCCGCCCGGGGCCTTTCCGCTCTCGCCGGCACAGCTGGGCATGTGGTTCGCCCAGCACGTCGACCCGACGGTGCCCGCCAACATCGCTCAGTACGTCGAACTCGAGGGCGACCTCGACCTCGACCTGCTGCACGCCGCGAGCGTCCGCGCCGCCCGCGAGATGGGATCGGGTTTCCTCCGGTTCATCGAGGTCGACGCCCAGCCCTACCAGCTCGTCGACCTCACGCTCGACGACTCCGTCGGCTACGAGGATCTTCGGGGCGAGCCCGACCCCCGTCGGGCCGCGCTCGACTGGATGCGCGACGACCGCAGCCGTCCCGTCGACGTCCTCCGCGACCGGCTGATCTCCGCGACGGTCCTGCGCATCGGTGACCGTCGTTACTTCTGGTACAACCGCGTCCACCATCTCGCGCTCGACGGTTTCGCCGCCGCGACCTTCATGACCCGCATCGCCGAGCTCTACACGGCGTCGGTCGACGGCGTCGAACCGTCCCCGAGCCTCGCGTCCGATCTGCGCAAGGTTTACGACGTCGAGATGGAGTACCGCGGATCGAAGCGGTTCGCCGACGACCGCGAGTACTGGGCGCAGCAGATCGAGGGCATCGAGGAGCCCACGAGCCTCGCCGGCCGAACCGCGGCGCCCGCGCCGGTCAGCCGCATCGACAGCGCGGCGCTGTCGGACGAGACCGAACGCCGCGTCGAGCAGCTGTCCGAGCAGGAGAACACGAGCCTCGCGACCGCCGTCATCGCGGCGTTCGCGGCCTACGTCGCCCAGATGACCGGGCAGACCGATGTCGTCCTGAGCCTGCCCGTCGCCGCCCGCACCACCGCCCTGTTGCGCCGCTCCGGCAGCATGGTCTCGAACGTCGTCCCGCTCCGGTTGAGCGTGACCGACGAGACCACCGTCCACGACCTCATCGCGGCGTCCGGTGCCGCCGTCTCGGGCGCGCTGCGTCACCAGCGCTACCGGCACGAGGACATCGTCCGCGACCGCGATGCGAGCTCCGCGGGTGGAGCACAGTCCACCTTCTTCGGGCCGTGGGTCAACATCATGCTGTTCGACAACGAGGTCCGCCTCGGCGACATGGTGGGACGGATCAACATCCTGTCGACCGGTCTGATCGAGGACCTCGGCGTCAACGTCTACACCAGCGGCGACAACACCCACATCGACTTCGAGTCGAACCCGAATCTCTACGGACCCGACCGGGCCGCCTCCGACCACGCGCGGTTCGTCGAGTTCTTCGACCGTTTCGTCGGTTCGGCCTCCGACCGGCCCGTCTGGGACATCCCGCTCGCCGGCGGCACCGAACTCGACCGGGTCGTCCGCGACTGGAACCGCACCGACCATCCCGTGCAGCGCCGCGACCTGCTCGCGGAGTTCCACGACCGGGTCGCGACCTCTCCCGACGCGACCGCGCTGGTCTTCGAGGGCGAATCGCTGACCTACGCCGAATTCGCCGCGCGCGTGAACAGCCTCGCCCGGGCACTGGTCGATCTCGGGGTCGGCCCCGAGTCCCTCGTCGGACTGTCCATCCGACGCTCGCTCGAGCTCGTCGTCGGCATGTACGCGATCGTCGAGGCGGGTGGCGCTTGGGTGCCGATCGACCCCGACCACCCGGCCGATCGCACCGCGTACATCCTCGAGACCGCCCACCCCACGGCGGTGCTCACCACGGCGCGCGACGACGTGACGCTGCCCGAGGGCATCCCCACGATCGAGGTCGACACCTTCGACCACTCGCGGTTCGACACGGCGCCGCTCACCGACGCCGAACGACGCGGACCGATCCTTCCGGACACGACCGCCTACGTCATCTTCACCTCCGGTTCGACGGGCCGGCCGAAGGGCGTGGCCGTGAGCCACGTGGCGATCGACAACCAGATCCAGTGGATGAACGACCAGTACGGTCTGACGTCCTCCGACGTGTACCTGCAGAAGACCGCGACGACCTTCGACGTGTCGCTGTGGGGCTTCTTCATGCCCCTGCGTGTCGGCGCGACCCTCGTGATCGCGACGCCCGACGGGCACCGCGACCCGGTCTACGTCGCGAACAGGATCGCCGAGCACGGTGTCACGATCACCGACTTCGTGCCGTCGATGCTCACGGTCTTCGTCGCGAATGCGCCTGCCGGAACGTGTGATTCGCTGCGGCACGTCTTCGTCATCGGTGAGGCCCTGCCGTCGGAGACCGCCGCGGACTTCGCGCGCATGTGCTCGGCCGGACTCCACAACCTGTACGGACCCACCGAAGCCGCGGTCTCCATCACCTACCACCGGGCCGCTCCCGGCGACGTGCACAGCGTCCCGATCGGCGTTCCGCAGTGGAACAGCCGCGCATACGTCCTCGACCGGCGGCTGCGTCCGGTGCCGGTGGGCCGCCCCGGCGAGCTCTACCTCGCCGGTGTCCAGCTCGCGCGCGGATATCTCGACCGTCCCGACCTGACCTCCGACCGTTTCCTCGCCGACCCCTTCGGGGCGCCCGGCGAACGGATGTACCGCACCGGCGACCTGGTGCGCTGGGAGACCGCCGCCGACGGCACGGGTCTGCTCGAGTACATCGGCCGCACCGACTTCCAGGTCAAGTTCCGCGGCCAGCGCATCGAGCTCGGCGAGATCGAAGCGGTGCTGCTCGCGCACCCCGCCGTCTCGCAGGCCGTGGTGCTCGTGGTGGCGACCCCCACCGGCGACCAGCTCGTGGGGTACGTCGTCGCGGCTCCCGGCCGCACGATCGACACCTCCGATCTCGCCGACCACGCCGGCCGGTCGCTGCCGTCGTACATGGTTCCGGCGTCGCTCATGGTGCTCGACGCGCTGCCGCTCAACACGAGCGGCAAGCTCGACCGGAAGGCGTTGCCGGAGCCGGTCTTCAGCAGCACCCGCATCTTCCGTGAGCCGCGCACCCCCGCCGAGCGTGCCGTCGCCGAAGCGTTCGGTGAGGTCCTCGGTGTCGAACGTGTGGGTCTCGACGACGACTTCTTCGAACTCGGCGGCAACTCCCTCGTCGCCACCCAGGTGGTCTCCCGCATCGGAGCCGCGCTCGACACCCAGGTGCCCGTGCGTGTGCTGTTCGAGGCGTCCACCGTCGTGGGTCTCGCGACGCGGCTCGCCAAGCAGATCGGTACCGGCGCGCGGTCCCCGCTCGTCGCCCGGCCGCGACCGGACGTGCTGCCGTTGTCGACTGCGCAGCAACGGATCTGGTTCCTCAACCGCTTCGACGTCAGCACCGCCGCCTACAACCTTCCGTTCACGGTGCGGCTCACCGGCGCCGTCGATCCCGCAGCGGTGTCCGACGCCTTCGCCGACGTGGTGGCGCGGCACGAGAGCCTGCGGACCGTCTACCCCGAGGTGGACGGCGAACCGCAGCAGATGATCCTGCCGGTCGAGCAGGTCGTCGTCCCGCTGGAGCCGATCGACGTCGGCGAGCAGGACCTCCACGCGGCCGTCGTCGACCTCGCGAGCCGCGGTTTCGACGTCGTCCGCGACGTCCCCTTCCGGGTCGCGCTGTACCGGCTCGCCCCCGACGACTACGTCCTGGCGATGGTGCTGCACCACATCGCCGCCGACGGCTCCTCGTTCGGCCCGTTCGCCCGCGACGTGGTCACGGCCTACAGCGCCCGCGCCGAGGGGAACAAGCCGAGCTGGACGCCGCTTCCCGTCCAGTACGCCGACTACGCCGTCTGGCAGCGCGAGGCTCTCGGTGACGAAGCCGACCCGAATTCCGTTGCAGCGCAGCAGCTCGACTACTGGGTGAACGAGCTCGACGGTCTGCCCGACCAGCTCGACCTGCCCACCGACCGGACCCGTCCCGCCGTCTCCTCCTACAACGGCGACAAGCACCGCTTCGAGATCGACGCCGAGACCCACCGCGGTCTCGTCGACCTCGCCCGCAAGCAGCACGCGTCGCTGTTCATGGTCGTCCACGCGGCCTACGCCGCCCTGCTGTCCCGCCTCAGCGGATCCGACGACATCGCCATCGGTACCGCCGTGGCAGGTCGCGGGGAGAAGGACCTCGACGACCTGATCGGCATGTTCGTCAACACCCTCGTCCTGCGTACCCGGATCGATCCCGGCATGTCGTTCGAGGACTACCTCGCCGGTGTCCGGGAGACCGACCTGACGGCGTTCTCGAACGCCGACGTTCCCTTCGAGCGTCTCGTCGAGGTGCTCAACCCGCCCCGCTCGACCGCGCGTCACCCGCTGTTCCAGGCCGCGCTGTCCCTCGAACCGGGAACCGCGCGCGACGTCTCGTTCGCGGGAGTCCACGCCGTCGGCGCCGAACTGGACGTGCCGATCTCGAAGTTCGACATCCAGCTGTGGGTGACCGAGAAGACCGGCGACGACGGCGAACCCGCCGGCCTCGACGCCCTGTTCGAGTACGCCACCGACCTGTTCGACGCGGCGACGGTCGCCGTCTTCGCCGAACGCTTCGCGCGGATCCTCGCGGGGATCGTCGCCGATGCGTCGACCTGCGTGGGCGACCTGGCGATCCTCTCTCCCGGAGAGGCCGAACGCCTGCTCACGGCGACGGGACCCGAGCCCGCCGAGGCCCGCACCCTGGTGGAGCTGCTCACCGCCGGCGCCGTCGAGCATCCCGACCGTGTCGCGGTCCGCGACCGCGACACCATCCTGACCTACCGCGAACTCGACACCTGGTCGAACCGCATCGCCCGGCGGCTCGTCGAGCGCGGTGCCCGGCCCGACGGCATCGTCGCGCTGGCCTTCCCGCGGTCGTGGGAGATGGTGCTCGCTGTGTGGTCGGTCGCCAAGACCGGCGCCGCCTACACGCCCGTCGACCCGGAATACCCGGCCGAACGCGTCACCCACATGCTCGACGACTCGTCGGCCGTCTTCGGCCTGACGACGGGGGAGCACGCCACCGGTCTGCCGTCGGCCACCGAGTGGATCCGGCTCGACGACCCCGAGTTCGTCGACGCGTGCGCGTCGTGCCCGGACGGCCCGCTCACTGACGCCGACCGCGCTGCGCCGCTGCGCCTCGACCACACCGCCTACGTCATCTACACCTCCGGTTCGACGGGCAAGCCCAAGGGCGTCGCCGTCACCCACCGCGGCCTCGCCGGTCTCGTCCGCGAGACCGTCGAACTGTACGGCGTGACAGAGGAATCGAAGCTCCTGCACATCTGCTCGCCGAGCTTCGACCCGACGGTCCTCGACTGGACGCTCGCCGGGTCCACCGGCGCCGAACTCGTCGTGACACCGCCGTCGATCTACGGCGGCGCCGAACTGCGCGCGCTCATCGAACGCACCGGTGTCACCCACACCGTCATCACCCCGGCGGTGCTCGGTTCCGTCGACCCGAGCGGGCTCGACGCCCTGCGCGTCGTGAACGTCGGTGGCGACGTGTCCACAGCCGATCTCGTCTCCCGCTGGGCGCCCGGCCGTCGCTTCTACAACGCCTACGGACCGACCGAGACCACGATCGTCTCGACGCGCGCCCTCCTCGAACCGTCCGGTCCGATCACCATCGGACGGCCCGTGGCCGGCGTGCACGCCCTGGTCCTCGACAGCCGGCTCCGTCCCGTCCCCGCCGGTGTCGCGGGTGAGCTCTATCTCGCGGGCGACGTGCTCGCCCGGGGCTACCACCGCCGTCCGGCGCTCACCGGCGACCGATTCGTGGCGAACCCATTCGGCGCGAACGGAAGCCGCATGTACCGCACCGGCGACATCGTGCGCTGGGACGGGCAGGGCCGCATCGAGTTCGCCGGCCGCGCCGACTTCCAGGTCAAGGTCCGCGGCTACCGCATCGAACTCGGCGAGATCGACGCCGCGCTGCTGACCCACCCCCTGGTCGCCTTCTCGACCACCGTCGGCCACGAGATGCCGTCGGGCCAGACCGCGCTCGTCGCGTACGTGCACGGGGACGAGCAGATCGATCCTGCCGAACTCGCCGATCACGTCGGCCGCTCCCTGCCGTCGTACATGGTGCCCTCGCAGATCATCGTGCTCGACGAGGTGCCGCTCAATCCGGTCGGCAAGCTCGACCGCCGTGCCCTGCCCGAACCCGATCTCGGCATCAGCTACCGCGAGTTCCGTGCCCCGACCACACCCATCGAGGAAACGGTCGCGAACGTCTTCGCCGAGGTGCTCGGCGTCCAGGGCGTGGGTCTCGACGACGACTTCTTCGAGCTCGGCGGCAACTCGCTGCTCGCCACGCAGGTCGTCTCCCGGCTCGGTGTCGCCCTCGACGCGCAGGTGCCGGTGCGGGCGCTGTTCGAATCCAGCTCGGTGGCGGCCCTGGCGGTGCGCGTCGAGCAGGAGGCAGGTCGCGGAGCGCGCATCGCTCTGACGAAGATGCCGCGGCCCGAACGTGTTCCGCTGTCGCTCGCACAGCAGCGCATGTGGTTCCTCAACCGCTTCGATCCGCGGTCGTCCACCTACAACCTCCCGATGGCACTGCGCCTGACCGGCGAACTGGACGTCGCCGCACTGCAGGTGTCGATCATGGACGTCATCGATCGGCACGAGTCGCTGCGCACCGTCTTCCCCGACTCGCCGAACGGACCGCACCAGGTCGTCCGTGCCGCGGCGGAGGTCGTGCCGGATCTGACCCCGACCCGGATCACCCCCGACGAGCTGCCCGCCTCCGTCCGGCGCCTGGTCTTCACCGGCCTGGACGTGACGTCGGACGTGCCGATCCGCGCCGAGCTGTTCGAACTCGGCGACCAGGAGCACGTACTCGCGCTCGTCGTGCACCACATCTCGGCCGACGGCTGGTCCACCGGTCCGATGGCGCGCGACATCATGGTCGCCTACACCGCCCGCACCGAATGGGAGGAGCCCTCGTGGGCGCCCCTGCCGGTGCAGTACGCCGACTACACGCTGTGGCAGCGGCAGGTACTCGGAGCCGAGGACGACCCGCAGTCGCTGATCTCCCGGCAACTCGACTACTGGCGTCGCACCCTCGCCGGTGTGCCCGACCAGCTCGATCTGCCCGCCGATCGTCCGCGCCCGGCCGTGCAGTCGTACTCCGGTGCGACCGTGGACTTCTCGATCGATCCGGAACTGCACCGCGAGCTCGTGGCCCTGGCGCGCACCCGCAACGCGTCGCTGTTCATGGTGGTGCACGCAGCCCTGAGCGTGTTGCTCGCGCGGATGTCCGGTCAGGACGACATCGCGATCGGTACCCCGGTCGCGGGTCGCGGCGAGCAGGCGCTCGACGACCTGATCGGCATGTTCGTCAACACCCTCGTGCTGCGCACCGATGTCGATTCGGGTACGCCCTTCACCACGCATCTCGCCCGGGCGCGCGACGCGGCGCTCGGCGCCTTCGGTCACGCCGACGTGCCGTTCGAGCGGCTCGTCGAGGTGCTCAACCCGGCGCGCTCCACCGCCCGGCACCCGCTGTTCCAGGTGATGCTCTCGTTCGAGAACCTGCGCGCCGCGCACGTCGAACTGCGTGGCCTGACCCTCGACGTGCTCGACATCGACACGGCGGTCGCCAGGTTCGATCTGCAGCTCACCCTCACCGAGGACTTCGCCGAGGACGGCACGCCGAACGGTCTCGGAGCGGCGTTCACCTATGCGACCGACCTGTTCGATCACTCGACGGTGCGCGGATTCGCCGATCGCTTCGTCCGCATCCTCGAGGCCGTGGTGCGCGAGCCGGAGGTCGTCGTCGGCGACATCGACCTGCTCGACGCCGGCGAGCGTCTCGCGGTCCTCGAATCGTGGAACGACACCGCGCACGAGCTGGAACCGGCCACTCTCGTCGACCTGTTCGACGCCCGGGTCGCGACGGATCCCGACGCCGTGGCCGTGGCCTTCGAGGGCGAGCAGCTGACCTACGCGGACTTCGACGCGCGGGTGAACCGCCTTGCCCGCCATCTGGTCTCGCAGGGTGTCGGACCGGAGTCGACCGTCGGACTCGCGGTACGGCGATCCCTCGACCTCCTCGTCGGCATGTACGCGATCGTCAAGGCCGGCGGTGCCTACGTGCCGCTCGACCCCGACCAGCCCGCCGACCGCAACGCGTACATCCTCGACACGGCGGCGCCGGTCGCGGTGCTGACCACCACCCGCGACGCCTTCGAGTCGACCGCGGCCGTGCGCACGATCGAGATCGACACGCTCGATGTGTCGGACCTGCCGTCCGGCCCGATCACCGACGCCGACCGCATCGCCACGCTCACGCCGACGAACACCGCGTATGTCATCTTCACGTCCGGTTCCACGGGACGCCCCAAGGGTGTCGCGGTGCCGCACGGCGCGATCGTCAACCGCCTGCTGTGGATGCAGGACGAGTACGGCCTCGGCCGCGACGACGTGGTGCTGCAGAAGACGCCGTTCACCTTCGACGTGTCGGTGTGGGAGTTCTTCTGGCCCCTGCAGATCGGTGCGCGCCTCGAGATCGCGCTGCCCGACGGTCATCGGGACCCGGCCTATCTCGCCCGGGTCATGGCCGACCGCGGTGTCACGGTCGCGCACTTCGTGCCGTCCATGCTCGCGGTCTTCGTCGCCGAGAACGCCGCGGCCTCGGCCTCGTCGTTGCGGATGGTCTTCGCCTCGGGCGAGGCACTGCCCGCCTCGGTCGCCGCACGCCTGCGGTCGATCCTGCCGGGCGCTCGCCTGCACAACCTGTACGGCCCCACCGAGGCGGCCGTCGACGTGACCTACCACGAGGTCACCGCCGCCGACTCGGTGTCGGTGCCCATCGGCGTCCCGGTCTGGAACACCGGCGTCCACGTCCTCGACGGCCGACTGCATCCGGTGCCGGTCGGTGTCGCGGGTGAGCTCTACCTGTCGGGTGTCCAGCTGGCGCGCGGTTACGTCGCGCGGCCGGACCTGACGGCGGAACGCTTCGTCGCCTCGCCGTACGGGGCGGGGGAGAGGCTCTACCGCACGGGCGATCTCGTGCGGTGGGTCGCCCGGGAGGCCTCCGACGCACGCACGGCACGTGCCGAACTCGAATACATCGGCCGCACCGACTTCCAGGTCAAGCTGCGCGGCCTGCGCATCGAACTCGGCGAAATCGAGACTGCCCTGCTCGCGCTCGACGACGTCGACCAGGCCGTCGTGCTCGTGCGCTCGGACGCCCACTCCGGTGAACACCTCGTCGCCTATCTCGTCGCCACCGACGGCCGCTCGCTCGACACCACCGCCGTCTCGCGTCGTCTCGCCGGCTCGCTGCCGGCCTACATGGTGCCGTCGGTCTACGTCGTGCTCGACGAGTTCCCGCTCGGATCGTCGGGCAAGCTCGACCGCAAGGCCCTGCCGGCCCCGGTCTTCGAGGTCAAGGAGTTCCGCGCCCCGACGACCCCGGTCGAACAGATCGTCGCGTCGGTCTTCGCCGACGTCCTCGGACTCGACCGCGTCGGTCTCGACGACGATTTCTTCGCGCTCGGCGGCAACTCGCTGATCGCAACACAGGCCGTCTCCCGTATCGGCGAATCCCTCGGTGGCCGAGTGGCATTGCGCGCGATCTTCGAGGCGTCCACCGTCGAGGCGCTCGCCGCGGCCGTCGAGGCCGACTCGTCGGGTGCGGCCCGCACACCGCTCGTCGCCGGGCGCCGCCCCGAACGGGTTCCGCTGTCGCTCGCGCAGCAGCGCATGTGGTTCCTCAACCGCTTCGACCCGGAGTCCGCGGTCAACAACATCCCTGTGGCCGTGCACCTGTCCGGTGCGCTCGACGTCTCCGCGCTCGGGACCGCGCTGCGCGACGTCGTCGCACGGCACGAATCGCTCCGCACCGTCTACCCCGACGTCGACGGCTACGGCTACCAGAAGGTGCTCCCGGTCTCGGAGGTGCCGGTCGAGCTGACCGTCACCCGCATCGACGCCGACCGTCTGCCCGCCGAACTGCGGGCACTCGCGGCGACCACCTTCGACGTCGTGCGCGACGTGCCGATGGTGGTGCGGTTGTTCGAGACCGGACCCGACTCGCACGTGCTGGTCGCGGTCCTGCACCACATCGCCGCCGACGGTTTCTCGATGGTGCCGCTGACCCGCGACATCATGATCGCCTACGCGGCCCGGTCGCAGGGCGAGGTTCCGGCCTGGACCCCGCTGGAAATCCAGTACGCCGACTTCACCCTCTGGCAGCGCGAGGTGCTCGGCGCGGAGGACGATCCGGAGTCGGTGCTGGCCCGCCAGATCGACTACTGGACCGACACCCTCGCCGACCTGCCGGAGAGCCTCGGCCTGCCCACGGACCGGCCGCGTCCGGCGGTCGCGTCGTACCGCGGTGCCGTCACCCGGCTGACGATCGACCCCGAACTGCGCGCCGCGGTGGAACGTCTCGCGCAGCAGCGGCGCACGACCGAGTTCATGGTCGTGCACGCGGTGCTCGCGACGCTGCTCGCGCGCCTGAGCGCCTCCGACGACATCGCGATCGGCACGCCGATCGCCGGTCGCGGCGAACGCTCCCTCGACGACCTGATCGGCATGTTCGTCAACACCCTCGTCCTGCGGACCCGGGTGGACGTCACCGCCACCTTCGACGAGTTGCTGGCCCACGTCCGCGAGGTCGACCTCGGCGCGTTCGCCCACGCCGAGATCCCGTTCGAGCGTCTCGTCGACGTCCTCGCCCCGGTCCGCACCCAGGCGCACAACCCTCTGTTCCAAGTGATGCTGGCCTTCCAGAATCTCGGACAGGTGTCGCTGCAGCTGCCGGAACTGTCGGTCACGAACGTGCCCCTCGACAACGGACTGTCCAAGTTCGACCTCGTGGTGACGGTTCTCGATGCCGACACCGAGGGCGCATCGTCCGACGGCTGGGTCGTCGAACTCTCCTACGCGACCGATCTGTTCGACGCCGAGACGATCGACGTCCTCGGTGAGCGGTTCGTCCGTCTGCTCGCCGCCGCGACGGCGACTCCCGCCACCGGGATCGACGAGCTGCCGCTGCTCACCGCCGGCGAACGCGACGCCGTCGACGCCGCCGCGCACGGTGCCCGCACCGAGCTCGGCACGACCGCGACCCTGCCCGCCCTGCTCGACGCGCAGGTCGCCCGCACGCCCGACGCCCTCGCCGTCGTGCCCGGCACCGACGCGGTCGGAACGCCGCTGACCTACCGCGAGTTCGGGGAACGGGTCAACGCGTTCGCACGCCACCTCGTCGAGCTGGGCGTCGGCCCGGAGACCCGGGTGGGCGTGGCGATCGGCCGGTCCGTCGACATGCTCGTCGCCGTCCACGCCGTGATCGCCGCCGGCGGCGCCTACGTGCCGCTCGACCTCGAACAGCCCGCCGACCGCATCGCGTACGTCCTCGAATCCTCCGCTCCCTCACTGGTTCTGGTCGCATCCTGGGACGAGCTCCGGGACCGGACCGGTTTCGGGGACATCCCGACCGTCGAGATCGACGCCGTCGACCTCTCCGGCCGCGACGGCTCGCCCGTCCGCGACGACGAGCGGACCCGTCCGCTGCGAGCCGAACACCTCGCCTACGTCCTCTACACCTCCGGTTCCACCGGCCGCCCCAAGGGCGTCGCCGTGCCGCACGGCGCGGTGGTCAACCAGTTGTCGTGGATGCAGGACGAATTCGCCCTCTCAGCCGACGACCGGGTGCTCCTCAAGACCCCGGTCACCTTCGACGCATCGGTCTGGGAACTCTTCCTGCCGCTGCACGCCGGCGCACGCACGGTCGTCGCATCGCCGGGCCTGCACCGCGAACCCGCCGGAATGGCCGCCGAGATCGCCCGGGCCGGCATCACCGTCGTCCAGTTCGTCCCGACCGTCTTCGACGCGGTGCTCGAGCACCTGGGGGAGGAGGCCGCGGCCTCGCTCACCCACGTCTTCTGCGGCGGCGAGAGCCTCTCCGGGGAGAGCGCCGCCCGCTTCCGCAAGCTCGGCGCAGCACCGGTGCACAACCTCTACGGTCCCACCGAGACCACCATCCAGACGCTGCACCGCACCGCCGAACCCGACGACCACCCCGCGGTGCCGATCGGCTCGCCGGTGTGGAACACCGCCGCTCGCGTCCTCGACGCGCGCCTGCGGCCCGTCCCGGTGGGAGTCGCCGGAGAGCTGTACCTGTCCGGTGCGCAGCTCGCCCGCGCCTACCACGGTCGGCCGGACCTGACCGCGGAACGCTTCGTCGCCGATCCGTTCTCCACCTCCGGTGGCCGCCTGTATCGCACCGGCGACCTCGTGCGATGGGTGCGCACCGCCGGCGGCGACCGTCTCGAACTCGACTACATCGGCCGCACCGACCAGCAGGTCAAGCTGCGCGGTCTGCGGATCGAACTCGGCGAGATCGACACCGCGCTCACCGCGCAGCCCGCGATCGGTCGTGCCGTGACGGTGGTGCGTGAGGATCCCCGATCAGGACCGCAGCTCGTCTCGTACGTCGTGCCGATCGCCGGCGCCGACATCGACCCGGCGGACGTCAAGACCGCGCTGCTCTCGCGACTGCCGTCGTACATGGTGCCCGCCGCGATCGTCGCGCTCGACTCGCTGCCGCTCAACACGAGCGGCAAGGTCGACCGTCGCGCGCTGCCCGCACCGACCTTCGAGGTGCAGGAGTTCATGCCGCCGCGCACGCCGGTCGAGGAGATCGTCGCGGGTGTCTTCGCGCAGGTGCTCGGTGTCCCGCGCGTCGGCCGCACCGACGACTTCTTCGCGCTCGGCGGCAACTCGCTCGTCGCGACGCAGGTGGTCGCCCGTCTCGGCGACGCCCTCGACACGACCGTCCCCGTCCGTGCCCTGTTCGACGCCCCCACCGTCGAGACCCTCGCGGTCCGCGTCGAACAGTTCGGGGGAGCCGGTTCGCGGCCCGCCCTCGAACGGCGCGAGCGTCCGGAACGGATCCCGCTGTCGCCCGCACAGCAGCGCATGTGGTTCCTCAACCGCTTCGACCCGGCCTCCGCGGCGAACAACATCCCCGTCGGTGTCCGCCTCACCGGCGACCTCGACGTCGGGGCGCTGCGCACCGCGCTCGGCGACGTCGTCGAGCGGCACGAGTCGCTGCGGACGGTCTACCCGGACATCGACGGCGTGGGCCACCAGTCGGTGCAGCCGCCCTACGAGGTGGAGCTGTCCGTCGAACGGGTCGACGAGAGCACCCTGTTCGAGCGCGCGGAGCAGCTCACCTCGGCCGGCTTCGACGTCACGAGCGAGGTGCCGCTGCGAGTCGTATTGTTCTCGCTCGGCGCGCGCGAGCACGTGTTGTTCCTCGTGGTCCACCACATCGCGTCCGACGGCTTCTCGCTGCGGCCGCTCGCGCGCGACATCATGGTCGCCTACGCGAACCGTTCGCGCGGTGAGACCCCGAGCTGGGCGCCGCTCGAGGTGCAGTACGCGGACTACGCGTTGTGGCAGCGCGACGTCCTCGGCTCCGAGGACGATCCGCGTTCGGTGCTGTCGCGTCAGGTGGAGTACTGGACCGCGCAGCTGGCGGACCTTCCCGACCAGCTCGACCTGCCGTCGGATCGTGCTCGCCCCGAGGTCGCGTCGAACACCGGACGCACCAGCCGGTTCCGCATCGAACCCGAGCTGCACTCGGCTTTGGAAAGCCTTGCCCGGGAGCGGAACACGTCCCTGTTCATGGTTGTGCACGCGGCGCTGGCGGTGCTGCTGTCGCGACTGTCCGACAGCGAGGACATCGCGATCGGCACGCCGATCGCGGGCCGCGGCGCGGCCGCCCTCGACGACCTCATCGGCATGTTCGTCAACACGCTCGTACTGCGTGTCGGTGTGCGCAACGACATCCGGTTCCAGGACCTCCTCGCCGAGGTGCGCGACACCGACCTCGACGCCTTCGCGAACGCCGACGTCCCGTTCGAGCGGCTCGTGGAGATCCTCGACCCGCAGCGTTCGCAGGCGCGCCACCCGCTGTTCCAGGTGGCCCTGACCTTCCAGAACACCGGCCGGGTCGAATTCGACCTCGACGGCGTCACCGCCGCGGCGGTCGACTACGAGGCGCCCACCGCCAAGTTCGACCTGCAGTTCACCTTCGCCGAGACCGTCGGCGAGGACGGCTCGGCGGCCGGTATGGACTTCGCCGTCACCTACGCGACCGATCTGTTCGACGACCTGCGGGTCGCGGCGTTCGCGGAGCAGCTGCTGCGCATCCTGCGCGGGGTGGCCGAGGATCCGGCAGCGGTGGTCGGCGACATCGAGATCGTCGACGACTTCGAACGCGAACTGGTGGTCTCGCGCTGGAACTCGCTGGGCGACGACGTCGCACCGGCCGGCACCACACTCGTCGACATGTTCGAGGCGCGTGTCGCCGAACGCGGCGACGCGGTTGCGGTGCGGTTCGGGGACGAGCAGTTGTCCTACCGTGATCTCGGTGCGCGGGTGCATCGCCTGGCGCGTCATCTCATCGATGTCGGTGCCGGTCCGGAGGATCTGGTCGCGGTGGCGATGCCGCGTTCGCTGGATCTGATCGTGGCGTTGCTGGCGGTGCTCGAGGCGGGTGCGGGGTATCTGCCGATCGACCCGAACTCGCCGTCCGATCGGATCGAGTTCCTGGTCTCGGACGCGACGCCGGTCGCGGTGGTGACCACCTCGGACGTCGAGGTGGCGTTCCCGGGTTCGGTGCCGGTCGTCGAGATCGATCGTCTGGATCTGTCGGAGGTCGATGACGCACCGATCCTCGACGCGGAGCGCCGTGCGCCGTTGACGTCGACGAATCTGGCGTACGTGATCTACACGTCGGGCTCGACGGGACGCCCGAAGGGTGTGTTGATCCCGCATCGCAATGTGGTGCGGCTGATGGTCAACACCGAATCGGTGTACGGCTTCGACTCGTCGGACGTGTGGACGATGTTCCACAGCTACGCCTTCGACTTCTCGGTGTGGGAGCTGTGGGGACCGCTGCTCTACGGCGGGACCCTGGTGGTGGTCGACTACTTCACGTCGCGTTCACCGGAAGCCTTCCGCGAGTTGCTGATCCGTGAGCGGGTCACCGTGCTGAACCAGACCCCGTCGGCGTTCTACCAACTGGTCGAGGCCGACCGGGTCGCGGGCGACGAGGCGCAGCTGTCGCTGCGGTACGTGATCTTCGGTGGTGAGGCACTCGAGCCGCGGCGTCTGGCCGGGTGGTTCGAACGTCACGGGGATGCGGGGCGAGCGCAGCGACGGGGGATCGGCACAGCTCCGCGCCTGGTGAACATGTACGGCATCACGGAGACGACCGTGCACGTGTCGTACCGGGAGATCGGTGCCGACCTGGCGCAGGGCGCGTCCGCGAGCGTGGTCGGTGTCCCGATCGCGGGTCTGCGGGTGTACGTGCTCGATCGGCGGCTCAAGCCGGTACCGGTGGGTGTGGCCGGCGAGATGTACGTCGGCGGCGGCCAGTTGGCGCGTGGTTACCTGCGTCGGCCCGAGTTGTCGGCGGCGCGCTTCGTCGCCGATCCGTTCTCGTCCGACGGTGCGCTGCTGTACCGGACGGGCGATGTCGCACGCTGGGTCGTCTCGGGTGATCTCGAATATCTCGGACGCGCCGACGACCAGGTGAAGATCCGCGGTTTCCGCATCGAGCTCGGTGAGGTCGAGGCTGCGGTGCTCGCGCAGGACGAGGTTGCCCACGCGGCGGTCATCGTGCGCGAGGACACCCCGGGAGCAGCCCGGATCGTCGCCTATGTGGTTGCGCACGAGGGTATGTCGATCGACACCGAAGCGCTGCGCAGCGGTGTCGCCGTGGTCCTGCCGGAGTACATGGTGCCCTCGGCGTTCGTGGTGATCGACGCGATCCCGCTGACGGTCAACGGCAAGCTCGACCGTCGGGCGTTGCCCGAGCCGGTGTTCGAGACGCGTGGTTTCCGCGCGCCGAGCACTCCGATCGAGGAGATCGTGGCGGGCGTGTTCGCCGACGTGCTCGGTGTCGACCGCATCGGCGCCGACGACGATTTCTTCGCACTCGGTGGCAACTCGCTGATCGCGACGCAGGTCGTTTCCCGGCTCGGTGCCGCGCTCGATGCGCAGGTGCCGGTGCGGGCGTTGTTCGAGGCGTCCACCGTCGCCGAACTCGCGACACGGGTCGAGCAGGAGTCCGGTCGCGGTGCTCGGGTGCCGCTCACGGCGCGGACACGGCCGGAGTCGATCCCGCTGTCTCCCGCACAGCAGCGGATGTGGTTCCTCAACCGGTTCGATCCCGACTCGACGGCCTACAACATCCCGTTCGCGTTGCGGATGACGGGCGCACTGGACGTCGACGCGTTGCGTGCCGCGGTCGCCGATCTCGTCGCACGGCACGAGTCCCTGCGCACCGTCTACCCCGAGACCGAATCCGGTCCGGTGCAGCGCATCCTGCCGGCCTCGCAGGTCCGGCCCGAACTCGAACCGGTGGACGTCACCGCCGCCGATCTCGAGCCGCGGATGCGGGAGATCGCCGCAGCCGGGTTCGACGTGACCGTCGATGTGCCGGTGCGGATGCATCTGCTCCGCGTGGCCGACGACGATCACGTCCTCGTCACCGTGGTCCACCACATCAGCGCCGACGGTTCGTCGATGGTGCCGCTGGTCCGCGACGTCATGACGGCCTACGCCGCCCGTTCCGCGAACAGTGATCCGGCGTGGGCGCCGCTCGAGGTGCAGTACGCCGACTTCGCGTTGTGGCAGCGGGAGGTCCTCGGCTCCGAGGACGATCCGGAATCCACCGCCGCCGAGCAGCTCGGCTACTGGCGCACCGCGCTCGCCGACCTGCCCGACCAGCTCGACCTGCCGCTCGACCGTCCGCGGCCGGCGCAGCAGAGCTTCCGCGGCGACCGAGTGGAGTTCACCATCGGTGCCGATCTGCACCGCGAGCTGCGGGATCTGGCACGCAACCGGAACGCGACCGTGTTCATGGCCGTGCACGCGGCTTTCGCGACGCTGCTCGCGCGTCTGTCCGGCTCGACGGACATCGCGGTGGGCACCCCCATCGCGGGTCGCACCGAGCAGGCCACCGAGGACATCATCGGCATGTTCGTCAACACGCTGGTGCTCCGGCTGGAGGTGGACGGCGGTGCGTCCTTCGACGAACTGCTGTCCGCAGCACGGGAAACAGATCTGCAGGCCTTCGCGCACGCGGACGTGCCGTTCGAGCGTCTCGTCGAGGTCCTGAATCCGGCCCGTTCGACGGCCCGGCATCCGCTGTTCCAGGTCGGCTTCTCGTTCCAGAACCAGAACCGCTCCGAACTCGCCCTGCCCGGGCTCGACATCGAACCGATCGATCTCGAGGGTGGCACCGCCCAGTTCGACATGCACCTGATCGTCGCCGACAGCTACGGAGACGACGGCGCACCGCAGGGCATCGATGCGATCCTCACCTACGCGACGGATCTGTTCGACCGCGAGACCGCGGAGGCCGTCGCGGCCCGTTTCGAGCAGCTGCTCGAAGCGCTCGTCGCGGCACCGGCACTGCCCGTCGGTGATCACGCCCTGCTCCTTCCGCAGGAGCGCGACACGGTGCTCGGCGCGTGGAACGACACCGCGCACGGAACCGACCCCGGCGCGACCCTCGTCGGTCTGTTCGACGAGCAGGTCGCCGCACACCGCGACGACGTCGCGCTCGTGTACGAGGGCCGGCGGTGGACCTACGGCGAGTTCGACTCGTCCGTCAACCGTCTCGCCCGGCACCTGCTCGGTCTCGGTGTGGGGCCGGAGGATCGGGTCGCGCTCGCGATCCGTCGTTCACCCGAGCTGCTCGTGGGCATGTACGCGATCGCGAAGACCGGCGCTGCCTACGTGCCGGTCGACCCGGACCAGCCCGCCGAACGCAACACCTACATCCTCGACACGGCCGCTCCCGTCGCGATCGTGACGACGCGCGGCAACCGGGTCGAGCACGGCACGGCGCCGGTCGTCGAACTCGACGGCCTCGACCTCGCCGGGCTCTCCGACGATCCGATCACCGACGACGACCGGTCGGCTCCGCTGCGGCCGGGCAACACGGCGTACGTGATCTTCACGTCGGGTTCGACCGGGCGCCCCAAGGGCGTCGCGGTCTCCCACGCCGCGATCGTCAACCAATTGCTGTGGAAGCGTGAGTATTTCGGTATCGGGGCCGACGACGCGGTGCTGCTCAAGACCGTCGCGACGTTCGACCTGTCGGTGTGGGAGTTCTGGTCGGCGCTCACCTCCGGCGCCCGCCTGGTGATCGCCACCGCCGACGGACACCGCGATCCCGACTATCTGCTCGCGTTGTTGCGCGACGAGCAGGTCACCACGCTGCACACCGTTCCGTCCATGCTGTCGATGCTGATGACGGTCGCGGCCGGTCCGGTTGCGCCGTCGCTGCGGCGGATCCTCGCGATCGGTGAGGCACTGCCAGCGGCGGTGGCCCAGCAGTTCCGCGCGGACGACACCGCGACGCTGTACAACCTCTACGGACCGACCGAGGCCGCGGTCTCGGTGACCGTCCACGAGGTCGACGACGCCGACCGGACCGTCGTCCCGATCGGTGTGCCCGAGTGGAACACCGCCGTCTACGTCCTCGACGACCGGCTGCGGCCGGTGGCGCCGGGTGTCGCCGGCGAGCTGTACCTCGCGGGTGCCCAGCTCGCGCGGGGCTATCACGACCGTCCCGACCTCACCGCGGACCGGTTCGTCGCCGATCCGTACGGGCGCGGACGCATGTACCGCACGGGCGACATCGTCCGGTGGAACCGTGCCGGTCGCCTCGAATACCTCGACCGCGCCGACTTCCAGGTCAAGGTGCGCGGTTACCGCATCGAACTCGGCGAGGTCGAGACCGTCCTGCGCGAGCTGCCGGACGTGAAGGACGTCGCCGTCCTGGTGCGCAACACCGCCCACCTCGGCGACCGGCTCGTCGCGTACGTCGTGCCGGCCGCCGACTCGTTCGATGCCGGTGCGACACGGACGGCGCTCGCGGAGCGACTGCCGTCGTACATGGTGCCGTCGGCCTTCGTCGAACTCGAGGCGCTGCCGCTGAACACCAACGGCAAGCTCGACCGGCGGGCCCTGCCCGACCCCGAACTCGACGCGGGGCAGTTCCGTGCCCCGACCGATCCCGTCGAGGAGATCGTGGCTGCGACCGTCGCCGAACTGCTCGGTGTCGAACGGGCCGGTCTCGACGACGACTTCTTCGAACTCGGCGGCAACTCGCTGCTCGCGACGCAGCTCGCCGCCCGGCTCGGTGCCGCACTCGACACCCGCGTGCCCGTCCGGACGGTGTTCGAGTCGTCCACGGTGGTGGCGCTCGCCGCCCGCATCCGGCCGTCGGTGGGCGAGGGTGCCCGTCCGGCGCTCACGACCGTCCCGCGTCCCGAGCAGGTGCCGCTGTCGCTCGCCCAGCAGCGCATGTGGACCCTGAACCGGGTCGATCCCGAATCGGGTGTCTACAACATCCCCGTCGCCGTGCGCCTGACCGGTGCGCTCGACGTGGATGCCCTGCGCGCCGCGGTCGCCGACCTGTTCGCACGGCACGAGGTGCTGCGCACCGTCTACCCGGACAGCGGTGACGGTCCGGTGCAGGTCGTGCTGCCTGTCGCGCAGGCCGTGCCCGAACTCGCCCCGGTGGACGTGACCGCCGACGAACTCGTCGAGCGTCTCACCGAGATCCTCGGCAGCGGATTCGACGTGACGGCACCGGTCCCGCCGGTGCGGGTCGCGCTGTTGCGTCTCGCCGCGGACGAGCACGTCCTCGCGGTCGTCGCGCACCACATCAGCGCCGACGGGTACTCGATGCGTCCGCTCGTGCGCGACGTGATGACCGCCTATCTCGCGCACGCGGCGGGGGAGACCCCGGGCTGGGCACCGCTCGAGGTCCAGTACGCCGACTACACGCTGTGGCAGCAGAGCGTTCTCGGCTCCGAGGACGATCCCGGGAGCGAGCTCTCGCGTCAGCTCGACTACTGGGCCGACGAACTCTCCGGTGTCCCGGAGGTTCTCGCCCTGCCCACGGATCGTCCGCGCCCCGCCCGACAGTCCACCGTCGGTGAGTCGTTCACCTTCACGATCGGTGAGGAACTCGCGCAGCGGATCGAGAAGACCGCCCGCGAGCACAACGCGACGGTCTTCATGACGATGCACGCCGCCTTCGCGGTACTGCTCGCCCGCCTGTCGGGCAGCGAGGACATCGCGGTGGGTACACCGACCGCCGGTCGTGGTGAGGAAGCGCTCGACGACCTCGTCGGCATGTTCGTCAACACCCTGGTGCTCCGAACCCGGGTGGCCGGCTCGGCGACCTTCGCGGAGTTGCTCGCGCAGGCCAAGGAGAAGGACCTCGCGGCGTTCGGCAACGCCGACGTGCCGTTCGAGCGGGTCGTCGAACGTCTCGGGGTGCGACGCAACAGCGCGTACACCCCGCTGTTCCAGGCGATGCTCACCTTCCAGAACATCGACACCGGCACCTTCGCCCTGCCGGGGCTCGAGGTGACCGCGCTCGAGACAGGAGCCGACCAGGCGAAGTTCGACCTGCAGTGCACGGTGGTCGAACGGTTCTCCGAGTCGGGAGCACTGACCGCGCTCGATGTGACCTTCACCTACGCCACGGCACTGTTCGACGCCGCGACGGTCGAGACCTTCGGCGATCGCTTCGTCCGGATCCTCGAGGCCGTCGGCGCCGACCCGCAGGTCGTCCTCCGTTCGATCGACATCCGCACGGATGCCGAGCGGACGCGGGCGGCCCGGCCGAAGAAGGCGCGCACCGTCGCCGATCTGCCGGCGCTCGTGGCGGCAGCGGCCGCCGTGGCCCCGGACACCGTCGCCTTCCGGCACGGTGAGCGTGAGGTCACACTCGGCGAGTTCGCCCAGCGTCTGGACACCATGGCCACCACGACCGGCGGTGCGCTCACCGCCGAAGCGCTCGTGTCGGTGGTTTTGAACGGCCTCGTACCGGGGATGCTGCCCCAACTCGGCGCCGACGGTCTCGCACAGTTGGTGCGCGATGTGATCGCCGTCGCGGAAGGCGTCGATGCCGATGCGGTGGGAGACGCGGATTAGTCCTGTGTCGGTCACTTCGGGATAATGGAAGATCGGCTGTCGTTCGACTGCCCGGCCAGTACGGTGCCGGGTGGCAGCGGGGGGCGGTGTCGCGTGCACAGCGCGATGCCGAGCGCAGGTTATTTCAGGAGGCTGACGTAGATGACGGGTGACATGGCGGGCAAGCCGGCGCTGGCGATCGAGGACCTTCCCCGGTTGCTCGCCGCCGTCGCGGAGATCGAACCCGACCGCGTCGCCCTCACCGACGGAGACACCCGTATCGGCTACGCGCGCCTGCGCGACGAGATCGCCACGCTCGACACCGCCATGGGTGGCGCGCTCGGTTTCGACGCGCTGTTCCCGGTCGTCCTGTCGAACATCGCGCCCGCTCTGCTGGGTGCTCCGGGTCTCGCGGGGGTGGTCGACGCCCTGCTGGCCGACGCCGTCGAGGTCCTCGGCGACGATGCAGCAGCACCGGCCACGGTCGATCCCGACACACTCGTGGCGCGTTTCGACGCCCAGGTGGCGCGGACCCCCGATGCGGTCGCTCTCGAGTTCGACGGGCAGGCCCTGACCTACCGCGAATTCGATGCCCGCGCCAACCGTCTCTCACGTCACCTCATCGGTCTCGGTGTGGGCCCCGACGCACGTGTCGGTCTCGCCGTCCGCCGGTCGTTCGATCTGCTGGTCGGCATGTACGCGATCGTCAAGGCCGGTGGCGCCTACGTGCCGCTCGACCCCGACCATCCGGCCGACCGCCTCGCCTACGTCCTCGAGATCGCCGAGCCGGTCGCCGTCGTCACCACCGAGCGCGACGCCGTCGATCTCCCCGGTTCCGTCCCGGCGCTGACGATCGACACCCTCGACCTGTCCGAGATCTCCGGCGATCCGATCAGTCCGGAGGAGCGCCGCGGCGCGCTCACGGCCGATCACCTCGCCTACGTCATCTTCACGTCCGGTTCGACGGGACGACCCAAGGGCGTCGCCGTCGAGCACCGGGCGATCGTCGCGAACATCGACTGGCGCCAGTCCGAGTACGGGATGCGCGCCGACGACGTGGTGCTGCAGAAGACGCCGTTCACCTTCGACGTGTCGGTCTGGGAGTTCTTCTGGCCCCTGCAGGTGGGTGCCCGCCTCACGATCGCCGTGCCGGACGGGCACCGCGACCCCGCCTACCTCGCGCAGACGATGATCGAACGCGGCGTGACGATCGCGCACTTCGTGCCGTCGATGCTCGCCGTCTACCTCACCGAGCCCACCGCCGCGTCGGTGAGCACCCTCCGCTACGTCTTCGCGTCCGGTGAGGCGCTGCCGCCGCAGACCGTCGCCCGCTTCTACGAGATCTCCTCGGCGCGTCTGCACAACCTCTACGGGCCCACCGAGGCCGCGGTCGACGTCACCTACTTCGCGACCTCCGCCGACGACACCGTCGTGCCGATCGGTGCCGCCGTGGCCGACACCGGCCTCTACGTCCTCGACGAGGGCCTGCGTCCCGTCCCGGACGGTGTCGAGGGTGAGCTCTACCTCGCGGGCGTCCAGCTCGCGCGCGGCTACCTCCGTCGCCCCGATCTGACCTCCGATCGCTTCGTCGCCGACCCGTTCGGCGAGCCCGGCGACCGCATGTACCGCACCGGCGACCTCGTGAAGACGAACGAGGACGGGCAGATCGAGTACATCGGCCGCACCGACTTCCAGGTGAAGCTGCGCGGTCTGCGCATCGAACTCGGCGAGATCGAATCGGCGCTGCTCGACCACCCGGGCGTGCGGCAGTCGGTCGTCGTCGTGCACTCCGACCCCGCGCTCGGCGACCACCTCGTCGCCTATCTCGTCACCGACGGCCGCGACATCGAACGGTCCGAGCTCGCCGACGCCGTGCGCCGGCGCCTGCCCGACTACATGGTGCCGTCGCTGTTCGTCGAACTCGACGAGTTCCCACTCGGCGGAAGCGGCAAGCTCGACCGGAAGGCCTTGCCCGCACCGGATTTCAGCTCCCTGCAGCGCGAGTACCGCGCACCGTCGACGGCCACCGAGCACGCCGTCGTCGCCGCTTTCGAGCAGGTCCTCGGCATCGAGCAGCTCGGTGTCGACGACGACTTCTTCGAACTCGGCGGCAACTCCCTGAGCGCGACGCGGGTCGTCGCGCGGCTCAGCGCCGATCACAAGGTCCGCATCGACGTCCGCGAGTTCTTCGATGCCCCGACAGCGGCCGAACTCGCCTCGCTCGTCGACGCCGCCATGGCCTCGGGCGGCGACGGACGCGCACCGCTGGTCCCGCAGGTGCGTCCGGAACTGGTGCCGTTGTCGCTCGCGCAGCAGCGGATGTGGTTCCTCAACCGATTCGAGCCCGAATCGGCGGTCAACAACATCCCCGTGGCGATCCGCCTGTCGGGGGCACTCGACGCGGCGGCCCTGCAGGCCGCGGTGACCGACGTGCTCGGCCGGCACGAGTCGCTGCGGACGATCTACCCGGACGTCGACGGTGTGGGCTATCAGCAGGTGCTGCCGGTGGACGAGGTGGTGCCCGACCTGACGCCGGTCCCGGTGGCCGAGTCCGATCTGATCGCCCGGGCCACCGAGATCGTCGGCACCGGCTTCGACGTGACGACGCAGGTCCCCTTCCGGGCCCGGTTGTTCGCCGTCACCGAGACCGGGACCGCGGCCGAGCACGTGCTGGTGCTGGTCGTGCACCACATCGCGTCCGACGGTTTCTCGATGGGTCCGCTGACCCGCGACGTCGTGACGGCCTACGCCGCACGCGTCTCGGGCGACGCCCCGCAGTGGGAGCCGCTCGCGGTGCAGTACGCCGACTTTGCCATCTGGCAGCGGGAGGTGCTCGGCTCGGAGGACGATCCGGAGTCGATCATCTCCTCGCAGGTCGCGTTCTGGCGGGAGACCCTCGCCGGTCTGCCCGAGCAGCTCGACCTGCCGGCGGACCGTCCGCGACCGGCGGTCGCGAGCTACCGCGGTGCCTCGCACCGGTTCGTCCTGGACTCCGAACTCCGTTCCGCCGTCCGCGATCTCGCCCGTCGCACCTCCACCACCGAGTTCATGGTCGTGCACGCGGCACTGGCGGTGCTGCTGGCGCGTCTGTCGGGCACCGACGACATCGCGATCGGCACTCCGGTGGCCGGTCGTGGCGACGCGGCGCTCGACGACCTGGTGGGCATGTTCGTCAACACCCTCGTGCTGCGCACCAGGGTCGAGGGCGGCGAGTCGTTCGAGCAGGTGCTCGGCCGGGTGCGCGGCGCCGACCTCGAAGCGTTCGGGCAGGCCGACCTGCCGTTCGAGCGGCTCGTCGAGATCATCGACCCCGAACGGTCGACGGCACGGCACCCGCTGTTCCAGGTGCTCCTCGCGTTCCAGAACCTCGACGCCGACTCCCTCGAACTGCCCGGCCTGACCGTCTCGGCGCTCGACGTCGACGCGGCACTGGCGAAGTTCGACCTGCAGATCACCGTCTCGGACGACCTGACCGCCGAGGGTTATCTCGTCGACCTCACCTATGCCACCGATCTGTTCGACGCCCGGACGATGGAGTCCTTCGCCGAGCGCCTGACCCGGATCCTCACCGCGGTCGTGACCGAACCCGCACTCCCGGTCGGTGATGTCGCGCTGCTCGACGATGCCGAGCGCACCGATGTGCTCGCCACGTGGAACGACACCGAGCACGAACTCGGCGACGCCGGGACCCTCGTCGATCTGTTCGCCGAGCAGGTACGGCGGTCGCCGGACGCGGTCGCGGTGGAGTTCGAGGGCGAGTCGCTGACCTACGGCGAGTTCTCCGAGCGTGTGAACCGTCTTGCACGACACCTGATCTCGCTCGGTGTCGGGCCGGAGTCCTCGGTGGGTCTGGCGATGCGCCGCTCGCTGGATCTGCTCGTCGGTATGTACGCGGTCGTCACGGCCGGTGGTGCCTACGTGCCGATCGATCCGGATCAGCCCGACGATCGCAACGGGTACATCCTCGACACGGCCGCGCCCGTGGTGGTGCTGACCACCGAACGCGACGGATTCTCCGTGCCGGCCACGGCATCGGTGCCGTCGCTCGCGATCGACGGCCTCGACCTGTCCGCGACACCGGCCGAGCCGGTCACCGACGCCGACCGACTCTCGCCGTTGCGGCCGTCGAACACCGCGTACTCGATCTTCACCTCCGGTTCGACGGGACGCCCGAAGGGTGTGGCGGTCGCCCATGCCTCGGTCGTCAACCAGATCCGGTGGATCACCACCGAATACGGGATCGGCCCCGGCGATGTGGTGCTGCAGAAGACCCCGTTCACCTTCGACGTGTCGGTGTGGGAACTCTTCGGCACCCTCGCCGTCGGTGCGCGCATGGTGATCGCGGTCCCGGACGGTCACCGCGACACCGCCTATCTCGGCACCGTCATCCGCGAGCGCGCGGTGACGGCGACCTCCTTCGTCCCGTCGATGCTCGCGGTGTTCGCAGCGTCGGTATCGTCCGACGACTGCGCGTCGCTGCGCACCGTGCTCGTCGCCGGTGAGGCCTTCCCGCTGTCGGTGGCCCAGCAGTTCTCCCGGATCAGCGACGCCGAGCTCCACAACCTCTACGGCCCCACCGAGGCCACGGTGCACGCCACCGCCCGCCCGGTCGCAGGAACGACGGGTGGCTCCGTCGCGATGGGTGCTCCGGTGTGGAACACCCGCGCCTACGTACTCGACTCGCGACTGTCGCCGGTTCCCGCCGGTGTCGTGGGTGAGCTGTATCTCGCGGGCGTGCAGGTGGCGCGCGGTTACGTCGGCCGCCCCGATCTGACCGCCGAGCGTTTCGTCGCCTCGCCCTTCGGCGAGGGTGAGCGTCTGTACCGCACAGGCGACCTCGTGCGCTGGAGCAACGACCGCAGCGGCGATCTCGAGTATCTCGGCCGCACCGACTTCCAGGTCAAGCTCCGCGGTCTGCGCATCGAACTCGGCGAGATCGAGACCGCACTGCTCGACCACACCGGGGTGTCGCAGGCCGCCGCGCAGGTGCGGCACGATCAGCTCGTCGCCTACGTGGTTCCGGCCCCGAACACGACCTTCGACCGCGACGGTGCGCAGGCCGCGCTGGGCGCGGTGCTCCCGGCCTACATGGTGCCGTCGCAGTTCGTGGTCCTCGACGAGATGCCGCTCGGCAGTTCGGGCAAGGTCGACCGGAAGGCGCTTCCCGACCCGGTCTTCGAGGCTCGCGGCTTCCGTGCACCCACGACCCCGGTCGAGGAGGTCGTCGCCGGCGTGTTCGCCGACGTCCTCGGTGTCGACCGTGTCGGGCTCGACGACGACTTCTTCGCCCTCGGCGGCAACTCGCTCATCGCGACGCAAGTCGTCGCGCGCCTCGGCTCCGAACTGGGAACCGTTGTACCCGTTCGTGTCCTGTTCGAGGCGCCGGGTGTGGCCGCCCTCGCCGCCCGCGTCGAGCAGAGTGAGGCCCAGGGCCGCACGCCGCTCGTCGCACAGGAACGTCCCGAGCGGGTCCCGCTGTCGCTCGCGCAGCAGCGGATGTGGTTCCTCAACCGCTTCGAACCGGAATCGGCCGTCAACAACATCCCCGGCGCGATCCGGTTGACCGGCGCTCTGGACGTCGAGGCGCTGCGCTCCGCGGTGGTCGACGTGCTCGGCCGGCACGAGTCGTTGCGGACGATCTACCCAGACGTCGACGGTGTGGGCTACCAGCAGGTGCTCCCGGTGTCCGAGGTCGAACCCGACCTCACGCCGGTCGACGTCACCGAGACGCAGTTGGTGCAGAGCATCACCGATCTCGTCTCGTCCGGCTTCGACGTCTCCACGCAGGCACCCTTCCGGGCGCAGCTGTTCGCGGTGTCGGCGACCGAACACGTGCTCGCGCTCGTCGTGCACCACATCGCCGCCGACGGTTTCTCGATGGGCCCGCTCACCCGCGACATCGTCTCCGCCTACGCGGCCCGCGCCGCCGGCGGCGAACCCGGCTGGGAGCCGCTGCAGGTGCAGTACGCCGACTTCGCGATCTGGCAGCGGGAGGTGCTCGGCTCGGAGGACGATCCGGAGTCGGTCATCTCCTCGCAGGTCGGTTTCTGGCGGGAGACGCTCGCGGGTCTGCCCGAGCAACTCGACCTGCCGGCCGACCACCCGCGCCCTGCCGTCGCCACCAACCGGGGTGCCCTGCACGAGTTCACCATCGACGAGACGCTGCACGACCGCATCGTCACGCTCGCCCGCGAACGCAACGCGACCCCGTTCATGGTGGTGCACGCCGCGCTGGCCGTGCTGCTGGCGCGGCTGTCGGGCACCGACGACATCGCGATCGGCACCCCGGTGGCCGGTCGTGGCGACGCGGCGCTCGACGACCTGGTGGGCATGTTCGTCAACACTCTGGTGCTGCGCACCCGGGTGGAGGGTGGCGAGTCGTTCGAGCAGGTGCTCGGCCGGGTACGCGGCGCCGACCTCGAAGCGTTCGGTCACGCCGACCTGCCGTTCGAACGACTCGTGGAGGTGCTCAACCCTGAGCGCTCCACCGCACGCCACCCGCTGTTCCAGGTGATGCTGTCGTTCCAGAACCTCGAGACCGGCACGCTCGAACTTCCGCGGCTGACCGTCGAGGCCGTCGACCTCGACATCGCGACCGCCAAGTTCGACCTCCAGTTCGTCGTCACCGAGACGCCGACCGCGACCGGTGCCGCCGAGTACTCGGTGGGCCTGACCTACGCCACCGATCTGTTCGACACCCGCACCGTCGAGCGCATCGCCGAGCGCTTCGTCCGTCTCCTCGATGCGGTCACCGGTGATCTCTCCGCCGCGATCGGTGATGTCGACCTGCTCGACGACGCCGAACGCGTGCAGGTCCTCGAGCAGTGGAACGACACCGACCACGCGCTCGACGGCACCTCGACCCTCGTCGATCTGTTCGCCGAGCAGGTCCGGCGGTCGCCGGATGCGGTCGCGGTGGAGTTCGAGGGCGAGTCGCTGACCTACGGCGAGTTCTCCGAGCGTGTGAACCGTCTTGCGCGGCACCTGATCTCACTCGGCGTCGGCCCCGACGCGCGGGTGGGTCTGGCGATGCGTCGCTCGCTCGATCTGCTGGTCGGCATGTACGCGGTCGTCACCGCCGGTGGTGCCTACGTGCCGATCGACCCGGACCAGCCGGACGATCGCAACGGCTACATCCTCGACACCGCCGCTCCCGTGGTGGTGCTGACCACCGCTCGCGACGGATTCTCCGTGCCGGGGGAGAGGTCCGTCCCGAGCCTGCTCGTCGACACCCTCGACCTGTCCGCGACGGCGTCCGATCCCGTCACCGACGCCGAGCGGACGTCCCCGCTGCGGGCGTCGAACACCGCCTACGTCATCTTCACGTCCGGGTCCACCGGACGGCCGAAGGGTGTGGCGGTGCCGCACGGCGCGATCGTCAACCGCCTGCGCTGGATGCAGCACGAGTACCCGCTCACCGGCGCCGACGTGGTGCTGCAGAAGACCCCCTTCACCTTCGATGTGTCGGTGTGGGAGTTCTTCTGGCCCTTGCAGATCGGTGCCCGACTGGTGGTCGCCGTGCCGGACGGTCACCGCGATCCGCGGTACCTGACCTCGGTGATCGAGCGCCGCGGCGTGACCGTCGTGCACTTCGTGCCGTCGATGCTCGCGGTGTTCGTCGCCGAGGCGTCGGCCGACGAACTCACGTCGCTCCGCCACGTCTTCGCCTCCGGTGAGGCGCTCCCGCCCGCACTGGCCGCACGCACGCGGGCACTGCTGTCCGACGCCGGCCTGCACAACCTCTACGGCCCCACCGAGGCGGCCGTCGACGTGACCTACCACGAGGCCACCGACGCCGACACGGTCTCCGTGCCGATCGGTGCCCCCGTGTGGAACACCCGCGTCTACGTCCTCGACGAGCGTCTCGCACCCGTGCCCGTGGGGGTCGCGGGAGAGCTCTATCTCGCGGGCACCCAGCTCGCGCGCGGGTACATGCAGCGCCCCGACCTCACTGCCGAGCGCTTCGTCGCCTCGCCGTTCGGCGACGGTGAGCGGTTGTACCGCACCGGCGACCTCGTGCGCTGGACGGAGGGGGCCGGCGAACTCGACTACATCGGCCGCACGGACTTCCAGGTCAAGCTCCGCGGTCTGCGCATCGAACTCGGTGAGATCGAGACCGCGCTGCTCGCCCTCGACGAGGTCGATCAGGCCGTCGTGCTCGTCCGTCAGGACCAGCTCGTCGCCTACGTCGTCCCGCAGGCCGGTGCGACCTTCGATCAGGTGGCGGCCGGTGCGGCACTGTCCGCACAGTTGCCGGCCTACATGGTGCCCGCCACCTACGTGCTCCTCGACGCCATGCCGCTCGGTGCGTCCGGCAAGCTCGACCGCAAGGCACTGCCCGACCCGGTCTTCGAGGTCAAGGAGTTCCGCGCTCCCACCACGTCCACCGAGCAGGTCGTGGCGTCGATCTACTCCGAGGTCCTCGGTGTCGACCGCGTCGGCCTCGACGACGACTTCTTCGCCCTTGGCGGCAACTCGCTCATCGCCACCCAGGTGGTCTCCCGCATCGGTGCCGCGCTGAACGCCACCGTGCCGCTGCGCCTGCTGTTCGAGGCCTCCACCGTGGAAGAGCTTGCGGCGCGCCTCGAACGCGGGGTCTCCGGCGGTCCGCGCCGGCCCCTCGTCGCCACCGAACGACCCGACCGGGTTCCGCTGTCGCTCGCGCAGCAGCGCTACTGGTTCCTCAACCAGTTCGACACGGCGTCCTCCGCGGTCGACAACATCCCGATCGCCGTGCGGCTCGTCGGTACCCTCGACGTCGAGGCACTCCGTGCGGCAGCACGCGACGTCATCGCGCGGCACGAATCGCTCCGCACCATCTACCCGGATTCGCCGGAGGGCCCGCACCAGGTGGTGCTCCCGCTCGACGGTGCGCTGCCCGAACTCGTCGTGCGCGAGGTCGCGGAGGCCGAACTCGAACCCGAGATCGTCGCCTTCATGTCGACGACCTTCGACGTGACCTCCGAGGTGCCCGTCGCGGTGCGCATCTTCCGCGTCAGCGACGACGAGCACATCCTCGCGCTGGTCGTGCACCACGTGTCGGCCGACGGCGCGTCGGTCGGCCCGCTGACCCGCGACCTGATGACGGCCTATGCGGCGCGCTCGCACGGCGACGCCCCGGCATGGGAGCCGCTGCCCGTGCAGTACGCCGACTACGCGCTGTGGCAGCGCGAGGTGCTCGGCAGCGAGGACGATCCGGAATCGCTGGCCGCGAAGCAGGTCGAGTACTGGAAGCAGGCCCTCGCCGGCCTGCCCGACCAGCTCGATCTCCCGTCCGACCGCCCGCGTCCGCCGAGCCAGAGCTTCCGCGGCGAATCGTTGCAGTTCACGATTTCGCCCGAACTGCACCGCGGCCTGCAGGACCTCGCGCGGTCGAAGAACGCGACGTTGTTCATGGTCGTCAACGCGGCCTTCGCGACCCTGCTGGCGCGGCTCTCGGGTACCCGCGACATCGCGATCGGCACCCCGATCGCCGGTCGCGGCGAGCGCGAGCTCGACGACCTGATCGGCATGTTCGTCAACACGCTGGTCTTCCGCAGCGACGTCGACCCGGCCCAGTCCTTCGAGCGACTCCTCGAAGGCACCCGTGAGACCGACCTCGGTGCCTTCGCGAACGCCGACGTGCCGTTCGAACGCCTGGTGGAAGTGCTGAACCCGGTGCGCTCGACCGCCCGCAACCCGCTCTTCCAGGTGGGTCTGTCGTTCCAGAACCTGGCGCGTACCCAGCTCGAACTGCCCGGCCTGACGGTGAGCTCCACCGATTTCGAGCTGCAGCTCGCCAAGACCGACCTGCAACTCACGGTGTTCGACCACTACGACGACGGTGCGCCCGACGTCATCGACGCCACCTTCACGTACGCGACCGATCTGTTCGACGAGTCGACGGTCGAGGGCTTCGCGCAGCGCTTCGTGCGTGTCCTCGAGGCGATCGTCACCGACCCGGCCACGGCCGTCGGCGACATCGACATGCTCGACGGATCGGAGCGGGTCGAGATCCTCGAGTCGTGGAACGCCACCGACCGTGCGGTCGAGCAGACGTCGACCCTGGTGGATCTGTTCGACGAGCAGGTTTCGCGGGTGCCGGATGCGACGGCGTTGGTGTTCGAGGGTGAGTTGCTGACCTATGCGGAGTTCGATGCGCGGGTCAATCGTCTTGCGCGCAGGTTGATCTCGGAGGGTGTGGGTCCGGAGTCGACGGTGGCGCTGGCGATGCGTCGTTCCGTCGAGTTGCTCGTCGGTATGTATGCGGTGGTCAAGGCCGGTGGCGTCTACGTGCCGGTCGATCCCGATCAGCCGGACGATCGCAACGCCTACATCCTCGACACCGCTGCTCCGGTGGTGATCCTGTCCGCCGAGCGCGACGAGTTCACGGCACCGGGGGAGAGGTCTGTCCCCACCCTGCTGCTCGACACCCTGGATCTGTCCGAACTGTCCGCGGCGCCGGTGGCCGATACCGAGCGGGTCGCGCCGCTGCGTGCGACGAACACGGCGTATGTGATCTTCACGTCGGGTTCGACGGGTCGGCCGAAGGGTGTGGCGGTGCCGCACGCGGCGATCGTCAACCAGTTGCTGTGGAAGCGTGAGCATTTCGGTCTCGGTGCCGATGATGCGGTGTTGTTGAAGACGGTCGCGACGTTCGACCTGTCGGTATGGGAGTTCTGGTCCGCGCTGGTCTCCGGCGGCCGGGTGGTCATCGCGTCGGCGGACGGTCACCGCGATCCGGCCTATCTGAACCGGTTGCTGACCGAGCAGTCGGTGACGACGCTGCATGTGGTGCCGTCGATGCTCGAGGCTCTGATGGTCGATGCGGGCGGCACCCTCACGCCGTCCCTGCGACAGGTGTTGGCGATCGGTGAGGCCCTCCCGCCGGCCACCGCGAGGCGGTTCGTCGAGCACAACGCCGCCCGGTTGGTGAACCTGTACGGTCCGACCGAGGCCGCGGTGTCGGTCACCGCCGGTGATGTCACCGACACCTCGGGTGCGTCGGTGCCGATCGGTGTGCCCGAGTGGAACACCCGTGTCTACGTGCTCGACGAGCGTCTGCATCCGGTTCCGGCCGGTGTCGCCGGTGAGCTCTACCTCGCGGGCACACAGTTGGCGCGTGGTTACTTCGGGCGCCCGGATCTGAGCGCGGAGCGGTTCGTCGCCTCGCCGTTCGGTGACGGAGAACGCTTGTACCGCACGGGCGACCTGGTGCGGTGGACCCGTGACGGGCAGCTGGATTACCTGTCGCGCACGGACTTCCAGGTGAAGGTGCGTGGTTTCCGCATCGAGCTCGGTGAGATCGAGTCCGCCCTGCGTGCGATGGATGCGCTGCGTGATGTCGCGGTGATCGCCCGGGAGGACGAGCGGGTCGGCACCCAGCTCGTCGCCTACGTCGTGCCCACCGAAGCCGACACCCTGGACGTGGCGACGGTCAGGAGCGACCTGGCGACGCAGGTGCCCTCGTACATGGTCCCGTCGGCGTTCGTGACGCTCGACGCGTTGCCGCTGAACGTCAACGGCAAGCTCGACCGCAGGGCCCTGCCCGAGCCGGTCTTCGAGACCCGTGAGTTCCGAACCCCCGTCACGCCGGCCGAGCAGGCCGTCGCCGCGGTCTTCGCCGAGGTGCTCGGCGTCGAACGGGTCGGTCTCGACGACGACTTCTTCGAACTCGGCGGCAACTCGCTGCTCGCCACCCAGGTGGCCTCCCGGCTCGGAGCCGCACTCGGTGCGAAGGTTCCGGTGCGCGCCCTCTTCGAGAACACCACCGTCGAATCGCTCGCCGGTGCGGTCGAGTCGCAGCGCGGCGACGACCGCCGGCCTCTCGAAGCCGTCGAGCGGCCCGCACGCATCCCGTTGTCGCTCGCGCAGCAGCGCATGTGGTTCCTCAACCGCTTCGACACCGAATCGTCGGCCTACAACGTGCCGATCGCGATCCGGCTCACCGGCGATCTCGACGTCGACGCGCTGCAGGCCGCAGTCGGCGACGTCGTGGCCCGCCACGAATCGCTGCGCACCTTCTACCCGGAAACCGAGGACGGTCCCGTCCAGGTCATCGTTCCGGCCGCGCAGGCGGTTCCCGACCTCACTCCGGTGGACGTGCCGGAAGCGGACATCGTCGCCGCCGTCCAGGAACTCGCGGCGACGATCTTCGACGTCACTACGGCCGTGCCGCTGAGCGCGCGACTGTTCCGGGTCCGTGAATCCGACTACGTCCTCGCCTTCGTGGTCCACCACATCTCCGCCGACGGCTCGTCGATGGGGCCGCTCACGCGCGACCTCATGACGGCCTACGTCGCGCGGTCGCAGGGCGATGCCCCCGCGTGGGAGCCGCTGTCGGTGCAGTACGCCGACTTCGCCATCTGGCAGCGCGCGGTGCTCGGCGACGAGGACGATCCCGAATCGCTCGCCGCCGAGCAGGTCGAGTACTGGAAACAGGCGCTCGCCGGCCTGCCCGACCAGCTCGATCTCCCGAGCGACCGGCCGCGTCCCGCGGTCCAGTCGTTCCGGGGCGGCCGCGTCGACTTCACGGTGGAGGCCGACCTCCACCGGCGCCTCGCCGACCTCGGCCGGCGCACGAACACCACGATGTTCATGGTGCTGCACACCGCGCTCGCGGTGTTCCTCGCACGCATGTCCTCGAGCGACGACATCGCGATCGGCACGCCGATGGCCGGTCGCGGCGAGCGCGAACTCGACGACCTGATCGGCATGTTCGTCAACACGCTGGTGTTCCGGACCCACGTCGAGTCGGACGCGTCGTTCACCGAGCTGCTGGGACGGACCCGTGAGGCCGACCTCGGCGCGTTCGCGAACGCCGACGTGCCGTTCGAGCGGCTCGTCGAGGTGCTCAACCCCGCACGGTCCACGGCACGGCACCCGCTGTTCCAGGTGGGTCTGTCGTTCCAGAACCTCGCGCAGGCCGCACTCGAACTCCCCGGTCTCACCATCGCCGGTCTCGACGCCGACATGGAGATCTCGCAGTTCGACCTGCACCTGATCGTCACCGACCGCTACAGCGACGACGGCACGCCCACGGGCATCACCGGCTACTTCACCTACGCGACCGATCTGTTCGACGAATCGACGGTCGCGGAGTTCGCCGCCCGGTTCATCCGCGTGCTCGACGCCGTGGTCGACGACCCGGCCCTGCCGGTCGGCGATCTGCCTCTCCTCGACACCGCGGAAACCGCGCGAGTGCTCGAGGCGTGGAACGACACCGCGCACCCCACCGCCTCTGCCACCTTGGTGGATCTGTTCGACGAGCAGGTTTCGCGGGTGCCGGATGCGACGGCGTTGGTGTTCGAGGGCGAGTCGCTGACCTATGCGGAGTTCGATGCGCGGGTCAATCGTCTTGCGCGCAGGTTGATCTGGGAGGGTGTGGGTCCGGAGTCGACGGTGGCGTTGGCGATGCGTCGTTCGGTCGAGTTGCTGGTCGGTATGTATGCGGTGGTCAAGGCCGGTGGCGTCTATGTGCCGGTGGATCCGGACCAGCCGGACGATCGCAACGCGTACATCCTCGACACGGCTGCTCCGGTGGTGGTGCTGTCCACCGAACGCGACGAGTTCACGGCACCGGGGGAGAAGTCTGTCCCCACCCTGTTCCTCGACAGCCTGGATCTGTCCGAGCTGTCCGCGTCGCCGGTGACCGATACCGAGCGGATTGCGCCGCTGCGTGCGTCGAACACGGCGTATGTGATCTTCACGTCGGGTTCGACGGGCCGGCCGAAGGGTGTGGCGGTGCCGCATGCGGCGATCGTCAACCAGTTGGTGTGGAAGCGTGAGCATTTCGGTCTCGGTGCCGATGATGCGGTGTTGTTGAAGACGGTGGCGACGTTCGACCTGTCGGTGTGGGAGTTCTGGTCCGCGCTGGTCTCCGGTGGGCGTGTGGTCGTCGCGTCGGCCGACGGTCATCGCGATCCGGCTTATCTGAACCGGCTGCTGACCGAGCAGTCGGTGACGACGCTGCACGTGGTGCCGTCGATGCTCGAAGCATTGATGGTCGACGCCGACGGAGTGCTGGCTCCCTCGCTGCGCCACATCCTCGCCATCGGCGAAGCGTTGCCGCCGGCGACCGCCCAGCGGTTCCTGACCCACAACCGGGCGCGGCTCGTGAACCTGTACGGTCCGACCGAGGCCGCGGTGTCGGTCACCTCCGGCGACGTCACCGATACCTCGGGTGCGTCGGTGCCGATCGGTGTGCCCGAGTGGAACACTCGTGTCTATGTGCTCGACGATCGGTTGCATCCGGTTCCGGCCGGTGTCGCCGGCGAGTTGTATCTGGCCGGTGCGCAGCTCGCGCGCGGCTACTTCGATCGACCTGATCTGAGCGCGGAGCGGTTCGTCGCCTCGCCGTTCGGTGACGGAGAACGCTTGTACCGTACGGGCGACCTGGTGCGGTGGACCCGCGACGGACAGTTGGATTACCTGTCGCGCACGGACTTCCAGGTGAAGGTGCGTGGTTTCCGCATCGAGCTCGGTGAGATCGAGTCCGCCCTGCGGGCGATGGATGCGCTGCGTGATGTCGCGGTGATCGCGCGGGAGGACGAGCGGGTCGGCACCCAGCTGGTCGCCTATGTCGTGCCCGCGGATGGTGCGCAGGCGGACATCGAGTCCATCAGGTCCGCGCTCGGCGCCCGGGTGCCGTCGTACATGGTGCCGTCGGCGTTCGTGACGCTCGATGCGCTGCCGCTGAACGTCAACGGCAAGCTCGACCGCAGGGCCCTGCCCGAGCCGGTCTTCGAGACCCGCGAATTCCGCGCTCCGAGCACCCCGGTCGAGGAGATCGTCGCCGGCGTGTTCGCGGACGTCCTCGGCCTCACCCGCGTAGGTGTGGACGACGACTTCTTCGAACTCGGCGGCAACTCGCTGCTCGCCACTCAGGTCGTCTCGCGGATCGGCGCGGCACTCGACACCCGCGTCCCCGTGCGCGTGCTGTTCGAGGCCCCCAGTGTCGCGGCGCTCGCCGTCGCGGCCGAGCAGCACACCGGTGCGGCGGCACGTCCGCCGCTGGTGCCGCAGCCGCGGCCCGAGCGTGTGCCGCTGTCGCTGGCGCAGCAGCGGATGTGGTTCCTCAACCGCTTCGACACCGAATCGTCGGTCAACAACATCCCGGTCGCGGTCCGCCTGACCGGGGCGCTCGACCTCGGTGCGCTGCAAGCAGCGGTCCAGGACCTGCTCGCCCGGCACGAAGTGCTCCGCACCGTCTATCCCGAGATCGACGGACAGCCCTACCAGCTGATCCTCCCCGTCGCGGAGGCCGCGCCCGACATCGACGTCGAATCGGCCACCGAGGGCGACCTGCTGCAGAAGGTGACGGCGGTCGTCTCCCGCGGGTTCGACGTCACCACCGAGATCCCGCTGCGCGCACGACTGTTCGAGCTCTCCGAGCGCGATCACGTGCTCGTCTTCGTCGTCCACCACATCAGCGCCGACGGCTGGTCCATCTCGCCGCTGACCCGCGACGTCATGACGGCCTACATGTCCCGCGCCGAGGGCGAGGCCCCCGGCTGGGCACCGCTGCCCGTGCAGTACGCCGACTTCGCGATCTGGCAGCGCGACGTGCTCGGCGACGAGGACGATGCCGCGAGCCTGCTCGCGGCGCAGGCCGACTTCTGGAAGCGCACCCTCGCCGGGCTCCCGGACGAGCTGAACCTGCCGATGGACCGGCCGCGTCCCGCGGTGCAGTCCTTCGCCGGCGGCAAGGTCGACTTCCTCCTCGACGCCGACACGCACCGCGGTCTCGCGGCGCTCGCACGGCGGACCGGCACGACGATGTTCATGGTCGTGCACACCGCGCTCGCGGTCTTCCTCGCACGGATGGCCGACACCGACGACGTCGCGATCGGCACGCCCATCGCGGGTCGCGGCGAGGCCGAGGTCGACGACCTGATCGGCATGTTCGTCAACACCCTCGTGCTGCGCAGCCGGGTGGACACGGGTGAGGGCTTCTCCGACCTGCTCGCACGGGTGCGCGAGGCCGACCTCGAGGCGTTCGCCCATGCCGACATCCCGTTCGAGCGGCTCGTGGAGATCCTCAACCCCGAGCGGTCGACGGCACGCCACCCGCTGTTCCAGGTGGTCCTGTCGTTCGAGAACCTGCCCGAGACCGCTCTGGAACTGCCCGAGCTCACCGTCTCCGGCGTCCCGTTCGAGGTCGACACCGCGAAGTTCGACCTGGGCCTGACCCTGCGCGAACACATCGACGGATCCGGCGCACCCGCCGGCCTGTCCGCCGAATTCTCCTACGCCAGTGCACTCTTCGACGAGAGCACGATCCAGCGTTTCGCCGAGCGGTTCACCCGACTGGTCGGCGGCATCCTCACGGACGACCGTGCCCCGGTCGGCGACCTGCCGCTGCTCGCCGACGACGAGTTCGCGCAGCTCACGGCCATGCGCGGACACGACGTCGTCACCGAACCGAGCACCCTCGCCGAGTTCCTCACGCGTGGGGTCGCGATGGATCCCGACGCCGTCGCGGTGCGGTACGAGGGACGGTCGATCACCTACCGCGAACTCGACGAGACCTCGTCGAGGCTCGCGCGGGTGCTGATCGATCGCGGCATCGGCCCGGAGAACTTCGTGGCCGTGTCGTTCCCGCGCTCGTACGACATGACGGTCACCGTCATGGCCGTGGCCAAGTCCGGTGCGGCGCACGTCCCCGTCGACCCGACCTATCCGGCCGACCGCGTGCGCTACATGCTCGACGACTCCGGGGCCACCCTGGGCATCACGTCGTCCGAGTACGTCGGTGGACTGCCCGACGACGCGGAATGGCTGCTGCTCGACGACCCGGCGTTCGCCGCGGACGTCGAATCCCGCTCCGCCGCACCGATCACCGACGCCGACCGGGTACGCCCGATCCGGGTCCACCACCCGGCCTACCTGATCTACACGTCGGGGTCGACCGGCAAGCCCAAGGGCGTCGTCGTCACCCACACGGGTCTGGCGGGCCTGAAGGACATGGTCACCGATCTGTACGGGGTGACCTCCGAATCGCGGTTCCTGCAGATCTGCTCGCCCAGCTTCGACCCGTCGGTGCTCGAGTGGATGGCGGCCTTCGCATTCGGCGCGACGCTCGTGATCGTGCCCGCCGGGATCATCGGCGGTCCGGATCTCGCCGAGCTGCTGAAGACCGAGCGCGTGACGCACACGATCATCACGCCGGCGGTGCTCGGCACGATGGACTCCACGGGCATCGACAGCTTCGAGGTGCTCTCCGTCGGTGGCGACGTGACGACGCCGGAGTTGCTGGCCGAATGGTCGCAGCGCACCACCTACGTCAATGCGTACGGCCCGACCGAGGCGACCATCGTGTCGACCTTCGGCGAGATGGAACCCGGACGTCCGATCACCATCGGCGAACCCATCGTGGGTATGACGGCCCTCGTGCTCGACTCGCGTCTGCGCCCCGTGGCCGCCGGCATGGCGGGTGAGCTCTACGTGGCCGGCCGGGCACTCGCCCGCGGCTACCACCGCCGCAACGCGCTGACCGCAGAGCGGTTCGTCCCCAACCCCTACGGCGAACCCGGCGACCGCATGTACCGCACCGGCGACGTCGTCCGGTGGCGGCCCGTCGAGGACCGGCTCGAGATCGAGTTCGTCGGCCGCAGCGACTTCCAGGTCAAGGTGCGCGGTTTCCGCATCGAACTCGGGGAGATCGACGCGGTCCTCAGTGCACACGAGTCGGTGAACTGGGCGACGACGGTGGGGCGGTCCACCCCGTCCGGCGCGACCGTCCTCGTGTCGTACGTGCTGCCCGTCCGCGGCCGCACGATCGACACCGCACAGCTGACGGAGTTCGTGGCGCGCTCGCTGCCGCCGCACATGGTGCCGTCGGCGATCGTGGTGCTCGACGAGGTGCCGTTGACGCCGGTGGGCAAGCTCGATCGTGATGCGTTGCCGGAGCCGGTGATCGAGGAGCGTGAGTACCGGGCTGCGGAGAGCGAGGTCGAGCAGATCATCGCGGAGGTGTTCGCGGAGGTTCTGCATCTGGACAAGGTGAGTGTCGACGAGTCGTTCTTCGCGCTCGGTGGCGACAGCATCGTGTCGATCCAGTTGGTGTCGCGGGCGAAGGCGCGGGGTGTGGTGTTCACGCCGCGCGATGTCTTCGAGCGTCGTTCGGTGGCGGGCCTCGCCGAGGTCGCCACCCGCGCCGACGAGACGCAGACCGAGCGACTCGAGGAACTCCCCGGCGGCGGTGTCGGCGACGTGCCGCTCACCCCGATCATGCGCGAGGTCCTCGGCTGGCCCGGCGGCTTCGACCGCTTCTCGCAGACCGTCGCCGTGACCCTCCCGGCCGACATCGACCGGGACGTGCTGACCCGCACCATCGGTGCGGTCGTCGACCATCACGACGCGCTGCGCTCGATCCTCGAACGCGATGCCGACGGAGAGGTGACCCTGCGGGTCCGCTCCGCGAGCACCGTGGATCCGGACGCCCTGCTGTCGCGGGTCGAGGTCGCGGCCGACGTCGACGACGCCGAGCTCACCGAGATCGCCTCCCGCGAACTCGATTCCGCGCTCGGAGCGCTCGACCCGTTCGCCGGTTCGGTGCTGCGATTCGTGTGGTTCGACTTCGGCTCGGCCGAACGTCGCGGCGTGCTCCTCGTCGTCGCCCACCACCTGGTGATGGACGGTGTGTCGTGGCGCATCCTGCTGCCCGACCTCGGTCTGGCTTGGGGACAGATCGTCTCCGGTGAGCAGCCGCGGCTCGAGGCCGTCGGGACGTCGCTGCGCCGCTGGGCCCACGGCCTGGTGGATGCCGCAGCACAGCGCCGGTCGGAGCTGCCGCTGTGGGAACGGATACTCGAGGGACCGGACCCACTGCTCGGCGAGCGTCCCTTCGACCCCGCCGTCGACGTCACCTCCACCGTCGAACGCATCGAGATGAACCTCGACGCCGCGCAGACCGATGCACTGCTCACCACGGTGCCGGCCCTGTTCCGCGGCGGTGTCGCCGACGGTCTGGTGGCCGCGCTCGGACTGGCACTCGTGAGCTGGCGCCGCGACCGCGGCATCGAATCCTCCTCCGCCCTCGTGAAGTTCGAGGGTCACGGCCGCGAGGAATCCGTGGTGCCGGGCGCCGACCTGTCCCGGACGGTCGGCTGGTTCACCAGCGCCTACCCGGTGCGGGTCGACCTTGCCGGTGTGGACGTCGACGACGCCGTCACCGGTGGTCCCGCGATGGGTGCGGCGGTCAAGGCCGTCAAGGAACAGCTGCTGGCCATCCCGGACAAGGGGATGGGCTTCGGTCTGCTGCGCTACCTCGATCCGGAATCGTCGGCGCGGCTCGCCGCCATCGCACGCTCACCGCAGATCAGCTTCAACTACCTCGGTCGCGTGTCCTCCGCGGACGTGCCGGAGGAACTCGCCGAGATCGGCTGGGCCCCGACCGACGCGCTGGGACGCGTCGACGCCGCCCTCGACGCCGACATGCCCGCGAGCGCGGCGATCGACATCAACGCGATCGTCAACGACGGCGCGGACGGCCCGCAGCTCGGCGCGAACATCGCCTTCCCCGCGGGTCTGCTCGACCGCGAGGACGTCGACGAGTTCGTGCAGCACTGGCGGGCCGCCCTCGCAGCGCTCGTCACGCACGCCGCCGACCCCGCCGCCGGTGGGCTCACGCCCTCCGACGTGCCGCTCGTGTCGGTCACCCAGGCCGATCTCGACCGTTGGCACGTGCGTTACCCGTCGCTGGCGGACGTGTGGCCGCTGTCGCCGCTGCAGTCCGGTCTGCTCTTCCACGCGTTGATGACCGGCGAGGACGACGTCGACGTCTACACGATGCAGGCCGTCCTCGACCTCGAGGGAGAAGTGGATCCCGAGCGGCTCCACCGCGCCGCGCAGGCACTGCTCGACCGGCACGCCAACCTGCGGACGGTCTTCGTGACCGACGCCGACGGCGACTCGGTGCAGCTCGTCCTCGACGACGTGCAGGTGCCGTGGCGCACCGTCGACATGTCCGCGGAGGTCGCCGCGGACGGCGTCACCGCCACGGTGCCGTTCTGGAAGGACGAGGAGGCACGCCGCTTCGTCATGGACACCGGACCGCTCATGCGGTTCGTCCTCGTGCACCTCGGCGACGGCCGCTACCAGCTCGGCGTGACCACCCACCACGTGCTGGTCGACGGCTGGTCGATGCCGCTGCTGATGCAGGACCTCATGGCCCTGTACGCGACGAGGGGAGAGGTGTCCCTGCTGCCGCGGGTGCGCTCGTACCGCTCCTTCCTCGAATGGGTCACCGCCCGCGACCGCGAATCCTCGCGTGAGGCGTGGGCGCAGACCTTCGCCGGCTTCGAGGAGCCGACGCTGCTCGCTCCGCAGACCCCGCGCCATCCCGGGCTCCAGGGCGACGACCGGGTGAAGGTCGAACTCGACGCCGAGCGACTGGCCGCCGTCAGCGGCGCCGCCGCGCGCCTCGGCGTCACGGTGAACACGCTCGTGCAGGCCGCCTGGGGCGTGCTGCTCGGCCGCCTCACCGGTGCCGAGGACGTCGTCTTCGGCGCCACGGTCTCGGGTCGCCCCGCCGACCTGCCCGGTGTGGAGTCGATGGTCGGCCTGTTCATCAACACGCTGCCCGTGCGGGTCGCCTTCGATCCGGACGAGCCCGTCTCGGCGTTCCTCGAACGCCTGCAGGGTGAGCAGGCCGCACTGCTCGGCCACCACCATCTCGGACTCACCGAGATCCAGCGGGCGACGAGTCCGTCGGTCGCCTTCGACACGCTCACGGTGTTCGAGTCGTACCCGCTCGACGAGGAAGCCCTCGCCGAGCAGTCCGCCTCCATCGACGGCATGGCTGTCACGGGTGTGGGCACCCACGACGCGACCCACTACCCGCTGAGCCTGTTCGTGCACCTGCGCTCCGCGCTCGAGGTCGAACTGCGTTACCAGCGAGCACTGTTCGACCGCGACCAGGTCGAGACGCTCGTCGAGCGTTTCGTTCGCGCACTCGAGGCGATGGCGCAGCAGCCGGAGATGCCGGTCGGCGACATCGCGCTGCTCGGCTCCGAGGAACTCGACCGGATCCTCCACGCGTGGAACGACTCCGATCATGCCCTCGACGGGACCGCACTGCTCACCACGCGTTTCGACGCGCAGGTGGCACGCACCCCGGATGCGGTCGCGCTGTCCTACGAGGGCGAGGAACTGACCTACGCCGAGTTCGACGCGCGGGTCAACCGGCTCGCCCGGCACCTGATCGGCCGTGGTGTGGGGCCGGAGTCGCTGGTCGGCCTCGCCGTCCGCCGCTCGACGGAACTGCTCGTGGGCATGTACGCGATCGTGCGGGCCGGCGGCGCCTGGGTGCCGATCGATCCGGATCATCCGGCCGACCGCATCCGCCACATCCTCGACACCGCAGATCCGGTGTGCATCGTGACCACGGCGCGCGACGAGTTCGAGATCCCGTCGGGAACCGCCGTCGACGCGGTGGAGATCGACCGGCTCGACCTCGCGGCCGTGCCGGCGACGCCGGTCCGCGACGAGGACCGGCTCTCGCCGCTGCGTCCCGACAACACCGCCTACGCGATCTTCACGTCCGGCTCCACCGGACGGCCGAAGGGCGTGGCCGTGACGCACCGCGCGATCGTCAACCAGACGGAATGGATGCTGCACGAATTCGAGATGACCTCGGAGGACGTGTACTTCCAGAAGACCGCGACGACCTTCGACGTGTCGCTGTGGGGCTTCTTCATGCCGCTGAGCGTGGGTGCGAAGCTCGTGATCGCCACCCCCGACGGTCACCGCGACCCGGCCTACCTGTCGGAGGTCATCGCCCGCGAGAAGGTGACCATCACCGACTTCGTGCCGTCGATGCTCACCGTCTTCGCCGCGCACGCCGACGCCGCCTCGTGCAGCACGCTGCGCGACATCTTCGTCATCGGTGAGGCTCTGCCGCCCGAGACGATCGACGGTGTGCGGCGGATCAGCTCCGCGGACATCGACAACCTCTACGGACCGACCGAGGCCGCGGTCTCGGCCACCTACTGGCAGGCCCCCGCCGAGGGGCCGGTCGACGTCGTGCCGATCGGTGTGCCCGAGTGGAACGTCCGCGCGTACGTGCTCGACGGTCGTCTGCGGCCGGTTCCCGTGGGTGTCCCGGGTGAGCTCTACCTCGCGGGTGTCCAGCTCGCGCGCGGCTACGTCCGGCGGCCCGACCTCACCTCCGACCGGTTCGTCGCGAACCCGTTCGGTGCACCGGGCGACCGGATGTACCGCACCGGCGACCTCGTGACGTGGAACGGCGACGGCGAGCTCGAGTACATCGGCCGCACCGATTTCCAGGTGAAGTTCCGCGGTCAGCGCATCGAGCTCGGCGAGATCGAGACCGCCCTGCTGGCACACGAATCGGTCAACCAGGCCGCGGTCCTCGTGGCCCAGACCCAGACCGGTGACCAGCTCGCCGGCTACGTCGTGCCGGTGCCGGGCCACGAGATCGACAGCGGTGCGCTGATCGAGTTCGTCTCCGGCTCCCTGCCGTCGTACATGGTGCCCGCCGCCGTGGTGGTGCTCGACGAGTTCCCGCTCAACACCTCGGGCAAGCTCGACCGCAAGGCGCTGCCCGCGCCGACCTTCGAGGTGCGCGAGTTCCGCGCGCCGCGCACGCCGGTCGAGGAGATCGTGGCAGGCACCTTCGCCGACGTGCTCGGCGTCGATCGCGTGGGTCTCGACGACGACTTCTTCGCGCTCGGCGGCAACTCGCTGATCGCCACGCAGCTCGTCGCCCGCCTCGGGTCCGCGCTCGACGTCCGGGTCCCCGTGCGGGCCCTGTTCGAGGCCTCCACCGTCGAGGCGCTCGCCGCGCACGCCGAACGGCAGACCGGTACGACCGGGCGTGCCCCGCTCGTACCGCAGCCGCGCACCGACCGCATCCCGCTGTCGCTCGCGCAGCAGCGCATGTGGTTCCTCAACCGCTTCGACAACTCGTCGGCCGCCGACAACCTGCCGGTCGCCGTGCGGCTCACCGGTGCGCTCGACGTCGAGGCCCTGCAGGCGGCGGTCCGCGACATGCTCGACCGTCACGAGGTGCTGCGCACGATCTACCCGGAGGACGACGGACGTCCCTACCAGCTCGTCCTGCCCACGGCCGATGCGGCACCGCAGGTCGTCGCCGAGGACGTCGACCCGGCGGACGTGCCGGATCGGATCCGCGAGATCGTCACCACCGGTTTCGACGTCACCGCGGAGTTGCCGCTGCGGGTGGCGCTGCTGCGCCTGAGCGAGACCGACCACGTGCTGGTCTTCGTCGTCCACCACATCAGCGCCGACGGCTGGTCGATGGCTCCGCTGACCCGGGACGTCATGACCGCCTATCTCTCCCGTGTACACGGGGAGGAACCGGGATGGACGCCGCTGCCGGTGCAGTACGCCGACTTCGCGGTGTGGCAACGCCAGGTGCTCGGCTCCGAGGACGATCCCGAGAGCGTGCTGTCCGCCCAGGCGGCGTACTGGCAGGACGCCCTCGCCGGACTTCCGGACGAGCTGAACCTGCCGATGGACCGTCCGCGCCCGCCGGTGCAGTCGTTCGCCGGCGGCACGGTCGGACTCACGATCGACGCGCAGACGCACCGCGCCGTCGCCGAACTCGCACGCCGGACCGGCACGACGATGTTCATGGTGATGCACACCGCGCTCGCGGTGTTCCTCGCCCGCATGGCGGACACCGACGACGTCGCGATCGGTACCCCGATCGCGGGCCGTGGGGAGCACGAACTCGACGACATGATCGGCATGTTCGTCAACACGCTCGTGCTGCGCAGCCGGGTGGACGGCGGAGAGAGCTTCACCGATCTGCTCGCCCGGGTCCGGGAGACCGACCTCGAGGCGTTCGCCCACGCGGACATCCCGTTCGAGCGGCTCGTGGAGATCCTCGCGCCGGAGCGGTCGACCGCCCGCCACCCGCTGTTCCAGGTGGCGCTGTCGTTCGAGAACCTGCCGTCGGCCGGTCTCGAACTCCCGGGCCTGACGGTCTCGGGTGTCCCCTTCGACGTCGACACCGCAAAGTTCGACCTGTCCCTGACGCTGCGCGAGCAGTACGACGAGACGGGCGAGCCCGCCGGCATCGGAGCCGAGTTCTCCTACGCGACGGCCCTGTTCGATCGGCGGACCGTCGAGGAGTTCGCGCGCAGGTTCTCGATGCTGCTCACCGGTGCGTTGGACGATCCGCAGTCGCCCGTCGGCGACCTGGCGATCCTCGACGCGGACGAATTCGACCGACTCACCCACGTCCACGGCGACCGTGTCAGTGCCGGGGGAAGCCTCACCGACATCCTCACGACCGGTGTCGCGATGGACCCCGACGCCGTGGCGGTGCGCTACGAGGGTCGCTCGATCACCTACCGGGAACTCGACGAGACCTCGTCGCGACTGGCACGCCTGCTCATCGAGCGTGGCGTCGGACCGGAGAACATCGTCGCGGTCGCGTACCCGCGGTCGTACGAGATGGTGCTGAGCGTGTGGGCGATCGCGAAGACCGGCGCCGCACACCTGCCGGTCGACCCGACCTATCCGGCCGACCGCGTGCGTTACATGCTGTCCGATTCCGGTGCGGCACTGGGCATCACAGGCGGCGCGCACATCGACGGCCTGCCGGACGAGGCCGACTGGCTCGTGCTCGACTCGGCGGAGACCGCCACCGCACTCGAGGCACGGTCGGCCGATCCGATCACCGACGCCGAGCGACTGCGCCCGATCCGGCTCGACCAGCCGGCCTACGTGATCTACACGTCGGGTTCGACCGGTCGACCGAAGGGTGTCGTCGTCACCCACACCGGACTCGGGGGAGTGGTCGACACCGCGGTGGATCTCTACCACCTGCGGGCCGGCCACCGCTTCCTGCACATCTGCTCGCCGAGCTTCGACCCGTCGGTGCTCGAGTGGATGGCGGCGTTCTCCAGCGGCGCCACGCTGGTGATCGTGCCCGCCGGGATCATCGGGGGCCCGGATCTCGCCGAGCTGCTGAAGACCGAACGCGTGACCCACACGATCATCACGCCCGCGGTGCTCGGCACGATGGATCCGACCGGCATCGACAGCCTCGAGGTGGTCTCCGTCGGCGGCGACGTCACCACGCCCGAACTGCTCGCGCGGTGGGCGCCGGGACGGAAGTACTTCAACGGCTACGGCCCGACCGAGACGACGATCATCTCGTCCTTCGGCAAGCTGCAGCCGGGACGGCCGATCACCATCGGCAATCCCACGCACGGGGTCTCCGCGCTCGTCCTCGACGCCCGGCTCCAGCCGGTGCCCGAGGGTGTCGCCGGTGAGCTGTACATGGCCGGTGGTGCACTCGCACGCGGCTACCACGGTCGCAGCGGCCTGACCTCGGAGCGATTCGTCGCCAACCCGTACAGCGCCGACGGATCCTGCATGTACCGCACCGGCGACGTGGTGCGCTGGCGCTCGATCGGCGGCGGCCCCGTCGAACTCGAGTTCGTCGGCCGCAGCGACTTCCAGGTCAAGGTGCGCGGTTTCCGCATCGAACTCGGTGAGATCGACGCGGCGCTGACCGAACACGAGACGGTGGACTTCGCGGCGACCCTGGGCCGCACGACCGGCTCGGGTGCCACGGTGCTGGTGTCGTACGTGCTGCCCGTCCGCGGCCGGACGGTCGACACGGCGGAGCTGACGGAGTTCGTGGCGCGGTCGTTGCCGCCGCACATGGTGCCGTCGGCGATCGTGGTGCTCGACGAGGTGCCGCTGACGCCGGTGGGCAAGCTCGATCGTGATGCTCTTCCGGAGCCGGTGATCGAGGAGCGCGAGTACCGGGCTGCGGAGAGTGAGGTCGAGCAGATCATCGCGGAGGTGTTCGCGGAGGTTCTCCATCTGGACAAGGTGAGTGTCGACGAGTCGTTCTTCGCGCTCGGTGGCGACAGCATCGTGTCGATCCAGCTGGTGTCGCGGGCGAAGTCCCGGGGTGTCGTGTTCACGCCGCGTGACGTCTTCGAGCGTCGTTCGGTGGCCGGCCTCGCCGAGGTCGCCACGCGGGCGGAGAGTTCCGGCCCCATCCGTCTGACCGAGCTGCCCGGCGGTGGTGTCGGCGAGGTGCCGCTCACGCCGATCATGCGCGACGTGCTCGGCTGGCCCGGCGGCTTCGACCGGTTCTCGCAGCTCGTGTCCGTCACGCTGCCGCAGGGCATCGACCGGGACGTGCTGACCCGCACCATCGGCGCGGTGATCGACCACCACGACGCGCTGCGCTCGATCCTCGAACGCGGTGCCGACGGCACGCATGTCCTGCGGGTCCGCGCGACCGGCACGGTCGAACCCGGAGCGATCCTCGACCGCGTCGAACTGTCCCCGGACGTCGACGACGCCGGGCTGACGGAGATCGCCAACCGCGAGATCGACGCGGCCCTCGGCCGTCTCGATCCGTCGAGCGGTTCCGTGATCCGCTTCCTGTGGTTCGACCTCGGCGACACCCGCCCGGGCATCCTCACGGTCGTTGCCCACCACCTCGTGGTGGACGGTGTGTCGTGGCGCATCCTGCTGCCGGACCTCGGGCTGGCCTGGGGCCGGATCGTCTCCGGTCAGGAGCCGCAGCTCGAGGCGGTCGGGACGTCGTTGCGTCGCTGGGCCCACGGCCTCGTCGAAGCGGCTCCGTTGCGACGAAGCGAACTGCCGCTGTGGGAACGGATCCTCGAGGGACCGGATCCGGACCTGGGGGCCCGCCCGTTCGATCCCGCCGTCGACACGATGGCGACGGTGCAGCGACTGGAGATCTCCGTCCCGGCGGCGGACACCGATGCGTTGCTGACGTCGGTGCCGGCCCTGTTCCGCGGCGGTGTCGCCGACGGTCTGGTGGCCGCGCTCGGATTGGCGATGGTGCGCTGGCGCCGCGATCGTGGCGTCGAATCCTCGTCCGCCCTCGTGAAGTTCGAGGGGCACGGTCGTGAGGAGGCTGTGGTGCCGGGTGCCGACCTGTCGCGGACGGTCGGCTGGTTCACCAGTGCCTACCCGGTGCGGGTCGACCTCGCCGGTGTGGACGTCGACGACGCCTTCGCCGGCGGTGCCGCGATGGGTTCGGCGGTCAAGGCCGTCAAGGAGCAGCTGCTCGGGATCCCGGACAAGGGCATGGGCTTCGGTCTACTGCGTTACCTCGATCGGGAATCGTCGGCGCGCCTGGCCGAGATCGCACGCTCGCCGCAGGTCAGCTTCAACTACCTCGGCCGGGTCTCCTCGGCGGACGTGCCGGAGGGGCTCGCCGAGATCGGCTGGGCGCCCACCGACGCGCTGGGCAAGCTCGACGTGACCCAGGACGCCGACATGCCCGCCAACGCGAGCGTGGACATCAACGCCGTGGTCTCCGACGGTGCGGACGGCCCACAGCTCGGGGCGAACATCGCCTTCCCGGCGGGTCTGCTGGACCGCGACGACGTCGACGAACTCGCGCAGCACTGGCTCGAGGCGTTGAGCGCACTCGCGCGGCACGCCGCGTCGCCGGCCGCAGGTGGCCTGACCCCGTCCGATCTGCCGCTGGTCGACATCGACCAGAAGGAGATCGAGACGTGGGAGCAGCGCTACCCGTCGCTGGCGGACGTGTGGCCGCTGTCGCCGCTGCAGACCGGTCTGCTCTTCCACGCATCGATGACGATCGACGAGCGCGTCGACGTCTACACGATGCAGGCGGTCCTCGACCTCGAAGGCGCGGTGGATCCCGACCGTCTGCGGGACGCGGGACAGGCACTGCTCGACCGGTACCCGAACCTCCGCACGGCATTCGTCACCGACGACGAGGGGCAGTCGCTGCAGCTCGTGCTCGACGAGGTCGAACTGCCGTGGCGGACGGTCGATCTCACCGATCGCGCGGACGACGTCCGAGAGGCCGAACTCGCGGACGTGCTCGCCGACGAGCAGGCCCGGCGTTTCGATATGGAGACGGCACCGCTCATGCGGTTCCTGCTCGTGAGGTCCGGGGCGGATCGCTACCACCTGGCGGTGACGAGCCACCACATCCTCCTCGACGGCTGGTCGATGCCGCTGCTCATGCAGGACCTCATGGCCCTGTACGTGCTGCGCGGAGACCGCACGGTGCTGCCGCGCGTGCGTTCCTACCGGAATTTCCTCGCTTGGCTCGCCGAGCAGGACCACGCCGCCTCGCTCGACGCGTGGGCGCAGACCCTCCAGGGGCTCTCCGAGCCGACGGTGGTCGCTCCGGTCCAGCGCGACCCCGACAACGAGACCATCTCGAAGGTCTCCGTCCTGGTCGACACCGATCACACCGCCCGGCTGACCGCGCTGGCCACCGAGCTCGGTGTCACGGTGAACACGCTCGTGCAGGCCGCCTGGGGTGTGCTGCTCGGCCGCATCACTGGCAACCCGGACATCGTGTTCGGCGCCACGGTTTCGGGTCGCCCCGCCGACCTGCCCGGCGTCGAGTCGATGGTCGGCCTGTTCATCAACACCCTGCCGGTGCGCGTGCGGGTCGATCCGCACGAGTCGGTGGCGCACCTGCTGCAGCGCCTGCAGTCGGAACAGGCCGGTCTGCTCGACCACCACTACGTCGGGCTGTCCGAGATCGAGCAGCGAATCGGGAACCCGATCGGTTTCGATTCGCTGCTGGTGTTCGAGTCGTACCCGATCGACCGCGAGGCACTGTCCGACGCCGCGGGGTCGATCGACGGCATGACGATCACCGGGGTCGGGGTCAAGGACGCCACGCACTACCCGATCACTCTCATGACGGTCGCCGACACGCAGATCGACCTGACCTTCAAGTACCTGGAGCGGTTCTTCGCCGAGTCGGAGGTCAGGAACATCTCGGAGCGGCTGGTGCGCGTGCTCGACGCGTTCGCCGCCGATCCGGAGTCGGCGGTCGGCGACATCGACCTCGTCGATGCGGAGGAACTCGCCCGCATCGTCGCCGAGTCCGGACCGTCCAGCGCGGCCGTGGACACCGGCGCGCGGACGCTGGCCACGGTCTTCGCCGAGGTGGTCGAGGAGGATCCGGCGGCGCCGGCGCTCTCGCTCCCGGCCGATCCGGAGATCGGCGGTGAGGGGACGGAGATCGCCTACCGGGAACTCGACGCACGGTCGTCCCGCCTGGCTCGGCTGCTCATCGGCCGCGGCCTCGGCACCGGCGATGTCGTCGCGGTCGCGATCCCGCGCTCGGTGGAGTCCGTGGTCGCCCAGTGGGCGGTGGTCAAGACCGGTGCCGCGATCGCGCCGGTCGATCCCACCCGCGTCGACGGGCAGCTGCCCGCCGGAGCCGCTCTGGGACTGACGGTCGCCGGTACCGCGGCGAACGGTGCGGACAGCTGGTTGGTCGTCGACGAGCCCGGTGTGCGGGACGAGCTGGCTGCGCAGCCGGCGGATCCGGTGACCTACGCCGACCGGTTGCGTCCGGTCGGCTCGGCGGACCCGGCACTCGTGCTGCCCTCGCGGACGTTCACGAACGTCGAACTGGTCGAGAGGATCGGCACGCTGCGGGATCGGTACGAGCTGACCTACGAGTCGCGCAGCCTCGCGGTGGGCGGTGTCGAGATCGAGGCGGTGGCGCTCGAACCGCTGGTCGTCACGGCGACCGGTGCCGTCGTCGTGGTCGTGCCCGAGGGCGCGTCGTCGGGTACGGCCCTGGACAGCGTGCTCTACAACGAGTGGGTCACCCACGTGCACCTGCCCGAGGCATCTCTGAGCACGCTCGAACCCGGGTCGCTCGAGGACCTCGCGGCCGTCGTCGTGGTGGACGACGCCCCCGACGGGTTGCTCGAGGAGTGGGGCGCGGCACACCGCCTGTACCGGCTCGCTGACCTGGACTGACGATGTGGTGGGGCCGCTTCGGGTGGCCCCACCACCTCGGCGGACGAGTCCCCGCGGGATGCGCCGGTAACGTCGGGAGTGGTCGGAGAGATGAACCCCATGGGGTTACTACCGAGTAAGTTCGCCCGTCTCCGACGGGTGACTATGCTTGCTCGGTTCGCAGACGCGACCGTTGGGATCGAAAGCGAAGGGTATGGGCTTTTTCATGCGTTCACGACACGATGGCAGCTCGAACGGGGCCTCTCCGGTGAACGCATCCTCTTCGTCCGATTTCCCTTCGGAGACGCAGCCTCGCGAGACGCAGGACGGTGCCCGCAGCCGGGCACCGCGTCCCGAACGTGCACCCCGTCCCGAACGCGCGCCTCGGCCCGAGCGCTCACCCCGCCCCGAACGTGGCGCACGCCCCGAGCGCGCTGCGCGCCCGGCGCGCGGCGAGCGTGCCCGTGGTCGTCGTGGTGTGTTGTTGCCGCAGTTGTTGGTGTCGGCGGTGGAGTCGGCCGGTGATGCGGTGGCGGTGGTGGAGGGTTCTCGGTCGTTGTCGTATCGGGAGCTCGATGCGGTGTCGTCGCGGTGGGCGCGGTGGTTGATCGGTCGTGGGGTGGGGCCGGGG